>NZ_JAAGNX010000001.1:348747-697495 GCF_010500615.1 Oceanipulchritudo coccoides
ATGCCAATGGTTACCGACTGCCCACGGAGTCGGAGTGGGAATATGCCTGCCGCGCGGGGACCAGCACCGCCTTTTACAACGGTCCGATCACCTACACTGGCGAATCACCTGTCGATCCGATTCTGGACGAGATCGGCTGGTATAGAGGCAATAGCGGAATCAACACGCATCCAGTGGGTCGCAAGCAGGCAAATGCTTGGGGCCTGTACGATATGTCGGGCAATGTGTTTGAATGGTGCTGGGATTGGGCTGCCACCTATCCGGGCACCGTGACGGATCCCACTGGCACCGCCTCGGGCGCGCGCCGGGCGATCCGGGGTGGCAACTTCGGCAGCAACTTCGGCACCAACTTAGGCAGCTACGCACGGGACTGCCGATCTGCCGCCCGCTTCAACCGCATCCCAGGCATCGTCTACCACGACCAAGGCTTCCGACCCGCCCGCTCCGCGTCGCCCTAAGGTGCGCAGTGAACCGGAGTGCTTTTGTGCTCAAAGGATAACGAATGTAGCTTCCACTAGGCCGCAATCCTCGTGACGTGCCGCGATTGGCCTAGTCATTGTAAAGCGCCGCAAGCGGTAGTGACCTGACCCCTTTGACGTGCTCCCCAAAAGCTGACCTGGGCTTGATGAGAAGTATAGAAGTTTTTCTACCTTTCTGTTTTCTTTGGTTACTGTGACCTGTCGATAAGTTCGGTTATGTATTCAATTTGTTTCCTATAAAATTTCCGGGAGCCATACCACCGAAGTGGAGTGAGGTGTTTGCTATGACACTGTCCTAGGCGGCGACCACTACAGCAGGGGCATGGCCTCTTGTTCGCTTTATTCTTCTTAATCGCTAACAGCTTGAGTGCTTCAATACACTGCTTCGCACCTTTAAGGCGAAAGCGTCGCTCGTAGTCGAGGATCAGTCCAGACACTCCATGCTCTAGTTCACCGACGGGTAGTTGACCTTCTTGTTGCTGGTAGCTGTGATTATAGAGGTAGGGGATTATGAGCCGGTCGACCAGCCCTTCCAATGTAGGCTGCTGAGTTATCTCTACCTGAATTCCTATCGGGCTTCCCAAGCACAGGCTGTTGTCGGACATTTTATGATAGTCAGCTGCTATTCGGCCGTTGGTCTCGTAAACCGAGGGCTGCCCTTCCGGGAAACTGCCCGGAACGACTATTCGAAGCTGGTATTGATCGGTTATCTCATCGAAGCCAGCTTTGGTTGCGCGGAAAAGCATCTGCCCCTCGAACTGCAGACCGCAGTCCGAGAGGTGGGTGAGCCGGAGCCCCGGAAAACGCTCCTGGAACTCCGCCAGGCCCAAAGCAGCATGACGCTTTTCGCACGGATCTCTCATTACGGTGCCCAAGATGACGGTGCCGAATCAGAAACCTTGGTTACCCCAACAATCGAAGGTGCACCCACAGCACTTCCGAGCACCTTCCTGGCCGCATCAGAGCTCAGAGTTAACCGAAAGTCATTTTTACATGCCTCGATGAGTTCGGCTTCGGTGGTTGCCCGTCCGAGATAGGCGAAGGCCTCACGCGCCTGACGCAGCCAGTTCCAGAAGTTATTCTCCTTAGTGGCATCCCAGCGATCAGTGAAGTCTTCGGTCGGGTCGACTGGATTGGGTATCCTTGGCTTCGAAGCCGAAACGAAGTCACCCATTCGACTCAATACTCCCGCGATTGCCTCGGCGATGTCAGCTTCACCTTGGTAGGCTCTGGCCGCAAGGGTTGTTAGGATGATCGAGATCGGCTTTCCGTCGGGGTCATCCTTGAACATCTGGTCCCTATGGCGTTTTAGCAACTGCACGACGCGCTGTAAGGGAGTCTTGAGCGCGTAGGCTGGAATTTTATCGGTCGAACCATAGGACTTGCTCTCAAGGAGTATCTTGCGGGATGAGGTGGCATGACCACCGACGTCCATGCGCTCTTCGAACCAGAGAGCGAATCCACGAGGATTACTACGTGGCCAGTCGGGGCTGATTTGCGCGTAGTTGCTTTCCTCCTTGTCGGTGATGTTGATTGCCTCATCCACTTGTCGCTTATCAACCCTGGCTTCCAGAAGCAGCTGGCGATACCGCTCACCTGCAGGAATGCCGGGAAGGACATCCATATGGAAGTTCACATCGTCCTGATACTGCTGGGTCCAGCAGCGCCTTTTTTCCTTGGGTGGCTGTTTGAACCCCTGAGCTTTCGAATAGGAAATCACCTCCTCGCCGATAAGTTCCTTCAGGTCTTTTTGGGTCAGGTTTTCCTTGTTCGCCAGGACCCGGCACACGAGATCCAGGTCGTAGCCCTCGTCCGGAAATATAGGCCGTGTAACTGTTCCGAGGCGGAAGGATCCTTGGGGATGAACTAGCGGGTCAAGATGCCTGATCGCGGATTGAGGTCGATGAAAGTGATCCGCCATCGACTTGTAGCGAGCCACTGCCTTGTCGTAGTAACTCGGTGGAATATCCAGAAGCTCAATAAGCTCCCGGAGCGTTTTTGTTATTTGATCTTTATTTTTCATAAATTCAGCTCCCCGCTGCTTGCAGGTCCGCGCCCACGATTTGGATCGTCTTGTTAAACCCGCCAAGATCCCTGTTTTGATCGTAGATCAGCCAGTCCATGTCGGCCTTCGGCTGACGTATACGTCCGAGCTCTACCATTGTTGATGCGGGTGCCGCTGGGAATATTGATAGAGTGGTATCGTCCCCGTGCGCGGTCTTGATTTCGTCGAGGAGTTTTCGGACGACTCGACGGAAAACTGCTAGGTCCTGGCGCGAGCGTATGCACCCTTGTATAGGCTGAGGAATTGTCACTCGCCAGATCGCGGCATCATCACCCAGCACCCGGTGGATTCTCGAGTCGTCGATGGTGGCACTCAGCGAGAAAACCAGAGCGGGCGGGCCGCTAGTTTCTTGTGGTTTCTCCACCTTTATCTCAACGGTCTTCTTCTCATTAGGCCAAGCCCAGCCCTTGGGTTCCCTGTGAGGCTCGTAAACCGCCACATCCCTAATCTCGGTAAGAAGCGTACCTAGACTGATGAGCAGCGGCATTGGCGCTATTGCGAATACCGATAGGTGCTCAATCTCCCTGCTTTCGAGTCTATCATGCACCTTGCGTCCGAACTTACGCTGTAGGTCTCTCACCTCAGACTGCCAGAAGTCAGCATCTCTTTCTGTCGAGTCGCTTCCCAACGTTGAAAGTTCAATCGGGATGCTCTCCGCCGGGTAGCGATCGGGAAACATTGCCTTGGCAGCTCGATCAAAACTGAGGGGGGAGTGCACTCCACCGATTGCACGGCCATACAGAATCACGTGGCTCTTGTGGTCCGGATCAATGCCGGTTACTAGTTCCACGCGTTCTTCATGGGCGGCTTTCCAGTCTTGGAGGAGTTGGACAGAATAGCGCGTTCCCGAAGCTTGCTCGTTGTCGATTGTTTTGTGACAGTCGTGGCAGGCAAGCAGGAGATTTTTGAAGGTGTTCAGGTGGTCCTCATCAATTCCTTCATTTCCTCTTGGGCCGTTATCGCTGAAGGAATAGATGTGTGCAGCTTCTGCTATGTTCACAGGCTCATGCGTGTGTGGGTTCTTCCATAGGGGCTTATTGCAGCCGCGGAACTGGCATCGGCCGCCCGAGCGGCCCCAAAGCATGTGCCGGTCAACGTCTTTGATGTGTCTACTCTTCGTGACATCCTTGAGCTCGGTATCCTCACTCGGGACTTCTTTTGCAATGCAGGTTTCTGAATTCATAAACGCAGTATAAGGCATACCGCATCAAATTGTCAAGGTTTTTTGTTGATTTAGAATCAGTTTCATGCATACTGCTAGTAATTAAGGGATATAATGGACTATAAAATCTCAGAAATCGCCACGATCAGCGCGGGCTACCAGTCCCGCAAAGCCATCAAAAATGACCCCGACGGGAGTCACTGTCTCCTCCAGATCCGCGACTTTAATCCAGAGCGCACGCACATCGACCCGTCTGACATGATTCGCTTAACTCCGACTTCTTCCAACCGAGACGAATCCCTACGGTCAGGCGACGTTGTTTTTCTATCACGGGGTCAGAAGAATTTTGCATTTGCAGTTCCAGAATTCCCGGAGCCCACCCTGGCTGGTTCTTATTTTTTTGTCCTCCGGCCGAAACAGGAGGTCACCGGCACTTATCTCGCGTGGTATCTAAACCAACCGGCAGCTCAGTATCACTTTAAGCGATTGTCCACTGTAGGCGCCCATATGCCTATCGTGACCCGGGACGTGGTGGAGAGCCTGAAGCTCCCTATACCCTCTATGGAGATCCAGCAGAAGATTATCAAGCTGAGTGCTCTGGCCGATGAGCAAGCCCAACTCCTTGCCCAACTTGCCAAGAAGAAGCATTCCCTAGCCAATGCCGCCTGCATGCACGCAACGCATCTCTAGAATCCTAAACCATCACATCCCATGAACGACCAACAAACCAAAGACGAGATCTTCAACGTGATCTGGAGCGCCTGCGACACCTTCCGCGGGGTGATCGATCCGGGCTTCTACAAGGACTACATCCTGACCCTGCTGTTCGTGAAATACCTGAGCGACGTGCGGAAGTCGAAGCTCGAGGAATACGAAAAGAAATACAAAGGCGACCAGACCCGCATCGACCGCGCCATGTCGCGGGAGCGCTTCGTGGTCCCGGAGGACTGCACCTTCGAGCACCTCTACGCCCACCGGGACGACAGCGAGATCGGCCAGCACATCAACACGGTCTTGGAGAAGATCGAGGATGCTAACAAGGCCAAGCTCCACAACGTGTTCCGGAACATCGACTTCAACAGTGAGGCCAACCTCGGCAAGACCCGCCAGCGCAACCAACGGCTCAAGACGGTGCTCGAGGACTTCGCCAACAAGAAACTCGACCTGCGGCCCGAGCGGGTCGGCCACATGGACATCGTCGGCGACGTTTACGAATACCTGATCGCGCGCTTCGCCGCCCAGGCCGGGAAGAAGGCCGGCGAGTTCTACACCCCCTCCGAGGTCTCGGAGACGCTTGCCCGCCTCGTGGCGCCGGAGGATGGCGACCGCATCTGCGACCCCACCTGCGGTTCGGGTTCGCTCCTCATCAAGGCCGCCCAGCAGGTCGGTGCGAGAAACTTCTCGCTTTATGGGCAGGAGATGAACGGAAGTACCTGGGCGCTGTGCAAGATGAACATGTTCCTCCACGAGGTCGATGCCGCTCGCATCGAGTGGGAGGACACCATCCGCCACCCGCAACTGGTCGAGAACGACGCCCTGATGAAGTTCGACGTCGTAGTCGCCAATCCGCCCTTCAGTCTGGACAAGTGGGGGCAGGAGATCGCCGCCACTGATCAATACAACCGTTTCCACGCAGGTGTACCCCCGAAGAGCAAGGGGGATTGGGCCTTCATCAGCCACATGGTCGCCACTGCGGTGGAGGGCAAGGGCCGGGTCGGCGTGGTCGTGCCCCACGGGGTACTCTTCCGGGGCGGCCAGGAGGGCAAAATCCGTCAATACATGATCGAGCAGAACACCCTCGCCGGGGTTGTGGGCTTACCTGCCAACCTGTTCTATGGTGCCGGTATCCCGGCCGCGCTCATGATCTTCGACAAGGGACGCACGCCCGGGGCGAAGGAGGACGTATTCTTCATCGACGCCTCTCGCGAGTTCGCGCAGGGCACCAACCAAAACCGGCTCCGCAAGGAGGACATGGACAAGATCGTCGAGACCTTCCACAACCGAACCGTCATCGACAAATACTCCCACCTCGCGAGCTTCGAGGAAATCGAGGAGAACGATTTCAACCTGAACATCCCCCGCTACGTCGATACCTTTGAGCCGGAGCCCGAGATTGATATGGAAGAGGTGCAGAAGGATATCGAGCGCATCAATAGCGAACTGGCCGAGGTTGAGGCGAAGATGGACGGCTACCTGAAGGAGCTGGGATTCAAATCATGAGTGATCCCAATGCCAACAGAACCGGCTACAAGGAGACAAAGGTTGGGTGGATTCCAGCAGAGTGGAAAGTTGCGACAGGTGATAGCCTTACGACCCTCATTAGCAAAGGGGCATCCCCAAAGTGGCAAGGTTTTGATTATTGCGACTCTGGGATGCTTTTCATTACCAGCGAAAATGTCAGAGACGGATTCCTGGATATTTCAAGGCCGAAGTTTCTTCCGGTTGAGTTCAACAAGAAGTTGAAGCGAACTCAGCTCAGAGTGAATGATATTCTAATCAACCTGGTTGGCGCTTCTATTGGCAGATCTTGCAAGGTTGCCGATGATTTGGGAATATCTAATGTGAATCAAGCTGTCGCTGTTTTCCGAATGAAAGAAGCTGACCGAGTTGCCTTCACAGCTCTCTACTTCCAAGCACCTGACACAATTCATCGCATTCTTGAAATGCAGGTTGATGCCGCTCGACCAAACATTTCCCTTAGAGATCTTCGAGATTTTTCAATTCCACTCCCACCTATCAACGAGCAAGCAAGGATTTCCACTATCCTCTCCACCTGCGACGAGGCGATTGAGGTGACGGACGATCTGATCAAAGCCAAGCAGCGGCAGAAGAAGGCCCTCATGCAGCAGCTCCTCACCGGCAAGAAACGCCTGCCGGGGTTTGAGGGGGAGTGGACTGAGACTATTTTGGACGACCTCTGTACGCGACTGAAGGACGTCGCAGACGATCCTGAAGGCTATCCCGTCCTCAGCATCACTGCTGGAACCGGGTTCGTATCTCAACAAGACAAGTTCAGCCGTGTAATCGCCGGCAAGCAGGTCGAGAACTACGTCGTGCTGAAACGTGGAGAGTTTGCTTACAACAAAGGGAACTCCTACCGCTACCCGCAGGGCTGCGTCTATCAACTCTCGGAATACGACGAGGGGTTGGTTCCCAATGTGTTCTACTCCTTCCGGCTGGATGAGGAGCAGGCGGACCCTGACTTCATCAAGCAGTATTTCCTCGCCGGGTTGCACAACAAGAATCTCTACCGCTGGATCAACTCCGGGGTAAGGAACAACGGATTGCTGAATCTGAACGCTTCCGACTTCTTCAAGCTGTCGATTGACCTGCCGCCACTTCCTGAACAGAAGGCTATTGGGCGTGTCCTCTGCGAGGCGGACACTGAGATCAAGACGCTTGGTGAAAAGCTGAACGCCCTCAAGCAGCAGAAAAAAGCTCTCATGCAAAAGCTCCTCACCGGCCAAGTCCGCGTGAAGGTCTGAACTTAATCTAATCATGGAAGAGCAGACTCCTTACCAAACCCCGAGCTACCTCGAGAAGGTGCAGAGCCAGCTTCCGGCCCTGCAGCTCCTCATCGAGATGGGCTGGGAATACCTTCCTCCCGAGAGATGCAATGACCTGCGTGGCGGGCGGATGGGGGCCGCCATCCTCGAACCGATCCTCACCGAGTTCATCCGGAAGAACGGCCGCTACACCTTTAAGGGGCGAGAGCACGTATTCACCGAGAACGCCATCGCCAACGCGGTGCAGGCGCTCAAGGCGTTCCGGGCCACCGGAGCGATTCACCAGAATGAGGAGGTCTACGACCTGCTCTGCCTCGGCACCGCAGTACCCCAGACGGTGGACGGCGACACCAAGAGCTTTTCCATCGCCTACATCGACTGGAAGAACCCGGAGAACAACCGCTACCACTGCACCGCCGAGTTCAAGGTGGAGCGGGTCGGCCTGCAGAAGCACTACATCCCGGACATCGTACTCTTCATCAACGGGATCCCGGTGGGCGTGATCGAGTGCAAGCGCAGCGCCTATAGCGACTTGAAGAAGCAGCCTATCGAGATGGCCATTGCACAGCTTCAGGCTTACCAGCAGAAGGACGGAATACCACAGTTGTTCCTATATTCCGAACTCCTTTTCGCCCTCGCGCGGGACAAGGCCGAATACGGGACAACCGGGACGCCCCGAAAGTTCTGGACCGTTTGGCGGGAGCATGGATTGGATGAGTCCATCGGCGAGCTGATCAGCCGTCCGCTGCCGGAGGACTCCCCACTGTTGGAGACGCCCTTCGAGAAGGAGGCCGGGGCCTTCCTGAAGCTCCAGAACGAGGGACGGCAAGTCTACGAGCAAGACCGAGCCATCTACGCCCTGTGCCGTCCGGAGCGCCTGCTGCAGCTGACCTACCAATACATCGTCTTCGACAACGGGGTGAAGAAGATCGCCCGCTACCAGCAGTTCTTTGCGGTGCAGGACATCCTGAAGCGGATCCGGGGCGGCGATGTGTCCGAACCCCGCGCTGGCGGGGTGGTCTGGCACACCCAGGGCAGCGGCAAGTCATTGACCATGGTGATGCTAGCCAAGGCCCTCGCTCTGGCCCCGGACATCCTGACCCCGAAGGTGATCCTGGTGACCGACCGGATCGACCTCGACAACCAGATCCTGGGCACCTTCCGTGCCTGCGGTCTGGAGCCCGAACAAGCGAGCACCGGGGAACACCTCGTTCAGCTCCTGAGTGACGACAAAGCACACGTCGTTACGACCCTGATCCACAAATTCGAGGCGGCGGCGAAGAACCGGAACCTAAAGGAAGCCACTCGCGACACCTTCGTCCTCGTCGATGAGGGACACCGGAGCAACTACTCGGAACACCATGCCCGGATGAAACTGGCGCTCAAAGGTGCCTGCTTTATTGCGTTCACCGGGACCCCGCTGGCTAAAAACGCGAAGAAAAATACCTTCGCCAAATTTGGTGCGCTTTATACACCGCCCTACACGATTTCACGGGCGGTCGCAGATGGGGCAGTGACACCGCTTCTCTACGAAGCCCGGCATGTGCCGCAGGACGTTGATCAGGGCCCCATCGACAGCTGGTTTGAGAAGCTCACACTTGGCTTGAGCGAGAATCAACAGGCCGACCTGAAGCGGAAATTTTCTTCAGAGCGGCAACTCAACAAGGCTGAGCAGAAGGTGCGGATGATCGCGTGGGATGTCTCCCTGCATTACGCGATGAACTACCAGGGTACTGGCATGAAAGGGCAGTTGGTCGCCCCGGACAAGGCAACTGCATTGCTGTATAAGGAATGCTTCGATGAATTTGGACAGATCAGAACGGAGGTTCTGATTTCGGGTCCGAATGCCAGAGAGGGCGATGAGAGTGACAAAAAGGGTCCTTCTGCACAGGAGAAAGCCTTCTGGGAGCGGATGATGGACCGCTACGGGACCGAGGAGAAATACAACAAGCAACTGATCAATGCTTTCAAGAAGGGGGAGGATCCGGAAGTCATCATCGTGGTTGACAAGCTGCTGACCGGATTCGATGCGCCTTGCAACACGGTGCTTTACCTGGCCCGGAGCTTGAAGGGGCACACACTCCTTCAGGCGATCGCCCGGGTGAACCGGCTCTTCGATGGTAAGGAATATGGGCTGATTCTTGACTACAGTGGGGTGATTAAGGAGCTGGACGACGCGATCGACTTCTATGCTCAGCTGGCAGACTTCGACGAGTCGGATCTCGCGGAGACGGTCCACTACCTTGAGGAGGTTACTGCCAAGTTGCCACAGTATCACTCAGATCTTTGGGAGCTGTTTCCCGGCATGAAGGGAACTACAGACGCGGAGGCTTTTGCCGAGAGCCTGCGTGACGAAGAGAAGCGGAACCGATTCTACGACCGCTTTAATTTGTTCTCGCGGACGCTCGCGATGGCTCTGGCTTCGACGAACTTCCTCGAAAAAACACCGGACAATACGATTCAGCGCTATAAACAAGACCTGAAGTTCTTCGCCAACCTTCGGGCGGAAGCCTCCATCCGCTTCCAGGAGCGTATAGACTTCTCCGAATACGAACCGAAGATACGGAAACTCATCGATACTCACGTCAGCGCCGGCGAGATCATGCAGCTTTGTGATCCTATTAATCTTTTCGACGCTAATGAACGACAAGAGGTCCTTGAGGACCAAGGGAAGAGTACCGAGGCCAAAGCGGACATGATTGCATCGGCGACGCAGAGGACGATCGAGCAGGAAATGGAGAAGGATCCGGCCTTCTACGCCAAATTCTCAAAAATGCTCAGTGATGTACTGGAAGCACTGCACAAGAAGCGCATGGAGGCCATCGAGGCGCTTGAGAAGATCAAGGACATCGCCACCAAGGTTACTACCCATACGGATGACAACGTGCCGGAGGAACTGGCTGCCCGCGACATGGCCCGACGCTACTACGGCGTCGTGAGGGAGGAGATGAAGGAATACAAAGCTGAGCCGAAAGCTGCTATCCGGATCGCCTTGGAAATTCAGGAACGCCTTGGAGAGCATAAGATCCGGGACTTTCGGGATAATCCGGATGCGCTCAATCGGATGCGAAACGAGATCGATGATATCTTCTTCGAGGTAATCGATGACATGGGTCTTGAGATTCCTCTCGAGGTGCAGGACATGCTGATCGACAAGTGCATCGAGATTACGATTGCCAATGAAGATTGAGCCTTCGGAGCAAATCCTCGTTTACGGCGAGCGACGCATCCCTTATCGTCTCCAGTTCTCAGATCGGAAACGGTTGCGAATCACCGTGAAGCCGGATCTCAATGTTGTGGCTAATGCTCCTAGCCATTACAGCGAGGAGGAGGCCAGGGAAGCCGTGCGTTCGAAGGCCCGCTGGATCCTTCGCCAGTTGGCTTCGTTTCAAGAGTTCCATCCGCTGCCGATGCCCCACAAGTATATTAGCGGCGAAACCTTTGTTTATCTTGGGAGGCAATATCGGCTGAAGGTTGAGACAGGAGACAGGACCCCTGCCAAGCTTCGCGGTCGGTATTTGTTTGTTACTGTGCCCGACAGGACTGACTCGACGAAAGTGAAGGCGGCAGTCGATGCTTGGTATCGCGTCCGTGCGGAAGAAGTCTTCCGTCGCTACCTTGAGGCTTGTATGGAAGTCGCTGGTCGCCACGGAATCAGCGAACCGGAACTCTCTATCCGGAATATGCGGACACGCTGGGGAAGCTGCAGCTCCGCCGGTAGGATCACCCTCAACCTGAAGCTGATCTATGCCCCGGTCCACTGTATCGAATACGTCATCATGCACGAACTTTGCCATCTCGCACACCATGACCACTCGCCAAGGTTTTATCGGCTACTGACGCGCTGTATGCCCGATTGGGAGAAACGGCGCAAGGTCCTGTCGCAAGTAGTCTTTCTGAAAGCAGAGCCCTTGCGACTCTAATATGTCGCATGCTCCAGGTTTAAGCTGGTTAGGAGGTACTGCTGTTCTCCTGGGCTAATGATGTGAATCGTAGGACAGCAGTGGGCATTGCCTGACCAATCAATTCAGGGTAGGGGGAAGCGGCGATTGCCATGCTTCTGCAACCCCCAAAAAGAAAACACTCCATGGATTCTATATCAGGGCGCAGGAGGACCTGCGCCCTGATATAGATCTTGGAGTCCGGCTTTGTGAGGCTTCCCTAACCCCGCCAATCACCTCAAAGTTAATTTTACTCCGGGTCCTTAACCGGGTTCATCAATACCCCCGACAGCGAGGTGGATTTCATCCTGGAGTCGCCCACCCGCCTGCTGGGCAGCCACACCAACCTGCAGCCACTGCCCAGTGCCGTGCATGGCACACGCACCTTCTACGGGGCCCGGTTCTTCAACCAGGCGATGCCGATCGAGGGCGGTGAGGCACCGCTCGTGCAGAACCTGGCAGACGGCGAGACAGGGGATTCCTTTGACAAGGTGATGGGAAAGCATCTGGGAGCGGTCTTCAATGATTCGGACCAGCCCCTGGTTGTCAGCAATATCACAGACGATGAGATCGAGCTCCAGACCCCCAACGGCGAGAAGATCATCAAGGACCTCTACAGGAACTTCCTCTTTAACCGCAAAAGCGCCATCTCCAACACCCCGCTGGTGAAGAAGGGCGACACCGTAAAGCCCGGACAGATTCTCGCCAAGAGCAACTACACCGATGACCAGGGCAACCAGGCGATGGGCCTCAACGCCCGGATCGCCGTGATCCCCTACAAGGGCGCCTCCATGGATGATGCGATCGTTATCAGCGAACGCTTCGCCAAGCGGCTCAAGTCCCAGGCCGCCTACGCCCGGTCAATGGACTACAAGAACGGCATCAAGGGCGGCAAGGGACACTACCAGGGGCTGTTCCGGGACAAGTTTGAGAACAGGCAACTGGACAAGCTGGACAAGGATGGTGTCGTCCAAGTCGGCCAGGTGCTGGAGCAGGGGGATCCGATCATCCTGGCATCCAAGCCAAGGATGATATCCAGCCAGAACCTGGACCTTGGCGGGCTCTCCCGCTTCATGCAGAACTCACGCGCAGATGCGTCCGAAGTATGGGACCACGAATCGCCCGGGAAAGTGATCAATGTCACCCGTACCCGCAATGGGGTGAAGGTGGATAATTTTATTATTCTTTCTCAAAAGCCCCTTGAAGCGTGCGCGAAATTGGTGAAGTATAGTTACAGAAAGGTGCGGTTGGAATCTACCCTAAAACCTCAAAATATTATAATGAATGTACCTTTCCACAGCTTACAATTGTTATCATCCAGACACTGAGATTTTCACAGACCGAGGATGGATACCCATATCTAAGATTACTACTGACAGCCACGTGGCTGCCTTGTTTGACGTCGGTGATCCGGAGAACCGATTAAGATCCGGAGGTCCACCTACAGAGGAAATTGTTGCCCGGATGGTTCAACCCTCTGCGGTTGTCAGTTATCCCTACTCTGGACAACTCTACGGGCTGGATGCCAGCCATTCTGCCTACCTGGTAACTCCAAACCACAGGATATGGAGGAAAGGTAACTCTAAAGCCTGCAGGGAATGGTACTGCCGGGATGCACAGTCCGTTCATGGCACTAACCAACGCTTCATGATTGCTGCCAACTTTGACAGGGAAGTTGAGGACCCTCCCACGTTCGAGCTTCCAGAGGCTCACAATGCAAGGTCAGGTAAGGCCATGGATCATGTTTGCTCTTTCCCTTTTAACAGTTGGGTGAAGTTCATGGCCTTTTATCTGGCGGATGGAAACGTCCAGCACAGCAATAAAGTAAGCCACACAATCGTGATTACCCGGAAGATACCAGAGAAGTTTATTTCAGACACACTCGATGAGATGGGACTCCCGTTTACCCGGGTAAACGACCAGTACATCATTGGTCCCAATAAGCCCCTGTCACGCTATCTGAGGTCCTTCGGGAAGGCTTTTAACAAGTTTGTCCCCAGGGAGATCCTGCAAGCCTCCACACAGGTCATGAGATTGTTTTTGGACACAATCTGGAAGTGTGACGGTGACCGAAATGGTGGCCCTAATTATTATACGATATCGCCAAGGCTACGGGATGATATAGAGCGACTGTTAATTCTCACCGGTCATGCGGTAACGCTTCGTCAACGCGACAGGCGCAAGGAAAAACGCTTCTGTGAAGGCAGGCCTATTAACTCCAAATATGTCCTTCATGAGGCTCACAAGCTGGGGTATGCTACCGTTGGTACCAGCAAGAACTGGAACACTGCGTACTTTAAAGAATTCTTCCATGGCAACGTTTACTGTCCCTCTGTTCCCGGACTCGGTGTGGTACTTACCCGGTTCCGTGGCAAAACCATCTGGAACGGAAACTCCTTGTTAGAACTCAACGATTGAATTCAACCAGCAACAATTCAAGGAGCCTTGTCCCGGAAACCACGCAGAACTTTTCAGGAGGTTCCGGAATGGTTACCGGCTCCAGGGACTGGCAATGTGAAGTATGATGCCATAGACAAGCGGGAGATATTCAACCGACTGCTTATCGACACCTCCGACAAAAGGACACTTTACCAGTTGAGGTTCAAAGCAAAGTTGATTGGATTAGTATAACTACTTGTCCCCAAGTGAGCCAATGTCCTTCCACCAAATATATGGCTTCCCGAGAAATATATAGCTCAAAGCGGCAACAATTGAGTTTCCGACCAATAAACCAACTGCGGTCGCCCGGAAAGAAAAGGTTGGCATGCTGTTCGCAAAATTATTACCAGTTCCAAAAAGAAAATCCGCCATAGTCAAACATGCGCTGGGGCCAAATATTACCCAAACGATTATAGTCAGGACATTGATAAACCTTTTTAGCATCACTGTCCTATATGCTTTAGCTCCTTTGTGTGCCAGCAAAAAGGGAGAAGCGGGCCCTTGCCTCCCTGAAATCAAAACGCCTTCAGCGCCCGCTCCGGTGCCTTGCTGGGCAATTTTACGCGCCCGCTCCACGGTCATGGCTGTAACGTATTCCTCCACGGTCTGCCCCCGGATGCCGGCGGCGGTCTGGATCATGACCTGCCCCCCTTTACTGGACGGTTTCCAATGAGAGAGTCCTCGGGCTGCGGTCCATGTGTGCAGGCCGCTGAACTCGGGTCCATTGTCAATGGTGATCGCCTTAGGCAGTTGCTTACCGGATCTCTCTCCCAATACGCAAACAAACACTTAGCGGCGGATTTCGACCTAACTACGCTTTTTCCCTTCCATGGGTCTCCCAAGCTGCGCTTGGCTCAACCCACCTCGGAAAAAAACGAGTTAGGTCCCTCGCCGGGGGGACCGGCCTGCGGCCGACGATAAGTATTCGTAGCTAAAAAAGGCACCCCGGCCGCCATGCGGCGACCGGGATCCCTTTTAGTTATATTCAGAACGGAACCCTGTGCGCTCATCCAGCAGCCTGTGCAAGGCCCCTGTACGGGCCGGCAGCAGGGCTAGATGGCCTTTCAGCGCCTCAGTGAAGGCGTTTTCCAGGCTCCACACATTGCGAGGTTCAAACTCCCGGTGAGAAGGCTCTCTCCAATGATCAACGACGACAGGAATCTTGCTGGCCGGGATGACTCCCCGGTCGACCGACCGGATCATGAGGTCATGGGCCAAGACATCGTTGAGCGCGAACTCCTTATACCGCTCGACCCTGCGATGCTGGATGCACCAGGAATCCTGCAAGCGGAGCATGGCATCATCGATCATCTCATCCAGATCATTGAGTATCCTGGTTGTGTGCTTCCTGGCTATCTTGATCTCACCTGAGAAACAGAGATTGTCACAAACGAGCACTTGCGAACCAGCTACTAGCCCGGCGGGTAGGCATTTATCGTGAGAATTCCTAACGCCGATTACCCGGTGATATTCCGCGTCCGGGGATTGCTCCTGTATTTCAAACAAACCGAAATATCGATTTCCGTCATGAGTCATTGCGTGGGCCTCTCCTGTAATATCCAGAAGAAAGCGACCACAGGCATCGCGTACCATGTCGACTAGATAGTGATGAGGGACAGGCTGCCATGAGCGCGTTGCATGCGGGACCGGGGTGGAAACCACCCGATCCCATTTGACAAGGTCGGCTCCGCAATGGAGGCAGAGGTTGCAGCGTGAGGGTGCCGGGGCTGCGACCGGTGGTTCGATTAAGTCGAGTACCATTTGTATATTCCTTTCTGTTTTAGATGTTGATTTCACGGAGCTGCTTGAGCGACCGCTTCAGGGCCGCGTGCTCCTTTTTAAGGCCGGCGCGTTCACGCAGGACGTCCTTTCCGAGTTTCATGAGAGCACTGAGGTCTCGGACAATACCCTTCAGCGCTTCCCTCACCCGGCTCGCTTCAGCAACCAGTTCCTCGGCAGCCTGCTGCGGCTCCTCCTCACTTACAGCGACGTTGGCCACAACGGGCTTCGCCACCCGTGCCACGTGCCTGACCGGGCGGGGATGCGTCGGGGCTTCCCGGGTCACCAGACGCGGCTTCTCCAACGTTGCCGGCCACTGCGGTTCCTCCATTCGAAGCGGCATGACAACCCATTCCCGGTTTTCGCCACGCAACACCAACGGGCTAAGCGCGTCTTTCAGGCACAGCCGGGTTGCTCCCCAGTTCAGGGCCTGGTGAACGTACCCGAAGTTGAAGGCCGTCCAGAACTGCCCGTGTTCCGGCCTGCTCAAGGGCGCAAGCGGATGGAACTGGCGTTCCTCGCCGTCCCCACTCCAGAGCGCCACCTCACCGTTGCGCAGGAGCAATCCGGCAGGCGCGTTCTTCCCGGATAACGAAGGCAGCTTGGCCAGATTGACGGTCAGCTGATGCAGATCGTCCTTCGAGAAGGTCACCGCCTGCCAGGCGTCAGTGTGCTTCGGCACGACCGCGCTCCAGTTTGGAAACTGACCGACCGGCACTTGCCAGCGATACGTCCACGGTCCCTGAACACAGGCCATGGATTGTACGTGCTCGTCATTCCGATACACCGCTACCGGTTTAGTGGTATCGAATTCCTGAAGGAACACGGAGGCGGGAAGCGAGAAGGCTTCGACGATTCCAGTGCGCCCCTCCGCATGGAAGAGCCGCCAGCCATCGGTTGCCACAACCGCTTCCGGTTCGACCCGGACAGCATTGAGGATTTCCCGTGTGGGATCCTGCGAGGCACAGGCGAGGGCCGGAGCGAGCTGCTGAACCGCGTGAACCACCAAGCCGCCCACCTGCTCACCCAGTGGTGAGGGTTCGGGGAACTCAACGGCATCAATGGTCGCGAACGGGATGCGACTCACGGATCCGTCCTCCTCGATGTGGAAGGTCCCCTTTTCCGGTCCCGCCTCGATGCCGAGAATCCCCTTGGCGGATCGCCTGGACAGGGCGGCCTGCAGGTCCTTTATCGGAACCAGAAACTCTCCTATGCCCATCTCACCGGTGCGAGGGAGTTGGTAGGTGACCGTCTGGCCCAAGTCGGTGCCGGTCACCGTGACTGTGTCGATGTTGATCAAAACCCGGACGTAGGTCAAAACCGGCAAGGTTGTTTTTGAGATCTTCAAACAGCGGAATCCACGAAGGATTTCGCGCCAATGTTTGATGGACAGTGTTAACATAATTCATTTCCTTTCATGTGTTGTGAATGTACCGAGGCCCGGTCCTTGCGGAACCGGGCCTCGGTACGGATTGATGTTTTGGTAGTTGTTTGTCGGCTACAGGAGGCCAGCCTCGGCGAACGAGTAGTAGCCTCGCCCAATTGGGTCATCGACCTTGTCGCCGACAATGACATGGTCGAGCAGGTCGATCTGAACGACCTTCGCAGCCTCCCGTAATTGCCGGGTGGCCCGGATGTCCGCCTGGCTGGGCGACGGGTCTCCCGATGGATGATTGTGGACGACCACGCAGGCGCTCGCCCCTGTCAAAATGACCGGGCGGAAGACTTCACGCGGATGCACGAGACTGGCGGTGGCGGTGCCCTTGGTCACCATGGACCGAGCCAGTGGCTTGTTTTTGCGATTCAGGCAAACGACCCAGAAGCTCTCAACAATCGGATCGTCATTGAAGGCGTCGGCCATGTAGCGGGTAATGCGCTCCGGGCTGTCCACCGCCTCAACCGGGCCTTCAGCGACCTGCGTGAACGTTACGCGGGCTGAGTAGATTTTCACCGCGGGCATCTCCTGAATTCATTAAAATGCTTCAGGAACATAGCTCCGGTAAAGAGCAATGCAGCTCCTGAGGCTATGGTGAACGGGATTAATATCCATGCACCGGCGCCAGCGACGGCAGCCAGAATGGGTCCAGTGATAGCCCCCAGTCCCAGCAGGGCCAAGGCGGTAATTAGAATTTTGATCGTGATATTCATGATGTAATTTCTTTGCTTTCTGTTTTTAGTTTTTTGAGTTGTACAAAGCACCAAGCTAATGTGGACATCAGCCCACACAGTCCGGCGCCAAGCAAGCCGACAGTAAGCGGCCAGAGATCAGGGGACGGTGGTGGCGTCCCCAGGGTGAGTGCAGCAGTTGTCCCAATGACACCTATTGCGATCAGGATCAGGTTGCTCATGCAGATCCTTTCCTTGAATCAGTTCCCCGGGGTTGGCCCGAAGAATCATACCGGTAACCGGCTGTTTTGTTTTCCATTGAATAATAAAGCCCGCTCTTCCCGGGACTTGTCAGGAGGGTATAAAACAAAAGCCACCGGGTCCTGAGTAACCGGTGGCCCTATTTGTGAATGCTCCTTGATGTAAGGTGCACGACTGTGATGGACGCGACGCCACTATATAGGCGGTCACACCCCAACTTTATTCTTAAAAAGGAGACAAGGGAACATGATGTTCCCGCTGTCCCCTGATTCAAACCTTGTTGGTACGCTTACGTTCCCCAGAACATGAACATGCAACCATCCTCCGACCAAGCTAACATCTCAGCCAGGTCATCAAACGATAGATGTCCTTCTCGGAACCAGCGATGGTTCCAGATGTGCACACCTTCGTCGTCAAAGCCGTAGATCACGGCCACATGTCCCCACTTTCCGGGTTCGTAGCTGACTAAGACGGGACAACAGGTATCGAGTGCACGTTTAAGTTTTGGTATACTCTGTCCAATGCACCGGTAGCGGAGACCTAGGCGGTTGAGTACACGGAGTATGTCCTCAACGTGAGTTCCATACCAGGTGGTGCCCAGTTGCTTCTTAAGATCGCGCGGGACAGGATAGCCCAAGGTCGCTAGCAACACCTCAGATGCCACAACGCCGCATGTGTGGTTTAAGAACTGATGGTACCGTGTGATTTGTAATGTTGTGCCCATGGGTTATCCACACCAGCGTGAACATTCAGTCCGGAATGGACACCAACCGCATGCCATCGAGGGTATAGGATGGAAACGTTCCGAACGGATCCCTTCGACCACGACATTGATCAATGACCAAAAGCGTTGGCGCTGAACTTTATCCGGTGCGGGCACCCGTACCCGGATAATTTTTGGGGTCTTGGTTTTTATCAAGAACACCAGTTCACTGCCGGGACATGCCTGCCCCGTTGCCGTCACAATAAGCTCGCTGTAGGCGGTCAGCTGTAGCTGGTGCTGCCATACCTCGTTTTCGATATCCGGGCTGCTCGCAGCCGTTTTGTAATCAACGGGCGTACCGTCGCGGTTAACCCTATCGAGAAAGCCCAACAGCTCCAGTCCTGTACCCTGTATCTCCTGGGACAAACGTACTTCCACGGCAAGTGGTTTGCCCGCTTCGGCGAATACGGAGGATTCGAGGTAGGTCTCCAGGATATGCTCCCCATGATTGAGAAGTTTATCCCGTTGTCCTTCCTCCTTCCACTTAACCGGTCCTTCAGCTTCTTCAAGTTCCCCGAAGTGGTACCGATAAGCCTGTAGGATGTTGTCCTTCTCAACGGGTTCATCCCGGAAGAGTTTACGGTTTACAACTTCGATACCTGCATGGACTGCCTTCCCCAAATGGAGAGCAGGCGAGACCGGGTAAGGTAGCTTTTCGATACGGGTGAAGTAGAATTGCCGGGGACAGGTCAGGTAGGTCTTAAGCGAGCTAGGACTCAAGTGTTCTATTGCAATCTCCGTCCTGTAGGCAGGTACCGGAGGTTGTAGTGTTGCCGTTATCATTATTGGTTCCTTCCGATGTGGTGGGTCTTGCCGCTACGATTGCCTCCGTTGAAGGCAGGCTGGCGTTGGTTGTCCAGCAACTCGTCGATTAGGCCGCTGGCTTCGAGCCTGTTTAAGTCCCTGACGGACTTCCCGTAGCGTGCTTTACCAAGGGCATTGAGATCATCCTCGGAGAGGCCGTTCTCTTGGGCAACACGCTCGATGAGTTGGCGCTGTTTCTCAGAACATTTCCACCCTGTATATCCCGGCACCGTTGCTAATCGGTTCCGGGGTGAACCGTTGGCACCGCTGTTTTGATGTAATGGTTTAATATCTTCCTGATGTGGAAGCCACCCAACCACTTGCAGTTCCCGGTCGATAGCCTCTTGCAAGGCCATGTAAGTTGCGTGTACCTCACCCGGGATGTCCTGGATGTCTGCAATCTCTTGTGTCAGGGTAAGTGTCAGGCCATGGCTACTATAGCCGGGCAATCCTATCTTCTTGGCATAGCATGCCTCAAGTTTAAGACTCATTATTATTCCTCTTTTATATGTTTAAACAATAAGCCCCGGAAGATGATCTTTCCGGGACTGTCGAAGCAGGGGTGCTCCAACAAGTATTTATGACACAACCCGGTTGTTAATTGCATGCAGAAGCCTTAATGCTCACCAGTTTCCGCTGTCAGTACTGGTTCCTTTAACAAGGTAATAGAGATCATACCTTTGAAGGTCATTGTGACCTTCATTGAAAACTTATTGGCCCAATTTTTTTGCCTCAAATGAAGGCAACTGGGTACGCGCAGCCACAGCGATTTGAGTGAAGCCGCTGAAGCGGGTATTACTTGGAAATGTTGTTTGTTTGCGCCTTCTTTTGGAGGTCCCGGATGAGTTCTTCAATTGGGAAGGGAAGAAAATCAGGACCAATTCCAACGTAGTTCTTAATGATAAGTCTCGGGGTGATTCTGGTCCCGTCCTGAGAACGCATTAGCGACGTCAATCCGAGAAACATTTGCCGGTTCGGATTCTTTGGAGTCTCGTTTCCAGTACCATGAGTCCCTTGTGACCTTATAGATTTCTGAACGACACAAGCGACTCCGGATTTGTTGGCCATTAAACGGTTTCCGGGACCAACTAGTTCAGGAATATCCTTCCTTAAGTTTCCCATCTTTGAAACGAGCTTCCTGTTCTTAACGATCCCATGGAGAGTGATAACCTCTTCATCGGAAAGTTCATGTGTTGGTATACCTTTATGCAGGTACCTGACGAACCGTTGCTCTGTGGAAGGTTCAATTGGGATAATATTCCCAATGCGTGTCTTATACAATTGAAATAATTCTTTCCTTGGAGTGGCGAAGAATTCATCAGGCATCGGTATCAAGCCATCTTGTGTTTCTACTTCTAATTTATCTAGTTTTTCCGGATGTATGGATAGTATGAGGTGGAGATGCACGTTAAACAATAGTCTCATTTCCCTGTCTCGTTTGGCAGTAGCTTCTACAGCGCGGTAAATACAATCGAATGGACCAATTTTGAAACTATCTAGCTCGTTGATTCTTCGTGTTCTCGCTAAAAGCAGGTCGATGTGACTCTGAAGTTCTTCAATGGGGCAGGCGGTTCCAGAACTCACGTAAGCTGAACAGCACCTTAAGTCTTGGTTCTTGCAGTAATAGTCGATCTCCATGCATTCTTGTTTTCTCCTTGATGCATTCGATGATTTAAGGAGAGGGGACTTTATTTTGGGTTCAATTAACTCAACGGAACCGTCTACAGGGTCATATAGAGACACCTGTTCCGATTTGGTTGGTACTTCACAGTGTTCAAGAATTATTTTTTTGACCCGTTCTTCCTCTGGGTCGTGGAACTTTTGCTTAGGCTCTAGGTTGAAGGTTGAGTTCTCCAGAAGGAACCTTTCCTTGGTGGGGATTTCTTTCCCAGACACTCTATCCCGGTGTGTCTTTTCCTTACATAGGGTGTTCTTGTGCTTCTGCATTCTCACGACTCCACTCGTTTTGTGCCGCCTCTACTTCCTCATGCCCAATCCAAATTCTTGGGCCAGGCACTGTTTAACCAAGCTCTCAATAGTTGCTCTCTCTAGTTCTTCGTAAAAGTCTGCGTTGTCGCGAAGAGATTTCATTATAGCTTTCTCCAACTGGTCAGGTACGGTCCCATCCACCTTGGAAGCCAAGTTTGATTTCCATGAATCGACCTGGAAGTCCAATAACCTCTCAACAACCTCTTGCACCAATAGATGGTCTTGATCAGGGGTGTTTTTGTCATATCTCATGTGCTCTGCAATTTGAATTGGTTTGATGCATCCCTAGAGGTAGTTATCCCTCATCTCCTGTACCTTGAATATATTCTCATTATCGTGTGACTGCTATTCCTCTATGAGCCTTCGGGCATCAACTGCTCGGATTTTCCCATCTCGCATTTTGGAAATTCCGTATGCTTTAAGTCTGCGTGCAACAGTCCTTGGATGGACCTCCAACAACTCGGCGACCTCTTTGCAGCTAAGCTTAGGCTTCAACTTAAACCGACAGATCTCTACGACTGATTTTGTACCAGAATGTTTTAGCATGTCGCTTTTAGTTATAGCATCTTCTAGCCTCAAAAAACTGGGTCATTTTGAAGATTTTTGCCCCCATTCTTGAGGTGTCTGATAAGAGACTATCTCAGGAATTGAGGCAGTGTCAGCAGAGCCCGCTGGCCGAGGACATGGGTGGACCTGGAATAATTCTATACAAGAATCCAAATGAATAGATTGGTTCCTGAAGACCACCTGAGCTCAGGCGGCTAGACCCTAAACAATGACAAGCACTCAGCAAAACTTCCCGGGTTTCGGTTGCTGGGCTGGCTTGGGCAGGCGAAGGTCATCAAAGACACGGGGCGTTTGTTCTAGGCCGCCCCTGCAACCACTTTGCAACCAGGATTTCTGACCGCCCGGCAGCCTTTTATTGATGCGCCTTGAGGGTTTTCTGTCTTGAATCCCTCCCTCTCCGCCATTTATTTGTGCTCGTCCTGTGAGGCCGAGGAACTCTTTAGGCCGTGGTTGACCTCTTTGGTCTTGGTTCGGACATGGCTGCCGAGGACGAGTGCGCCAGAGAGAATCATCAAGTTCTTTATTATGTACTGGCCTTCCATGGTCGGGAGAAAGGGGATGCCGCCTTTTTGAAAAGTGACTTCCGACAAGATGAACAGGGGCAAAAAGGTGCCACCCATTTGAAGAAAGAGTAGAAGGATGGCCAGACGGGTAGTCCGGTGCGAGAAGAAGAGGAGGCCGATGGCCACCTCCCACCAGCCGATTACCGAGAGCCAGCCATGAGGACTCAGAAAGGGCATCCACGCCACTGTTTTGAGGACCAACGGCTCGGCCGCGGACAGTCCCAGCGGCTTAAGGATCCCAAACCAGATGAATATAACCGCAAAGGACAGCCGGATAGCGGTCGGGTAGAAATCCTTCATTATGCGGATAATGCGTTGATCAAGTACATCGGGGGTCATGACTGAAAAGTTTCGAAGATGGCTGATAACTCAAACAGGGGAGGGTGGTATTAGTTTTCGGTTTAACGGCTATCAGATGAAATTTAAAATCAGGGAGTCGTATCGGGGGTCCAGAGCAAAGGCAGAAATCGCCTTGTCCAAATGAGGACACCGCCCAACCAGACAAGAGCGGCAAGGGTGTATTGGGTGTAGGGCATGCCGGGTATCCAGTCAGCCGATACACGTATCAGCATCGCCAGAACCAGAGCGGCAGCAAGTACCCGGAACGACCAGAAGGAAGACTTGAAAAGGTGGGATTGCCCACCGTGTCCGAGCATCACCCAGGTAGCCACCGAGAAGGTAAGGAGGTTGAATCCGGTGATGAATATGACATGGGCCAGGCCGGTCTGGTGAAGCGGTGAGAGGACCATGAGAAAATAGCCGACTGGCAGGGAAACCAGGACAATCCGGACGGCTTTTGCCAACGTTCCGGTTGATCCATTTGAACGGATTGCCGGAGATTCGACGACAAGGAAAAGAACAAGAATACTGCCCCGAAGGAACCAGCCCGTCCTTATCCAACCCATGGATTCAAAGACAAAACTGGCGATAACGAGAAGGCCACAGCTCCCCGCAAAAGCAGCCCGTCTCAACCAGGGGAGCGTGAAGCTCCGGCTTTCCGGAAAGTTCTGACGGTGCGACATCCCAAAGAAGCGCGGAATAAAAAAGGCGCCGACCCCCATTACGGGAAGGAGAAGAAACCCTTGGTTGAGGAGTAAGCGGGATAGAGGAAAGGCCAAGCCTGGCAAGGCGTCGGGAATTGTCTGAATCCCGATCTGCAGAAGGGTTCCAATCAGTGCGCAGAGCAGTCCGAGAAAAACAAGAACAAAGGCGGGTGGGGGAAGATCCCGGCGGTCACGGAAACGTGTCATTAAGAGCATGACAAAGCTCCCCAGTAACAGGAAGTGAATGATATCCCCGGTAATGTGCCTGTGCACGAGGTGCATGGTGCTCAGCAATGCCAATCCTGTTGCCGCTGAGACTGTGTGACTGAATCGAAACCCCCTTACTTCCAGCATCCTCGGCATGGCGGTCCCGAGGAACCCAAGCACGAACGCAGTCATGTGCCCCTGGATCATGATGCGCGAATGGGATAGTCCGGGATAGGCTTCCAGAAGACCGCTACTCCATGCCGGCCATAAGGCGATTCCCAACACCCCCAGGATAAGGCCGGCGGGAAACAGCAAACGGAAAGGTTCGCCTTCATTGACCAAGTCAATGAACGAGGCGCGTTGTTTGATCGCTGACATCCGAATATCCTACCGCACAAATGGGACTCCCGCCTTGATCTTGGTCAAAGTCAGGCTGGTAACTATTGTTCGACAAGGTATTGACGGAGCCCATCAAGATCGAGGATGCGAATGACCGGTCCATCCACCTCAATCAGGTTTTCCTTGCGAAAACGGGCCAGAGCACGGGAAAGGGTCTCGCTCGAAACGCCGAGTTGTCCGGCAAGCACCTTCTTGCTTGAGGTTAAACGAACAACGGCGCCCTCATCCCTCTCAATCATCGGACAGAGACGGAGGAGGTAATGGGCAAGGCGACTCTCGATGCGCTTGAATTTCTGGTCCTCCATTGTCTGAACCAGATGCTTCAGGTGAAAACTCATTGAGGTAAGCATGCGCAGGGCCAGCTCCGGTGTTCGCATGATGAGGGCGCGAAAATCGGTTCTGCGGACCAGTACGACGATACTGGATTCGAGGGCGACCGCATTCGCCGGATAGCTTTGAAAGGTGGTCAGGCAGATTTCCGCGAAGCAATTGTAGGGGCGGAATATGGCGATGACCTGCTCCCGTCCGTCGGGCGTGACCCGGTTCACATGAATAGCGCCCTGCTGTACGATGAAAAAGCCCTGGGCTTTCTCATTTTCCCGGAAGAGTGTTTCACCCTTGTTCAAGCGGATGGTGTCACAGGTCGCTGCGATATTTTCCAGATCAGGTGGGGACATGTCAGCGAAGAGGGGACACTGACGCAGGGTTCCAAGGAGCACCGTCATTCTAGCCTCATCCATTGCCGAATAGTTGCTCATCTTTCAAAAGTCGCACTGGAATTGATGCAAATCAAGGAAGATCAGGCATTAAGTCTTTAAGGTGAAGCCATGAAGCCGGATTGGATAGAACTGGATGTGCGGCCTACACTGGCTGCAGGACGCGAGCCTTTTGCGCTCATCATGAATTCCCTGGATGCCTTGGAAAGTGGTCAGGGTTTACGGCTGACCGCGCCGTTTTACCCGAAGCCCCTGGTGGAGATGCTGAAGCAGCAGGGTTGGAAAACCGAGGAGCGCAAGCTGGAAGGAGATGATTGGGAAGTGCAGATCCGTCGTGGAAGCGAAGAAACTTCAGGCGCTGCCGTAGAACTCGACCTGAGGGAGCTGGCTCCGCCTGAACCGATGGTGCGCATTCTTGAAGCCCTGGAAGTGATGGAGAGCGAAAAAAAGCTGGTCGCGCTTACACCCTTTTATCCGGAAAACCTGTTGCCCCTGCTGAAAGAACGCGGGTTCCAGTGGGAAATCGAACGGGACCGCGGGCAAAGTTGCCGCATAACCATCCATCAGGCATGAAGCCAGCCACTCCGTCCTCCGGTGTAGTGGCGCGCCCCGCGTTGACACTCAGCTTTTTTGCCACGGGGTTTG
Organism: Oceanipulchritudo coccoides; assembly: GCF_010500615.1. Taxonomy (NCBI): domain Bacteria; kingdom Pseudomonadati; phylum Verrucomicrobiota; class Opitutia; order Puniceicoccales; family Oceanipulchritudinaceae; genus Oceanipulchritudo; species Oceanipulchritudo coccoides. The sequence continues at coordinate 374,182 of NZ_JAAGNX010000001.1, forward strand.
TTTCCCTCTTCCTTGTTCTTTGCTGGATTGGAATCCGTCCGGAAACGCTCATGGGGAGCTATTACCAGCCAGCCTTGCTGGCGCTGGTGCACGCGGTGGTCCTTGGCTGGCTCGGGTCCATTTTCATCGGGGCGGCTTACCAGCTCGGGCCGGTCATTGCCGAGCGTTCTCTTCGCTGGCCATGTCTCGGATGGGTGAACCTCGGGTTGCACCTCGGCGGTTTTCCGATCATGGTCCACGGCTTCGGGAGTGGTGATTACCATTGGGTGCTCATCGGAGGATCCTGTGTGAGTGCCGGGTTCCTGCTCTTTATCGTGGCACAGGTGGGAACAGCCAGTTCCCGGTGGCGGGCTGATGCTGTTGGATGCAGCCTCGTCATTGCCTGGTTCTGGTTGGCGATTACCCTTGCTATAGGTTTGTACATGGCCTGGAGCCGGGTCCAGGGTGTCGGGATGGCGCCTTCACCGTGGCTGCGTGCCCATGCCATCGTCGGCCTGATCGGGTTCTTTCTAACGGTTTTCAACGCTGTCAGCCTGCGGCTTGTTCCGATGTTTGCGGTGACTGAGGTTCAATCCAAGGGCCGAATCTGGGGTTCGCTGATAGTGACCCAGATAGGCCTGCAAATCGTTACCCCAGGAGTGTTATCGATGAACAGTATTTTCAATTGGACAGCTGCCCTGCTGCTCTTCGTCGGGCAGTCCCTTTTTGTCTGGGAGATTGTCGCTCAGCTTTTACGCCGTCACCGCAAGCTCGATGCTCCATTGAAGTGGTTTGTTCTGTCCGTTGCGTGGTTGCCGGCAGCCCTTGCCGGGCTTCTCCTTCTGCTGGTAAGGCTTCCATGGAATTTCATCAACCTTGATCCGGCACAGGGAGCCGTCCTCGTCGTGGCCGTCTTCCTTGCCGGATGCCTGACAACGGCCATTCTCGGGATGAGCTTTAAGATTGTTCCCTTTCTGGTCTGGCAGGGTGCCTATGCCCGGCATTTGGGGCGGAGGCGGACACCGATGTTGAGTGACCTTGTTTCCCCGATTCTTTTCCGGGTTTCGGTCATCTTCACGAATGGAGGAACGGTTGGTCTTGTTGTCGCCCTGGCCCTGCAATCTTCCGATGTCCTACGCTGGACAGCCTTTTCCTTCGCGGTGGGCTTACTCGCCGTTATGGTCAATTATGCGATGGCCTTGAAGCATTTCTGGAAACCTCGTCTCGAAACTTTGCAAAGGTCTCTGTCATGATTCCTGAAAACGATATCATTGAATGCCTGCGCCTTGTTCCCGATCCGGAACTCGGGCTGAATATTGTTGATCTGGGAATGGTTGAGCAAGTCGACCAGCGTGAAGGGCACCTGCGGGTGCAGATTGTCCTGACTTCTCCGGGTTGCCCGTTAAGCGGCAGTATAGCCGATGCGGTTGATGTGACACTTCGGACCCTGCCAGGAGTGGAAACAGTCATGGTGGAATTTCCTCCAGACATTCAATGGGGGCCCAAACGACTCACGCCCGAGGCGAGGCGGATACTCTGGGGCGAGTAATAATAAAAAAGCCCCGACATGGTCGGGGCTTTAAGATGAGTCAGCAGCAATGCTCGAGGTATTTATTCGATCCCGACTGCCTCCAATACCTCTTCCGTTGTCCAGGCATTGCCTCGCCAGATCCGCTTGATGGTTCCGTCGGGCGATATCAAAGCGGTGCAAAGGGTGTGATTGAGTATCCCGCCGTCTTTGTTGCGGTGAACACGAAAGTCACGGGTAAGGGAGTCGATCGTGGCAGTGTCGGCGGTAGCGAAGTTCCAGGTCGCGGGATCGGCACCAACCGCTTTTGCATATTCCTTCAGCAATTCAGGACGATCAAACTCGGGATCCAGCGAGATGCTGAGTAATCGCAATCCGGTATACCCCTTTTCCTGAATGGCTTCCTGTACGTCCTCAAACTGTTTGGCCATTCGGGGACAGAATTCCATTGCTGCGCAGCGCGTGAAAATGAAGGTGATGAGCGTTTGGCGCTCGCCGACAAGGGTGATCGGCTGGTTTCTTTCGCTGATCAGCGAGGGGGTGGGCGAACGGTCCCCTTCGCGGACTATTTCGCCGCTTGTTATACCGGGAGCAGCGAGAAGAAGGGCACACAACAAAGCCTGAGGAATGCATGTGGAACTCCTGTGGAGGATTTTCATTATATGGATTGAATTCATGTTTCCGAGTATAAGGCCGGTTTGGGACTCAAGCCTTGATGCATGTCAAGGAAAGGTGAAGGCAGGTGAGTTAAACTGCTCTCATATGATAAAAAACAAACTAATTACCATAACCACCGCCCTTTTGCTGGGTGTGATCCTCTCTGGTTGCGGAAAGTCCGATTCATCGGGTTCTGCCTCCAGTGCAAAAGCTGCTGCCGAGCCCAAGGCAACACCTGACACGTTCATTATCATCGAGGCTAACGACAAGATGAAGTTCAACAAGGAGAGCTTCACTGTGGGAAGCGGCGATACGGTCCAACTGACATTAAAGAATGTCGGGACGATGCCAAAGTTCTCGATGGGGCATAATGTTGTCATTCTCGAGAAGGGATCAAGCGGGAAGGAATTTGCGGAGGCCGCGATGAACAGCGCCGCCAGCGATTACATACCCGCCACGAAGACCGGAGAGATTGTCGCTCACACAAAACTCCTGGGTGGCGGCGAGGAGGACACCATCGTCTTTGTCGCGCCATCCTCAAAAGGGGAATACCCCTTCATCTGCTCCTTTCCGGGCCACTTTCAGGTCTCGATGAAGGGTGTCATGCACGTGAATTAAGCAAAGGAAAGATTACCAATGAAATACAAATTCAGTAGCTCGATAATTCTCGGATCCATTCTTGCCGCACTCCTTGGGGGGTGCTCCGCAGGGGATCCTGAAACAGCGAACACCTCGGGGGATTCACTTGCCGAAAAGAGCTTTGTTGCTCCGGGAGAAAAGGATGAATTCTACCTCTTCTATTCGGGTGGACATTCTGGACAGGTTTTTGTCGCTGGTATTCCCTCCATGCGGCACATAGTGACCATCCCTGTCTTTTCCCCGTATCCAGGAACTGGATACGGATTTGATGATGAATCCCGTGCCATGTTGGGGGAATACACATGGGGAGATGTCCACCACCCCGGACTTTCCCAGACAGACAGTCTGTATGACGGACGCTGGCTTTTTGTGAATGACAATGCAAACAACCGCGTCGCCCGGATTGATCTCCGGGACTTCAAGACCAAGCAGATCCTTGGGCCGATTCCGAATTCAAGCGGCAATCATGGGTCGTCATTTGTCACCGAAAACACGGAATACATTCTTGTCGCAACGCGGTTCTCCGTTCCTCTCCCTAAAGGACGTGTGGCTCCAATGGAATCGTATGCAGATGAGTTCAACGGCATGGTAAGCGGTATCAAGGTGGATCAGGAAACTGGTGAGATGAGTCTGGGTTGGCAGATACTGACGCCGCCGTTCAACTGGGACTTGGGATCCACAGGAAAAGGCCCAAGCAGCGGATGGGCATTCTGGACATCCTATAACACGGAAATGGCCCATGAAACTCTGGAAGTGAATGCCAGTCAGCGGGACCGTGACTATGCTGCCTTTGTGAACTGGAAATCCGCTGAACAAGCCGTAGCGGATGGCAAAGCCGAAATGATTGACGGCGTGCCGGTCTTGGATCCGTCGGCCGTGCCCGGAGTCATGTACTTCGTTCCCGTCGGGAAATCCCCGCATGGCGTTGATACCGATCCCTCCGGCCGATGGATTGTTGCCTCCGGGAAGCTGCAGCCAACGACAACGGTTTATGATTTCGAGAAGGTTCTGGCGGCCATTGAAGCGGAAGATTTTCAGGATACTTTCCGGGGCATCCCCGTACTCAATTATGATGCGATAGCGGAGGGAGAGGTTCCGGTGGGCCTTGGACCTCTGCATACACAGTACGATGGTGAAGGGAATGCCTACACATCGCTTTACATTGAGTCAGCTGTGGCAAAGTGGAAGCTGCCTCCCTGGACAGAGGAGCAGCGTGCGGACATGGAAAGTATCGTTACCGACAAGATGCCCGTACACTTTAATATCGGACACCTTGTTGTCGGGGGCAGTGACACCCGTGAGCCCTATGGGAAATGGCTGGTCGCCATGAACAAGCTGTCGAAGGGACGCCATGCAAATGTCGGGCCCTCACAGCCCGAATCCAGTCAGCTCATTGATATCAGCGGCGAGAAGATGGAAATGGTCTTTGAAGCCTACACGGAACCGGAGCCGCACTTCGCACAGATTCTCAAAGTGGATGCCATTGAACCTATCGAGGTATATCCTAAGGCAGAGAATCATCATCCGCATGCAGTCTGGAGCCTTGATGAGGGAACGACCTGGCGTGAAGGGGATACGGTCCATGCAAAGATAGTTGCCGTGCGCAGCCGCTTCGGACCGGAAAAGATTGAAGCTAAAGTTGGCGACAAGCTCGTCATTCACGTCACCAATATTGAGCAAACCTCCGACATGATTCATGGATTAGGGATTTCGGAGCATAACATCAATGTGGTCATTGATCCCGGGGAAACCAAAACCATCACCCTGGACCTTAAGAAACCGGGTGTGTTTCCATTCTACTGCACCAACTTCTGTTCCGCACTGCACCAGGAAATGCAGGGGTATCTTGTAGTGGAACCAGCGGGTGAAACGGCAATGTCCCAATAGCCGGATGCTCTGATTAATGAATTAAGCAGCCTGGCAACGGAACCGTCATATTCGGCGGTTCCGTTTGCGGGCCAGCTTTGAAGGTAAGAAATGAAGAACCCGCTGAAATCATCATCCGAGACAAATCTTCCCTGGTGGCGGCGTGAATTGCGATTCCTTGACCGTGCACTCAATCCGCTGTCAAGAGGCCTAATGCTCGTGGCAGCAGTATTGTTTGCCCTTGTTGTCCTGTTTCCGCTCTGGCGCATCACCTTGGTGGCCCCCCAGTACCAGGAGGGCCTTCGCTTGACCATTTACGCCTATCAGCTTGTGGGTGGAAACGGTGGGCAGGATCTTGTCGAGATCAACAACCTCAATCACTACATTGGAATGAAACCGATTGAGGAGTCCGACTTTGTCGAGATCACATGGCTCCCTTTCGTGCTGGGGATTTTCGTGATTCTTTCTCTGCGGGCGGCCGTTCTTGGTCGAATCAGCCAGGTTATTGATATCCTGGTGTTGTTTACCTATCTGGGCCTGTTTTCCTTGGGCTTGTTTTACCATCGTCTGTACACTTACGGGCATGACCTGGATCCAAAAGCGCCGATGACGATTGAGCCCTTTACACCAGTTATCATCGGGAAAAACAAAATCGCGAATTTTGTCCAGTGGAGTTACCCGTCTGTTGGCGGTTGGCTTATGCTGCTCATTCCTGTCGTTCTTGTCCTCGCGGTCTGGTTTTCCCGGAAGGGGAGGAGAGCATGATAAGGGCGGTTGTGGTCAGTCTCTTATTAATAGGATGCACCGTGGATCTGATGGCATCCACAGTAGTAGGCAGCCTGCAGGCGCGCGTTGATGCAGTACCTGAAGGAGGCACACTTGTTTTGGACAGCGGAACCTATGAAGGGCCCTTGCGTATCGACAAAGCCATGACAATTGACGGAAAGAGTAAGGCTGTTATCGACGGAAAGCGTTCCGGTTCCGTCATTACCGTGAATGCTCCCGGCGTACGTATCCGCAACCTCTACGTGCGCAATTCCGGGCTCAGCCTGGAGGAGGATGATGCGGGGATACTTGTGCGGGCCGACAGGGCAGTGCTGGAGGGGAACCGCATTGAGAGTTGCCTGCACGGAATCTACCTGAAGAAGGTTACCATCGCCGAGGTGCGCGGAAACACCATTGTCGGAGCTGCGACCGAGCTCGCCAGGACTTCCGACGTCCTCAGTACCGGTCTGGATTTCGATGGTGGTGACCTGCTCTGCGCTGTCGGTGAGTTGGACGTCAATCGTCGTGGCAACGGTATCCATGCATGGAACTCACGGAATGTCCTTCTGGAAGAAAACGTCATCTCGCACACAAGGGACGGAATATACTTTTCCTTCACTGATGAGTCGGAGGTTCTCGGAAACCGGGTCACCGATTGTCGTTACGGCCTTCACTACATGTACAGCGACGGAAACACGTTTGCCCGCAACCGTTTTTCAAGAAATGCGGCCGGTGCGGCCTTGATGTATTCCGGGAGGCTCCTTGTTGAAGGGAACGAGTTTTCAGGCAACCGCGGGAAACGTGCCTACGGGGCTTTGCTCCAGTCCGTGGATGCCTCAGTCCTGAAAGACAACCGGTTCATTAATAACACGGTTGGACTCTACAGTGAAAACGCGCAGGACAACGAACTCGAGGATAATGTAGTTGGAAAAAACTACATTGGGTACCGGATTGGCGGCAGCTCCAGGGGGAACCGGCATTTCCTGAACCACTTTCAGCAGAACATCCACAATGTCGAACTGGCTGGTGAAGGAAAATACAATGAGTGGGCTGTTGAGGGGCGGGGAAACCGCTGGGGCCTGTCCAGCGTTCCTGATCTGGATGGCGATGGGGTAGGAGAGTTTCCCCACCGTGAATCGGATCTCCTTGGAGGTCTCAGGCAGCAGTTTCCCATCGCAGGCCTGCTTTCGGGCAGCCCGGGCCTCGAGCTGATCCGCTTCATTAATGAGCGCAGTCCGATCCCCGGTCTCCGCACCGTAGAGGATCCTCACCCATTGACTAACGAACATGATTAATCTTAGTGACATTCGCCTGAAGCTGGACCGGCAATCCGTTTTGAAGGGATTCGACCTCGATGCGGAGAGTGCTTGCGTTTCCTTGGTAGTGGGCCCGAACGGAGCCGGAAAATCCAGCTCACTTAAGGTGGCATGTGGCCTCTGGAGGCCGTCTTCCGGAGCGGTGCTTGTGGATGGAAGGGATATCACCGATTGTCCCCGCGAGTACCGCAAGTACGTTGCCTACCTTCCGCAGTCTCCTTCTTTTCATCCCCGATTAACCGTTGCACAAGTGGCTGAATTTTATGCTCGAATCGAGCGATGCTCCCCGGATGAAGTCGAGTACGCATTGGAATGCTTCGGCATGGATGCCTGCTCCGGAAAAAGGACCGGAAACCTGTCAGGAGGATTCCGTCAACGGCTTGGTCTTGCCGTGTTATCCCTTTCAAAGGCACCAGTGCTCCTCCTTGATGAGCCCGGCTTGAGTCTGGATCCATTCTGGCGGGAACGGCTGCAGGAATGGCTCAGGGAGGAGGCCGCATCCGGCAGGACACTCATTGTCGCGACCCATCTTCTCGCTGAATGGGAAGGTAAGGCCGATCGCTGTTTTCTTTGCGACGACGGCCGCATTGTCGGTCAATTGAATCCGGAATATCTCCGACAGGCTTTTCCGGCTCCCTTGGACCAGAGAGAAAGGAAGGTGGCCAATGACTGACCGGATCGTAGTTGGCTGGAGGTTTCTCGTTGCACTGGTTTGCCGGGAGAGGCAGGCCGTCATGGCGAGTCGTGTATCATGGTCCTTCGGGATCGGCTGCCTGTTGTGGGGATTGGCCGGTAGCCCTCTTTTTGGTATCGGCAGAGCAGATACCGTTGTCTGGTTTCTCCTTCCCGTACTCCTTTACGCCGTTCCACCGGTAGCATTGCTTTCGGGAGTTGTCGCCTGGCAGGGCGATGCTGGAGAGGAGGAACTCATCCAGACGCGCCTGCCCTCGCCTTTGACCCGGCTTCTCGCAAAGTGGGTCACATGGACTTTGCTTCTTGAATTGGCCACTTTGTGTATGCTGATTCCGCTTCTGCCAAGTGCTGTTGATCCTTCTGCTCTCCTGAGAATCTGGCTGTTCGCCGGAGGAGAAATCTCGGTATTTGTGGCATTCGGTCTCGTCATTGGCCGCTTTTGCAAGGATCCCCTGTTGGCGTATTCAAGCTCCTTGATTATCGGATTTTTAATGGTAGCCGGAGGCGGGCTGGTTGCTTACGTTGCCGCGTGGCAGCCGATGATTCAGCGGTTTCCGGATCTCTGGACCTTGATTCTTATGCTGCATCCCGTCGAGTCCCTTCGTGTGTGCCTCGTTTATTCAGTCGAGAATCTTCCCTTTGACGCACGTACTCTTCCTCCCATTACTTCATTCTGGTTGCAGAATTCCGGATTGTGGTATCTCGGCTTATCCTTGACCTGGTCATTTGTGGCCCTGCTCGTGACCCGGTTCAAACCCGGAAAACCGTAATAAATGTCACCATAAGCCGATTGGCGATCGGATCGTGATGACGATCGTATAGCGCAAGACGGCAAAGAAACCGAATTATCTCAAAACTTTGATAAGGAGTGGTGCTTGTAACCATTCTGCAACCGGAAATCTTGACCGCCCTGCATCCCTCTATTGATGCGCCTTTCCGGGTTTCTGTCTTGAATCCCCCCCTCTCCGCCATTAAACTGTCGCAAGTGTGTTGAATACCAGTAACTTGCGAATCACAAATGCCTTAACAGGCCGCCGCAGGCACGACAAATCACAACAAATCACGACTTTCGTGGGCCTTTTTGCCTTGATTATGCCTCAACTGACCTTGACTGGATCTTGACTGGGGACGGGTTATTTTCTCTCACGGCGGCACGGCGAGCACGGAGGGAGTTGTCCATTGATGATTCTGGTGATCCCGTCTTTCATGAGGGCTTCGCCAAAGTTCAGAAGGTAGCCGAGTTTGAGATTGGATAATTTGAGGTAGGTGAGAAGTTGTTTTTTGTGGGCTGGGTTCGTGCGTTCTACAGACTTGAGTTCCAGGATTACTTTCTCCTCAACGATCAGGTCTGCCCGGAATCCCTCATCCAGTTGAATGCCTTTGTAACGAATAGGAACGACGACTTGGCGTTGCGCGCTCAATCCAGCTTCCTCCAGAGCATGTGCCAATAACACCTCATAAACGGATTCCAGCAGTCCCGGGCCCAGATCCCGATGCAGCGAAAAGGCGACATCCAACATCCGATCAGCAATTTCATTTTCATGTAGTGAAGACATCCCCACATCATCTCCTGCTTCCCGATTTCAAACTACCCATAAAAACACTCAAAATCAGGCATTGACGCCGTGTTCGCCGTGCCGCCGTGAGAGATAAATCCGAGCAATTAGACCTATGATTGGCCAATCGCTCTGGTAGAGTGTAATGGCCATGAAAATACACGCCGATCACCAACCCTACCGCAAGAAGCCCTACGCCGCCCGGTGGTATGAGGGCAAAGGCCAGCGAAACAAGTTCTTCGCCTCGGAGGCGGCCAGGGACGAGTTCATCGCCCAGTTCAAGCAGACCGCCCAGCGTGCCGACCCTGCCTTTCCGACCATCGAGCCACACAAGCTGATCCGCTGGCATCAGGCCATGGCGATTGCGCCAGAGGCGGATCCGGTCGAAGTCTTCAAGTTCTGAGTGATAGAGTGATTCCACGGGGGATGTGACTGCCTATCGCGTGGAACGCAAATTCCAGCGAAAAGATGGCAGCATCTTCTGGGGAGATATTTCCGTACGGGCACTGCGTGGAGCGGATGGAGTGAGCCAAACAGTGTTGAATCACTCCTTCTCTCTATTGAGCTATTAAAATCGATTAGCCTAAGTTTCTCACAGATTATTCATCACAAAGTTATCGAACTTAGCCTCCTGCGACTTACTGGTGTAAAATCCAGCCTTCCCGGATGACAAAGAACTGTCACTTCCCGAGATAACTTCCAACCCATCGACTAAACCAAGCAAGGAAGTTCCGTTCAATTCAAATCTGTATTCATTATAGATACCTGTTGAAGGGAGCGGAGTGCTTCCAGATTGAGCAATAATCGATGCATTGTCTCCAACTATTTTAATTAATTGGTAAGTGGCTGAACTCTTATCGAAGATGAAAGCATAATAGTTAGATGCATCTTGATAGCGAGCGACGATACCGACTTGAACTTCACCTGGTTTATTTTTTTTGGACCATGAATCGACCTTCAACTCAGCGCTCACTTCCACATTGGTATGATCTGAAGCAGTGTTAAAGCTAAGATCGGAACTGTTTCCGGCTGAAGTTTCGTAGGTATAATCTACCCCGTCTGCGACAACTGCCCAATTTCCTTCAGCTTCGGTCCAGCCATCGCTAATCCCATCAGAAAAATCATCCGATAAATCATCAGCAGGCGGTGGTGGTGCCGAAGAATTATCTGTGATAAAGTCGTCAAAAATAGCCATTTGAGGAGCGCCTGAGAAAACACCGGTGTAGCCTTGAGTGAGAGTGCTATCTGTCGCTGCAGTGACTAAGACTCCATCCAAAAATCCTTCAAGAGCGCTTCCGTTAAGTCGGAATTCCAATTGATATTCCTGGCCCGGATTTAAAGTGTAGGAACTAGCTGAGTTAGCCAACACGGTAATTGGATTTCCAGTTCCTGCTCTCATTATAATTCGAAATTTCTTCAGGTAATCATCATAAAAAAATGCGTAATGGTTATCGACATCAGTTAGCCGGCCAAGCAACCCAGCTTGAGCTTTGCCGGGTAATGTAGCAGGGTCCCAAGTATCTACCCGCACAGTCGATACCACAGAGTAATCAGATCCCCAAGTCTCCTCTGCATAAAGCCGATTCATATTTGAGAGTCCTTCAGTTTCCAATGCATAGTCCAATCCATCGGCAACAGTTTGACCTCCTCCAGAGAGAGCTATCCAACCGATGCTTGTACGATGATCGAAGTCATCAAAGAAGGAGTAATGTTGAAAGCTTAATCCTTGAACATGATTGACCGTGAAACGACCCTCCGCCGCCGACTTGACAGGTGTCCCATCGATGTATAAATTTGTAAAGGATATATCTTCCATGAAGGAATCGGTCGAATTCAACCCTGTTAGCAGGTTATCCAGACTTTCCGGCGCCATTGGGGCATCGACGATGATGTTAGAAAATTTCACATTTCTAAAGACAGCATTGCTATTGGTCATCTGCATGAAAAAAATAGGTCTGTATCGTGTCCCATTATTGCTAAGTCCGTAATTAGGATCTTCCACATGAATATTCGAAATGTAGATATTTTCCACTGTTTCCCCAGTGTTGATTCCTCTTAGATTAAAAACGGAACCGCCTTGCCCACCTAGTAACTCAGCTCGATGGTTATATATGACACTCGAATCACTCACACTTGTACCAGATCCTCCAGCTCCTGCTGTAAAGATAAAAGAAGATCCGTTGGCGTCGTTCCAAGTGGTTATGTTCCTAATAACGACATCCTGCTGTCCATTTGCGATGTAAATGCTGTCGTCTTGTGTTCTAAGAAAACAATCTTCAACAATCGCATATTTCTGAACGCCTATTCCATCGGAATTATTTCGCCAGTTTTGGGTTTTTATATTGCGGATAATATTGGGAGTAGTTGCCCCGTTTATATTGCCCATAGATACAGAGTGAAAAGGAGGATCTACAATAGTTAACCCTTCCAATACGATGTTGCTGTTAAGGCCTTGTATGTTAATCATGCGATACCAATTTCGTTGAGCTTGAGGCCATTCTTTTGGAGGCCAATTAACTTGCTCACCTGAGAGGACTCCATAGCCCCATATTTTGACATTATCAACAGTCTGAGTCGCATAATTAGTATCTAAAACAACCATTCCCCCATAAACAAAGGAACCTCCTTCCAGGTAATATCTTTTATTGGATGCGATTTGATAGCCTGGCCCTAAGTTGTGGACTCCCGGTTTAAAATGCAAAGTGGTCCAAGTCTCTGAACCCGTAGCCGCAGGTATAAGGTCTCCGGGATTAACAACAAGGACGTTGGGATCATTTTCAACAGGTACGTCCTGCTCATAGGAATTTGCAAATATGCTTAAGCTATGATCGAATGGATTCGCATTGGGTTTGCCGTCGATTTCTATCGCTAAATTTGCAGGTTTCGACAGGGAAAAAGTGGCGGTATTGTTGTTGATCGTCACCGGAATATTATAAGCCGTTGGGCGCACGATAGCGCTACTGATGGGTCCTGTTAATTTTGTAACCCGGATCTGAATAGTGCCCGAAAATTCAAAATTAGTGTAGGAGGCAGTCCATCCCGCGAGACTCAAATAATAGCCTTGAAGGTCGGGATCACTGTTGTCTTTAGCAGTTGTCATATAAGTGAAAGAGTGCGTCCAATTCTGTCCGTCAGCAGAGAGTTCAACTTGATACTTATCCGAAGGACTTATTCCTGCCGGCTGAGGATACACTGTGTAACTTTGCGCCGACACAAAGACGGCGGAAACGAGGGTATAAAGGATTGCAAGAAAGCAACCGAAATGAGGTATAGATCGTTTTAACATGAGGTAATAATTTAGGGTGAGTGAAATAGGTAGCTTTGGATTCGAAAGTTTATCACATTTGATCTTTATTAGATTAGTGAATTTGGCTCATTAAACAGAGTTATTAGGTCATATAATGGATTTACTGATAGGAATTTGCTTTTTCCGGTCAGGCACAAAAAAGGGGTCATGTCGTTATGTTTGCAAATATCCGGATTTGATGTATCAATTATACGATGCCACGCAGTCTACGTATTGAGAAAAAGAATGGGGTCTATCACATCATCAACCGTGGGAACTACCGCCAAGATGTGTTTATCAACGAAGGCGCCCACCAATCCTTCGAGGAGTGTTTGTTTGAAACCTGCGAAAAGTGCGGGTGGATACTCGAAGGGTTTTGTGTCATGACTAATCACTTCCACTTAGTCGTACGCACGCCGAAGGGAAATTTGATCTATGGCATGAAGTGGCTGCAATCGACCTTTGCGAATCGCTACCATAAGTTTCGAAAAGTCCACGGGAAGTTATTCCAGGGGCGCTACAAGAGCTTGATCGTCGAAGAAGACGGCTATCTGGGCGCCCTGCTCCACTACACACACTTGAATCCTGTCCGAGCAGGCATGGCCGATGTCGCGGGGCTGCGCGATTACCGCTGGTCGAGCTATTGGTATCTGAACCACCCTGCGAAGCAACCTGTGTTCATGGATTGTTCAGGGGCGCTGCTCGCCGCCGGTGGATTGGCTGACACGAGCTATGGCCGCTGTAAGTATGCGGACTATCTCAATTGGCTCACGAGCGACAAAGCGGCTCAGGACGAAATGGCATTTGATAAGATGTGCCGTGGCTGGGCATTGGGAACTAAAGATTTCAAAAAAGCGCTCATCGCAGAAGCCGCGGACACGAGTGAAGATGAAGACGAGCCAACCAAGAAAGTCCCTCGCTACGACGGAGCCACACTTCAAGAAGCGAATGAGCTCAGGTGGGAACTGGTGCTCGAACAATGTATGGAGGCGCTCAATAAAACGCCTGATGATTCGACAAATGAAATGAAGTCAGCGGATTGGAAGATTCTGATCGCTGCTGTCTTGAAATGTAAAACCAGCGCCACGAATGTGTGGATTGCAGATCAGCTGAAGATGGGAGTCCCCCACGCAGTCAGCCGCTATGTCGGTATTTTTAGGCAGAGCAGAAAAAACGAGGAGGCTTCATTCCAAGAGCTGATTGCAAACATAACGACATGACCCCTTTTTTACCTGACCCCTTTTTCACCTTGGTATGCCTCAAGAACGGATCGACTGATTTCATCGACTTCCAACAATTCCCGATGTCGACACCACTCTACGAAGTCTCCCAGGTAGATGGTGCGAATCAGAACTGTCTTCTCCGCATAATTATGGGTTTCCAGTCAGAGTAGGTGATCCTTAACCAACTTCTCGAGTGTGGGATGCTCGACACACTCCATTGATGCTTGTTTTGCTAATGTCATAGGGCTTGGATCAGTAGAGGCGGTCCGATTATAGCAACTTCATTGAGCTAAGGGCAATGGTTCGTGTGCCAGGCAATGAGTCATTTCTGATCGTATGGAAGCGTATTTGACGGGGTAGGGTGCCTATTCATCCCAGATCTATTTGACTCGTAATTTCTGGAACGGATGTAACGGTGGAAACCGATAGAAATTGCTGCTAGATCACCATGTCGGTTACCATACAAGACCACCCCCGTCACCGGGAAATCCTGAAAAACCTGCGGGCGGTAGCGAAAGGAATCCAGATTACCTGGAGTGGTTCCTGTTACCGGAGTGTGGAACTAAAGTGGGCTCACCCCGATAACCTGATTTCCGGAAGGGGCAGTCTTGATCATGGTAGCCGCTGGATGCGTCCGGGGCGATACCGGGTTGTCTATGGTGCTTCATCCGCACAAATTGCTTTGAAAGAGTCTCTGAGGGCTTTCCAGTATTACGGTGTTAAGAAACCCCGACAAAATCCCCGCCTGCTGGTACAGATAGATACGTCCTTTTCGCGCATCGCAGATCTCACCTCAATCGAGGATCACCTCTCATGGCCAGGCAAAGATGACCTGCTCAACGAGGATTGGAGCAAAATCAATGAGCGGGGTTATGAAACCCTTTCCCAAGCCCTTGGGCGCGCCTTGGTTGAATGTGGATTTGAGGGGCTGGTTTGTAACTCCTCCCAGGATCGCCGTGGCAGAAATATCGTCTGGTTTCCCGATTACCTAGATTCCAGCTCCCAGGTTGAGATCGTGGGCTCCTCCGAATTAAAAAAATGGCTTGTAAGAAAACATGCATAAGTACATGCATAGTATTGACCGCAAAAAGAAATAGATGTAATTTACGCTATGGCCACACAAACGATAAAGAGCTCTCGCAGGAGAACCACGAAAAAGAAAATAAGTAGGAGTACTGTCAGCCAGGATATGGATGTTAAGGCATTTTGCCGACGTTATAAAGTGGTGCGTCCCGACTTGACCCGGCTAACCGGGTATTCCCAACGTGCGGTCGATAAATGGGCGGCAGGCGACAAGCCGGGACCAGCTGCCAAGAAGCACCTGAAAGAAATTGTCCGACTGTTTGACGCCTTGGCGGATCTTATGGAAACCGATTATGTGGGGGAGTGGATTAAGACACCAAATGAGGCATTTGAGGGTTCCACTCCCTTGCAGGTGATTGAGCGTGGTGAGGTTGATCGCATCTGGCGAATGATCTATCGGCTTGAGACCGGAGAAGCGGTTTAATCCCTTAAATACCCCTCAATACGACAAAAGACTACTTCCGTGCCTCGATTATGCCTCTACCAAATATTTAGCGCTTTCGTAAGTTATTGCAAATAAACGCTTTGTAAAACCCAGTTCGAGTCCCCCCCTCTCCGCCATTCGACAAGCTTGTTGGAACTAAGGGGTCTACAACAAAAAGTGGGGACTGCGCATTTTTTTGGTTCATGTTGAGGGTTAGTCTCAACTGACCAGGGGGACATGCTTAACTTCTATCAAAAGAGGGCCGCCTGACACCCAGGGGCATTTAAGGAATCTATTATGGAAGAACAACAGGGCGGGGTCCCTCAGCAGACCGGTCCCTCCGAGAGACATCCCGATTTTTTCATTTCCCACAAAGTTATGGGCCAGAAATGGGCAAATTCTGAGGAAAAATCGGCTTCGGGGGGCGATCAGGGGGTCGAAAATATGGGAAATCAGTAGGGAAATTTCCCACTTGAACCTCGTCGATCCCCTGGGCATGTCCCATTGGCAGGAAATGGCTCCTGAGGCGTAATTCCAGTAAATATAGCTCACAATTTGCTTTTAATTGAGGCATAAGTGTGCGATTTATGCCTCATGCGTTGGAACTGGCAGCAAACCGACTGGCCACACTTCAGGTATGAAAGTGGGAAATTCACCAAAGCGGAAACGGCTTTTCTGAAGGGTGTCGGCGTAGTCTTGGGCACCTGCGAACATCTGGAGTCAGAGGATGCGCAGCGGCTCAAAATCGAACTGATTAGCACGGAGGCGATCAAGACCTCCGCGATTGAGGGAGAGGTGCTGGACCGGGACAGTGTCCAGTCTTCGCTGAAGCGGCACTTTGGACTGCAATCCGATCGCAAACAGATCCCTGAACGGGAATCCGGCATCGCGGAATTGATGGTGGATTTGTACACCAGCGCCGAAAAGCCGCTCACACATGAGGTGTTATTTTCCTGGCACCGGATGGTGATGGCTGGAAGTCGCGATGTTCGGGATATTGGAAGATACCGCACCCATGATGAAGCGATGCAGGTGGTGTCGGGACCCATCGAGCATCGCCGGATCCATTTTGAAGCACCGCCTTCTGGACGGGTTGGTTTGGAAATGGATGGTTTCATCAAGTGGTTCAACAAGACCCGGGACCTGCCCGCACTGGTGCGCAGTGGCTTGGCACATTTGTACTTTGTCAGTGTCCACCCCTTTGAGGATGGGAATGGCCGTATTGCGCGGGCCTTGTCGGAGAAGGTGTTGGCCCAGGCAATCGGTGAGCCAACCCTGACGGCATTGTCCTACCAGATCGAGAGTGAGCGAAAAGAATACTACAAGCAACTGGAGCTGGCCAACAAGGACCTGGAGGTGACGGCATGGCTGGAGTACTTTTGCGGGGAGGTTCTGGCTGCTCAGAAATGGACGCTTGGACAGATCCGCTTTCTGGTTGAAAAGACCAAGCTCTACGACCGGCTCAGGGGTCGCCTCAATGAACGTCAGCAGAAAGTTCTGGAGCGGATGTTCCGGGAAGGGCCTGAAGGATTCAAAGGCGGCTTGAGCGCCGAAAAGTACACTTCCATTGCGAAGTGCTCGAGGGCGACCACAACCCGCGATCTTACTGATTTGGTATCAATGGGGGCACTGGAGAAATCCGGCCAATTGAAGGGCACCCGTTATTGGCTTGCTCTTCCACAGAATTGATAAGGCTCAGTACTCCCTCGGAATCCACGTCTCCCCAGTCGCCGCGCACGTGCCGGTTGATGTAGGGGGCAAAGTCGACTCCAAGACCGATGGCGCCGGGGGTGTAAAGAACCTACAGGCCAACCATAGCCAAGGGCGTACCAGATCACGCTGGGCGTTTGGAGAATGAACGCAATGAACAGCTTCTCGGCTACTAACCCTTCAACTTGTGGAAGTAAATATCGCCTACTCTGACTAAACAACGAAACACCTAGCCCGCCTGGTGGTGTTGTCCCGGTGAACCTGGGAAGGGAGACGACATGTTTCAATCCAATCCTTCCGGAGAACTCGGTAATCGCGCGACTGTTCACGCTATGGAGGGGCCATAGCTGATGTTTAGAACCTTGAAGGTCAAGTTGAACCCGCGGGGTAGGGGATGTGATGAAGTTTATCGGTTATTATGATGCTATTACTGACTTGACGAAGTTAACGCACATGTTAACTTTATGAAAAATGAGGGAAGTCCTGTTTTTCAGGAGAGCGGATGGCAGCAGTCCGGTGGAGGAGTTTATCGACGCCCTGACCGATAAGCAGGCCAGAAAGGTCGCCTGGGTGCTTGGACTGATTGAGGACATGGACATCATCCCTTCACAATATTGGAAGAAACTGAAAAACACAGATGATATTTGGGAGGCCAGAATTCAGTTCGGGGGCGACATCTTCTGGATTCTCGGATTCGAGAATGGAGGCAATTTTGTGGTGCTCACAAATGCCTTCGCCAAGAAGACGCAGAAGACTCCCCGCAGTGAAATTGCCCTGGCTGAGCAAAGAAGAAAGCACTATCTGAAGGAGAACAAGAAATGAGCGACTTAAAGAAATACATTGAGAAAAGAAAGGCCACCAATCCCGAATTTGCCGAGGGCTTTGACGAGGGGTATGAGAACTTCCGAATTGGGATCATGCTCAAGCAGGCCCGACTGGATGCGGGACTAACGCAGGATGAGGTCGCCAGTGCAATTGGAACCCGGAAGACTGCAATTTCCAGGCTGGAGAATCATGTGCAGGACGTGAAGCTATCGACGGTCGAGAAGTATGTTAAAGCACTTGGCAAACGGATTGAAATCAAGATTGCCTGAGGGTTTCCATCTGCAATTCCACTGGATGCAACTCAACACGACTCCAGTGTATTGATTATACCTAAACCAAAATTCTTCTCGTTTTGCTGAGTTCTTGATTATAAATACTTAAGAGATTCACGTACAAGTCCCCCCTCTCCGCCATTCGAGAAGCTCATGGCAGGCCAAGCGAGCGCGACGAGTCGGGCATGATCTACGGCTTGGGGTGCGCGAGGAGCCAATCCACGGTTTTCTCGGGAAACTGACTCCAGGAACCACCTGAGGCAAAGGTCGGGGAATGCCGTCCACCTTCGATTGTCCATAACTCCACTGTGCCGCCCGGTGGGTTTGTGGCGTAGCGCGTGACTTTGGTGTCCAGGCCCGGGATGGTGAGATCGAGATCCAGAGACGCGTTGGTTTCGGTCTCTTGTCCTTCGCACCCATTGTAGGCGGCCCAGATCTCAATCGTCCCAACCGCGCCGGGATGTTGAAGCTGCGCGACGGGGATTGCGCCGGTGGGATCCTTCACGAGTCCGCCCCCATAAGTGATGAGCTCGTCCTCGGTGCCATGGATTTGCAGGATGTGGACGGGTTCAGTTGGGACGTGCAGGCTCGGGTCCCACTCGGTTACCCCGGCGAGGCTTGCGATGGATGCGATCATTGACGCCCGTTCGCTCGCCATGCGGTAGGCCATGAACCCTCCATTTGATTGTCCGATTATATGGATACGTTTTGGATCCACGTTGTACTGCTCGCAGATTTCGCTAATCAAACTGGTCAGGTAGGCGACGTCATCAACCTGCGAGTCGTAAAAGTTACAACAGGCTGTGGTAGCGTTCCAGAACGTGTCTTGATCTTCGCTCGCCTCCTGTATTCCAGGCGGGGCGCAATATAGAAAGCCTCGCGACTCAGCCAGGGCATTGATTCCGAAGTAGTTCGTGATCCCCGTCGGACTTCCAGTATATCCATGGAGGCCGATGAGCAATGGCATCGATACCTCAGGGTCGTACGAGGTGGGAATGAACACCCTGGTCGGTCTGGGATGTGGATTCTGCAGTCGATAAAAGACTGAGGTATCGGGCCAAGGGAGCACGACGCCGGGATCGGCCGCGCCCACCGTTTCCCATGGTCCAGAGACTGTGGTCGCTGCTTCGAGGATGCCTTCTCCGGTCCAACTCCCCGTTACTGTCCCATCGAGGAACTCGAGGCGTAAGCCCGGATCAAAAGGCGGGTCAATCGGCCCCAGGATATTGAGAATCGCACCCTCACTAGTGATTGATCCGTCACCGTCCGTCAGCACTGCGCGGTAGGTTCCGACGTCGGAAAATCCCGCTTCGCTTATGATCAGGTCCCGGCTGGTTGCCCCCGGGATCTCAATCCCGTTGAATTGCCATTGTATTGATGGGGTCGTAGTCCGGGGATAGCGGATGAAGAGTGTTGCCGTACCACCCAGCTCAACGCTCGTGTCTTGTGGATGAAAAGCAATTACCGGAAGGGCGAAGGATTCCGTCAGTGCGATGAAGAAAACTCCAATGGCGAAAATCAGGCGGTTTATGAGCAGCATGAGTGAGTAGGGCAACGAGTATTGAGCGGCAGCAAAGCCCGGTCGTTTGGTGTCGATGGTTTCAATTGCGTTCAGGGTGTTCATGGGCACGGATACGGAGACCGAAATGGGGAGATGGTCCCGACGCCGTTGCTGACCGCGCCGCTCTCGTGGTAAAACTTGAAGCGATTTGCGGCCCCTCGTCAATAGCCTAGGGCTTGGCCAAGCAGGGGCTTGGATTCAGGCTTCCTCAGGAATTATGCTACAGAGGCAAATTCAAGCTTTCAACCTACAGGCTTGTTTCTCGCCGCTATTGCGGAAAGGTCTTCCTGAGGAATTCCATATCCTCGTCGCTGAGCTTGAATGACTGGGCGGCGAGATTGCAGGCGACCTGCCTTTCGTTGCGGAAGCCGGGGATGGTGCAGGCGACGCGCGGATGGTTCAGGACAAACCGCTGGGCCACCGAGGAGAGGGTCTCGACATCTGAACCGAAGCGAGCCACCAAGGCGTCAATGCGCGGCTTGATCTCGAGCAGCCCCTCGCGTGAAAAGGCCTTGTTGTTCCGGCGGAAATCCCCCTCATCAAATTTGGGCGGATTGTCTGGACTGTACTTGTTGAGGAGCCGGCCCTGGGCGAGGGGACTGAAGGCCACGAAGGACATCTCGTATTTCTCGAGGAGCTTTTGTACCGGACACCCGGCATCAATGTGTGGACGTTCGGCGATGTTGGCCCAGCTCTGCAGAACCGTGGGTCGGACCAACGGGACTGCTCTTTCAAAGTCCTCATTACTGTAGGCGCTCTGGCCCTTTACGCGGACCTTTCCCTCCTTGACGAGAGCATCCATGGTCGCAGCGGCTTCCTCAAGATGCGGCCCGAAGTCTCCATGGTGGAAATAGTAGATGTCGATATAGTCCCGCTGTAGATTGATCAGGGACTGCTCGCACTGGTGGCGGATGTGGGCGGGCTCGTAGGCGTGTTCCGCCGTTCCCGGGAAGTGGCCGATCTTCGTCGCAATGACAAAGTCCTCACTCTTCAGGCCCAACTTCTTGAGGACGCGGGCCAGCATGCGCTCGGCTTTCCCGTTTCCGTAGACATCGGCATTGTCGAAGTGGTTTACTCCGCCATCAACCGCCTGTTTGATTGCTACGGCGATTTCGTCCTCGTCCACATTTGCCCAGCCATTCGGATTGCCATTGACCCAGTTCAGACCGCCCATGGTCCAGCAGCCCAGACTGATTTCGCTCACTTTAATCTCTGAGTTTCCTAATTTGCGGTAATTCATGACTTATAGGATGCTTGCCTGTCAGGATTTGTCCAATCTCCTCTCGCAGGCCTGTTTGACAATCGCTGGAGGTGGCCTTATCTTCCAAGCATCATGAAATTACGATCCATCTTAATCGCCGCTTTGATTCTCACTCTTTTTCAACCTCTCCAGGCTGCCAAGAAGGTCGTCCTCGATGCCCAGATTGAGCAGGCCGTCGAAGACTTCTATGAGCTCACTTCAGCCGGCAAGAAACTGGCCAACAAGGCGAAGGGCATGCTTGTCTTCCCGAGCGTGAAGAAGGCCGGTCTCGGTGTTGGTGGTGAGTACGGCGAAGGTGCCCTCCTCATTGATGGCAAAATTGTCCAGTACTATAATACAGCTGCGGCTTCCATCGGTTTCCAGATGGGAGTTCAGGTCAAGAGCCAGATTATCCTTTTCATGGAGAAAAGCGCCCTCAAGCAATTCCGGAACAGCGAGGGTTGGGAAATCGGTGTCGATGGTAGTGTCGCCATCGCTACGCTCGGAGCCGGAGGCGAGATTGAAACAAAAGTTTTGAACCAGCCGGTGGTCGGATTTATCTTCGGCAACAAGGGGCTCATGTATAACTTGAGTCTCGAGGGGACCAAGATTTCCAAAATAGAGAAATAGTTGCGGCCTGTTTGAGCCTGTCTATGCGGGCGACTAATGGTGGTTATTAGTTGAAGTTGCGGGAGCTTTGGACCGAGCTGGCTTTAAAAAAGCCTCTGAAACTGTAAATAAACAGAGTTTGTGGTCGGTTTCCCAGCGGCGGATTCTCTGTTGGTCGCTTTCACAGCTATCTGATTAACAGAAACTTAGGGAAAATTTAGCAGAAGCTAAATAGATTTCCGGATTAGATTCAGGTGTTTTTGCTATAAACTAAGGAAAAAATGCTTGCTTCACTAGGGACTTTAGCCCAGATTATCGATTGTCGCATAATAAATTCTCAATCCAGCAATAATCATGAAATCACACAATCTTCTGCGCTGCGCCCTCAGTTTAACGGGCATCTTCGTCGGCATCCAAGTTGCCAGCGGAGCGGAGACCTTCAACTTCTCGGTACCCGGATCAATTCCTGGAGTGACCGGTTTTGTTAAGGACTACTCCGATGTCGCTGCTTCCGGTACAGTCACTTTCGACGGAACGACCGTAACCCTGTTCATCGAGAACGGCAACGCGATGAATTCCTCGATCAGCAAGGTGTATCTCTTGAAGCCAGTCGTCGGTGGATCCAACATCGACACAACCGGAGTATCCGGCGTCGCTGACTGGAGTGCCTACAATTCACTCGCTGATCCTGCTAGCAATGGCAAGCCTGGCACTATTTTGAGTTCCTATGTGGACTGGAATAATGCCGATTATTTTGGGGCTGCTGCGGATAGTTCCTCTGCTCGCATTGACGAGGGCAATTCAGCCACTTTCACGTTTACGATGGCCTCATCAACCGACGCAGTCAACTGGCTGGGTTACGGTGATCCTTCCACTCCAACCATTGTCATTCGCTGGCAGGAAGTGGGCTACAACGACCGCGATGGCAGCACTGCCGGTTACGGCTGGCTGGACACGGGAGGAACTGTTCCGCCTGTTCCGGAGCCTCGCTTGATCGCTCCTCTGGCCGTACTTGGCCTTGGTGGACTGCTCATGGCTCGCCGTCGCCTTACCCGCAAGGGTAAGAAGGCCTAGTCTTTCTATTCATTCAAGTTTTCCTTTTGTCCGGTCCCTTGTCGTTATTTCGACTTGGGGCCGGATTTTTTATTTCTGCTCCTGAAGCAGGTCAGCGTACTTGGCCAGAACGCTCTCTATAGCCTTCCGGTTGATGGGTTTGGGAAGGTAATCATCCATCCCTGCGGCAAGGCAGCGCTCCCGGTCGCCCTCAACCGCGGAAGCAGTCAGGGCAATGATTTGGGGCTCAGTCCCGTATTTATCGCGGATGCGCTGGGTAGCCGTAAAACCGTCCATGACCGGCATTTGCAGGTCCATAAAAATCAATTCACACGGATGGGATTCCAAATAGTCCAGTGCTTCAAGTCCATTTGTGACGGTGGCGCTTTCATATCCTAGGCTGCGCAGGATCCGCTTGGTAACGAGGCGATTGACGGAATTGTCCTCGACAATGAGGATGCTCCGACTGTTCACCAAGGCCGGATTTTCGCTGTCTGTTGCGTTCTGCTCCTCACGCTCCTTTACGCGCACATTCGGGGCCTTCTGGAGCTCCACATAAAAGGTAAAGCGGGACCCTGACGGGGAAGTTGTATCGATCTGTATTTTTCCTCTCATGAGGCTGCAAAGGCGCTTGCATATGGTCAGGCCCAGACCTGTTCCACCGTGAAGGCGAGTGGGGGAGGTGTCTTCCTGGCTGAATGGATCAAAAATCGAATCGAGGCGATCAGGAGCGATGCCCATGCCAGTATCTTCAACGGAGACAAACAGTTTCAGGCGTACGGAGGTCACGGGTTCGGTCCATGCCTTTAGTGATACCGTTCCTGATTCAGTAAATTTGACGGCGTTATTGACCAGATTGTAAATGATCTGCCGCAAGCGCACAGGATCGCCGGAGACAGTTTCGGGTAGGGAGTCATCCAGTTCAATCCGACCGGTCAGTCCCTTCTTTTTCATATTGTGGCTGAAAAGGGCGAATGAGCTCTGCAGGCACTCGGCGATATTAAAGCTCCGATCGGACAAAATCAATTTGCCGGACTCAATCTTCGAGAGATCGAGGATGTCGTTGATAATTGTCAGGAGCATCTCACCGCTCGAGCGAATGACTTCGAGGTACGAACGCTGTTGTGCATCCAGTTCCGACTCGAGAAGCAATTCAGTGAGCCCGATCACCCCATTCATCGGGGTGCGGATTTCATGACTCATGTTGGCCAGGAATTCAGTTTTTGCCCGCGTTGCCTTTTGCGCTTCTTCCATGGCGATACGCATGGTTTCCTGAGTCTTGATGCTGGCTGTCACATCGTTGACAAGTGAGGCCACCGCGAGGATACGACCCTTGGGATTCTTGATTATGGTATTGTTCCACTGGCAAGTGATCAGACTGCCGTCCTTGCGGATATTCTCATTCAGGCTTTTTTGTCCACCTTCGTCCCGGAGGTTTCTTTGCCAGATTTCATCCACATGTTCCTTGATTGATTCCGGCACAATGAGTTCCATGGCATGGCGGCCGATCGCCTCCTTGGCGGTGTATCCAAAAATTTTCTCTGCGGCCTTGTTCCATGTGACGACCCGGAATTCCAGATTCCATTCAATGTAGGCGAGCGGAGTCTCTCTCAGGATGAACATCAGGTGCTGGCGCGAATGGCGAAGAGAGGAACCACTCCTGTCCAGCTCGGCCTCTGCCTCTGGAATCCGGTTGCTCACAAAATAGCCCGCGTAGCACCCTGTAATTCCAAATATCCCCCCTAAAATCAGACCGCCATAGATGACAAACTCTGAATCCCTGCCAGCATACAGGTAGAGGCCGATAGCGACCAGGCTGAGGAAGGGCAGGAGAATCAGAAGGAATTTGCGGGAAGGCATATTTTTCGTCGGACGAAGGCAGGTTGCCGCCTTGGGGTGCACTTGTCAGTCAAATTCGTAAATGGACCAGGATAAGCCGACGGATCCAGCCTGCCCGATTCCTGTTATCGTGCTTGCTCAAAATAGGGTAACGATTGCGGTGGACATCCACTCATCACTTTCTTTCGCTGGGCAACATGGCATATGAAATGACAGGTAAAATTAAGAAGATTTTCGACCAGCAGGATTTTCCCAGCGGCTTCTACAAGCGGGAATTTGTTGTCACAACGGATGAAAAATTCCCTCAGGAAGTGAAGTTAAGCTGCTTGAAGGACAAGGTCGCCGCCTTGGATAATTTCAAGGAAGGAGATACCGTCCAAGTGAGTTTCAACGTCAACGGGCGTGAATGGAACGAGAAGTATTTCGTGGATTTGACGGCATGGAAAATTGAGGCTGCCGGTGCGGCGGCTCCACAAGGTCCTCCAGTCAACGAACAAGTCGTGCCGGCTGAGGATCCCGGGGATTACACAGTCGATGACGAGGATATTCCCTTTTGATCGCCCCGGGAATTCCTGAAATGGATTGCGTGGCAACGTGCCGTCCCGGACTCGAAGGAGTGCTGGCAGCAGAAATCGAGAAACTGGGGGGGCGGTCGATTAAACCCGGAAAGCGATCGGTTGCTTTCTCGACGAATCATCCCGGGCTTTACCGGATGAATATGGCCCTGCGTGCAGCGATCCAGGTCCTTGTTCCAATCCGGACCTTCAATGCCAGGGATTATAAACTGCTATATTTCCAATCGCGGCGCACCAACTGGCACCAGTATTTTACCGCGGACAAAACGTTACGCATCGACGTCAATGGCCACTCCCCGACACTTCAGAACACCCAGTATGTGGTCCACCGGGTGAAGGATGGCATTGTCGACACCTTTCGCAAGATGACGGGAGGAATCCGCCCCTCCATCGACAAGGCAGAACCGGAAATTCATGTCGTCGTGCACATGCATGGGAGCAAGATCACCCTTTGTCTGGACAGCTCAGGAATTCCACTTTTCAAACGCGGTTACCGGCTGGAGCACGGGGAAGCGCCAATCAAGGAGGATCTGGCGGCTGGCATTCTGCAGCTCAGTAATGCCAAGGAGCATGCCGGTATCGTTGATCCGATGTGCGGATCGGGGACTTTTCTCTTTGAGGGCATGATGCTAATGCATGACATGGCCCCGAACCTGAAGCGCTCTTTCGCCTTTCAGCATTGGTTGGATTACGATGAGGAAGCCTTCCTCGCGGAACAGGCATCATTGGAAAAGGCAGGCAGTATTAAAAAGGACATTCCCATCGTCGGTTGCGACATTGATGAGGAATCCATTGATCTGGTGAAGAGAATTGCCGCGACACATTTCCCCGATATTCCGTTAACGCTTCATCACAGTGCTTTTCAGGAGGTTGAACTGGACTTGCCCAACTGCCTCATGGTGACAAATCCTCCCTACGGAAAGCGGCTCGGCGAGGAGTCCGAGCTTCCAGCCCTTTACCGGGATATTGGCACCGCGGCGAAAAAGGCAGTCATGGGTGGCCGGCTGGCGGTTTTCACGACAAACCGTAAGGCAGCTCGCCAAATCCGGCTGACTCAGGATCGTTCGTGCACCCTTTTCAACGGTGCCTTGGAGGGGCTTCTGTACGAATATTCCGTCCGGGGCGCCTGAGAACTAAGCTTTATTTCACCTCCCGACTTGGCAATCCATCGATGCCGACACATCTTGAAGGTGTGGAACCGCTTCTCAATGTATCCGACGTCAGCAAGCAGTTTGGCTCCCTGACGGCTGTCGATTCGGTCTCCCTTAAGGTTTATCCCGGGGAGATTTTTGCCCTTCTTGGACCAAACGGTGCCGGGAAAACAACCTTGATTGGCTGCATCAGTGGGCTGATCCAGCGCTTTTCCGGTAGTATCCATGTCGGTGGACTTGATGTGCGAGAGGATTATCCAACTGTCCGGCAACTGGTCGGCCTGGTTCCACAGGAACTGAACTTTGACGGCTTTTTCAAGGCCCGGCAGATTCTCGAATATCAGGGAGGCTTTTTCGGTGTCAGGAACTATCGGGAACGGGCGGCCCAGCTTCTCGAGGCATTTTCCCTAACGTCAAAAGCGGAGGCGAACAGTCGCTGGCTTTCGGGAGGGATGAAGCGCCGCCTCATGATCTGCAAGGCCCTCGTCCATAACCCGGCCTTGCTCTTTCTTGATGAACCGACTGCCGGGGTGGATGTTGAATTGAGGGATGAGCTCTGGGCGTATGTCCGTCGCCTGCGTGAATCCGGGACGACCATTGTCCTGACGACACACTACCTTGAGGAAGCGGAGCAGCTGGCCGACCGGATCGGTGTCATCAACAACGGCCGCCTTCTCCTGGTTGAGCGCCGGAACGAGTTGCTCAATCACTATGGCGAGCGCTGGCTGCAAGTGACCTTTCATCGCAGAGTGGAGAAAGGAGCTTTTGCAGACAGCGGCTGTAACCGGGTGGAATCCATCAAGCCCCGGACCTGCCGTTTTTACTTCAGGGATTCGACCCTGGACGAAGGGGAAACACCGGAAATAGTCCCGCGCCTGCTCAAACAGTTTGAGGAAATGGGACTGATGCCCCTTCGGATCGAGGGAGGGCGCAGCCGCCTGGAGGATATCTTCCGTAAGGTCATCGGCGAAGACGGCGCGGACAACGGCGGAGGTGAAAATGAGTAAGCACATTGATAAGATGAAATCCCCTGCTTACCCTGAGCTGGATCCTCAATGGCAAGCTTCGGCCGCCCGCCATTTTGATGATGTCCTGCTCCGTGCAAAGGGCGAAACTGGCCTTTGGGGAACATGGGTTCTTTTCCGCAAAGAGATGCAGCGCTTTCTTTCCATCGCCGGACAGACTATCATCAGCCCTGTCCTGACGACCATGCTCTGGTATCTGGTTTTTGGATACTCCCTGGGGGATCGCCTGAATGAGATTCAAGGGATTCCCTACACGGATTTTCTTGTCCCGGGATTGGTCATGATGGCGATTATTTCCAACGCTTTCCTGAACAGCGCCTTCTCCTTTTTCATAGGCAAGGTACACGGGACGGTGGTGGACCTGCTTGTCACACCGCTCCGCCCATGGCAGATCATGGCCGCTTACACCGGGGCCAGTGTTGTGCGGGCCATGCTGGTGGGGATGGTCATCTGGGGCGTCGCCGCCTTCATGGGGGCGGAGACCTTCCACAACGTTGGCTGGACGCTCATTTTCATGCTTCTGACAAGTTTTGCCTTCGCCCTGTTTGGCCTTCTGGCGGGGATACTTGCCAAGGATTTTGATCACATCAATTTCGTCCCCAATTTCCTGTTGCTGCCACTGACTTTTCTCGGCGGCGTCTTCTACTCCATTCGTCTTCTCCCGAGCCCATGGGAGCAGATCTCCCTGTTGAACCCGATCGTGTACATGGTCAACGGACTCAGGTTTGGCATGACAGGTATCAGCGATGTGCCTGTCCTGCCGGGGTTTGGTATCGTATTTTTGAGCGTGCTGGCTGGATTAGCCATCACCCTTCGTCTCCTGGGTTCGGGAACGGGTCTGAAACCCTGATTTAAAGCAACGGGGCAATGACCAGGGAAACAATCGCCATCACGTTGATCAGGATATTCATTGATGGCCCGGAAGTATCCTTCAGAGGATCACCAACGGTGTCTCCCACGACACAGGCATGGTGAGCATCTGAATTCTTGCCCCCGTAATTCCCTTTTTCGATGAATTTCTTGGCATTGTCCCAAGCACCGCCTGAGTTGGCCATCATCAGGGCAAGGAGGACGCATCCAAGCAGGGCACCGACAAGCATTCCGCCCAGCGTTGAGGGTCCAAATCCAAACCCGACCACGACCGGGCTCAGAACCGCTATGGCAGCCGGAAGGAACATGCGCTTGAGGGCCGCTTCGGTCGCGATATCCACACAGCGTGCGGAGTCCGGTTTGGCGTTGCCATCCAGCAAGCCGGGGATTTCCCGGAATTGACGCCGGATTTCCTCAATCATCTCCCCGGCAGCCAAGCCGACGGCATTCATCGTGATGGAGCTCACCAGGAACGGCAGGAGCCCACCGATGAAAACCCCGGTGAGCACGGCCGGATCTGAAAGCTGGAGCATAAAATCGTCGTGATGTGACCGGACAACGTTCACGTATGCCGCGATGATTGCCAAGCCGGCAAGAGCGGCAGCACCAATGGCAAATCCTTTCCCGATGGCGGCTGTCGTATTGCCAACCTCATCAAGAGAATCTGTGATATCCCGGGTTTTCTTCCCCAGGCCAGCCATTTCAGCGATCCCTCCGGCGTTGTCAGCCACAGGCCCATAGGCGTCGATACTCATTGTGATACCGATTGTCGCCAGCATGCCGACCGCGGCAATCCCGACTCCGTAAAGCCCTGCCAGTTCACTGGTCAAAAGGAGGATTCCGGCGATGGTCAGGAGGGGAATAACGACCGACTGCAGGCCGGCTGCCAATCCGGAAATCATGACGGTGGCGACCCCGGTCTGGGAAGACTTGGCAATTTCCCGCATGGGCCGTCCGCCGGTGTAATATTCCGTGGCAAGACCGATGATGACTCCGCCAGCAGAGCCGCAAAGGACGCATAGCCAGACTGAATTCGAGACCCCGAGGAACAGCATCACAAGGTAGGCTGCAGCGATGAATAAGATGGAAGCGGACAAGGTCCCCATACGCAACGCACGGGCTGGTTCCTTATGGGCGAAGAGACGCACGACAAGCATTCCGGAGAGGGAGCAGAGCAAACCGACTGAGGCCAACCCAAGAGGAAGAAACATCAGGCTGGCTGGGGATATGGCAATCGCCTGCCATGATGATGCGGTCATGGTTGCCGCGATGGCCATGGTGGCAATCTGGGCATTACAGTATGACTCAAAGAGGTCGGAACCCATGCCTGCGACATCCCCCACATTGTCACCAACGTTGTCCGCAATCACGCCCGGGTTGCGGGGGTCGTCTTCAGGAATCCCGGATTCCACCTTGCCAACAAGGTCGGCGCCGACATCGGCGGCCTTGGTGAAAATGCCACCGCCAACGCGGAAGAAAATGGCCACGAGGGATGCGCCCATGGCGAATCCATGAATGATATGGATGTCACCGGCCGTGTTGCCAAAGAAGACAAACAAGCCGCCGACTCCGAGAAGACCCATAGAGGCAACGGTCAAACCCATGATGGTACCACCAAAGAATGCCGTCCGGAGGGCTTCCTGAGGCCCCTTTTCATAAGCGG
The DNA here is from genome assembly GCF_010500615.1 of Oceanipulchritudo coccoides. Classification (NCBI taxonomy): domain Bacteria; kingdom Pseudomonadati; phylum Verrucomicrobiota; class Opitutia; order Puniceicoccales; family Oceanipulchritudinaceae; genus Oceanipulchritudo; species Oceanipulchritudo coccoides. The sequence continues at coordinate 403,590 of NZ_JAAGNX010000001.1, forward strand.
CCACCGTAGTGCGCGAGTTGGCTTTGGTCGCCGTGTACATTCCAATGAAACCTGCCACAGCGGAAGACAAGGCTCCCAAAGTGAAAGCGAGGGATTCATAGGGATCCTTGAACCAGAGGACAACGATCACCACGGACCCGAACATGGCGAGGAGCTTGAATTCCCGCTTCATGAAGACCATGGCCCCGTTGTGGATCTGTTCTGCTATATCCTCGATTTCTCCTGTACCTGATGGCAGGGCGCGAATCCGGCGATAGATAAGAAAGGCGCAGAACAGCCCGAACGCACCAAGGGCAGGTGCAATAAATCGAAGGGAATCATTCATAGGTAAACCCGGTAAAGTGTTGAGGGTAGGGTAAGGGTGTAATTAGAATCTGGATACCGAAGTGGCGGAACCCCACCAGAGGTGATGCTTGCCTTCCAGATCGTCCTCGGAGGGGAAAGGGTAATATTTAAAGTCGTTCTGGTCACCGACAAAGAAGCCCGTATCAACAACTGGATAAATGAGGTCCTTGTTGAGGTCACGATGGACAATCTTCGTCATTTTATCCTGCTTGTAGTCGAGGGAGGTGAGGCATTCGCGAAGGTGGTTCAAATCCTTGTACGGCAAGTTGGATGCCGAGCTCTTTTCCGGATCGGTGGCCATGCCATTGAGGCGCAATTCACAGAAGGCGAGTTTTGGCAGGAAGACCGGGTTGTCCGGATTAGTGACATAGCGGGCAAATTCTTCCGGGCCGAGCGGGCTGGCAACTTTAGGGTAGACCGGGCAGATCTCCTGGTACAGGTGGTAGCCTTTTCTTTCGGGAGGCGACTCACTGGACGGGTCAAGCTGCAGGGTCAGGCCGTCTTTAGTCGTCAGGTAGAGCGCCCCGATCGCGCTGACGGGAACTTGGGCGAGCACATTGTAGACAGAGACATAGGAGGACCGTCTTGGTGAGCCATCGGGATGAGGATGACATTTATCCAGGGCGGTTTTCATCTTGAACGCATCCGACGTGAATGCCGGATCAATGGAGAAAAAGATGGCGGGTCCGCGGGTTAGTTTTTTATCCCCGATAGCCAGATACTTGCCGAACCGGTCGGGCGGAAGTTGCGAATAGATAAGTGCTTCGGGGATGAGGGAGAGGTATAGATATGTTTCCATAGGGTAAGATTTTGCAGGTAGAATGGGCAAAAGCGGAAGAAAATCAAGTGCTTCAGAGACCTATCAAATCAAGAAATCCCTTGAGTCGATTGATTCAGGGCGAATAAATACCCGCACATGAGTGATGCCAACCTTGGAGAAACCAACACTGTCCGGCGTTCCCTGCCGGAATACCTGAGGCATCACTTTACAGATACCCAGCGCTATCTAATCATCTGGATCATCACTGGACTGGCTTGCGGGCTTGCCGCCGTGGCCTTCCACAAGTCAATTGATCTGGTGTTCCATCTTGTGAGTGCCGGGGCGTCCTGGTTGGGCGAGGGAAACACATTTCTTGTTTACATTCTTCTGGGTGTGGGGCCCGTGATCGGGGGCCTGTTAACCGGCCTCATCCTTGTTTACGGGGAACCGGCTGCCGGTGGATCGGGGATACCGCGAACGAAAGCCCAGTATTATCGCAATTTCGGGGTGATCCGGCTCCGGGAGGCGTTTTACCGATTCATAGTGGGGACCATCTCGGTCGGATTTGGGATGAGCCTTGGCCGTGAAGGACCGACCGTGCACATCTGCTCGGCGATCGCGTCGAAGATTGGTCAGGTCTTTGGACTGGCCAAGAAGCGAGTCCAGGCGATGGTCCCCCTCGGCATGGGAGCCGGAATTTCCGCCGCCTTCAATACACCCATGGCGGCAGTCTTTTTTGTCTTTGAAGAGCTGTTGGGGGATTTCAGCAGCAAGTCCTTCTTCGGGATTTTCGTCTGTGTGGTCATCGCGGCGGCGGTCCAGCGAATCCTGATCGGAGAGCATCCAGCCTTTGATATTGAGCTGGGAATTATTTCAACCGACTGGTGGATGCTGTTGGCCATTCCCTTGGGATTGTTGAGTGCGCTGTTCGGTCATGCATTTGTGGAAGGGATTCTTTACAGCCGGCAATTCTTCCGTGACCAGGCTCACTTGCCAGAGTGGGTGCGTCCTGGGATCGGCGGACTCGGTGTCGGGGTTGTCGGGGTCGCGGTGGCGTTCTTTTCCGACGGAAATCTGGGTATTTTCGGGATTGGATACACAGATCTGGATGCCGCCCTGAACGGGCGCATGACGGTGATCACCATCATCGCAATGCTCTTCTTTGGAAAGATCATCGCCAGCGTGCTGGCCTACGGGAGCGGGGGCAGTGGAGGGCTTTTTGCCCCGACACTATTTATCGGCGGGATGCTCGGGGCTCTTCTCGGATTATTTGCCCAGCCCATCTTGAATTTTGAGAATGAAATCGTTGGAGCCATGGCCCTTTTGGGGATGGGGGCCTTTTTCGCGGCAGTGATACGATGTCCAATGACCTCCATTGTCATTATCTGGGAGATGACTGGCCAGTATGGATTAATCCTTCCCCTGATGGTCGGAAACATGCTGGCCTGGCTGATTGCTTCCAAGCTACAGCCTGTACCGCTATATGATGCCCTCCTTCTGCAGGACAAGATCAACTTGAAAAAGATGCCACACTACGTCGGCGACCAGGACTGGCGCAATTTGCCAGTCAGCACCATCATGACCTTTGATCCGGTCTCTCTCGGGTCAGATCTTTTCCCGGCGAATTCCCTTTCAAAAATCGAAACGGAAGGACTCAGGCATCACGCATATCCGATCATCGATCCCTCCGGCAAGCTGACGGGGATGATTACTCACCACGAGCTTGAGGAACACCATCGGGCAGGGAAAGAGATTCCCTTGGGCGAGTTGATTACCGGACAGACCTTGGTTCGCCTGCGCCCCGAAACCTCAATTCGCGACGTTGCTCAAGTCCTTGTGATGGAGGATGTGCTACAGGCCCCTGTTGTGAGCTCCAAAGATGACACAAAGCTGATCGGGATTGTCACTTTACATGACATTGCCCGCCAGCAAAACGCCATAGACGACTCACTCGGCCGGTGAGGGGGCGGGAGTTTGCTCTGTCCCGGCTCTTGCTTCGGCAATCGCCGCAAAAGAGGAGGCAAAGGTGATGGGAATGATGGCCCCGGCAAGGGCGAGGTTGGTCTTGTACGAAGTGGGCTGGAAGTTGATGACCCGGTAGGCCTTGTCTTCCAGAAAAGAGACTCCTGCCTGCGGTCCCGTGTAGTTCATGAGCAATGACTTCAAAGCCGTGATAATGGGCAACAACTTCTCGTTACCGACAACTTGTGCATCGAGTTGGGCAATCTGCATCTCAGCAAAAGCAGCGCTTGTGTACCAGAAGGAAAGCCCGTTTCCGGGGAGACCTGCCGTCTCTTTCTGGAAATCTGCACTGGAGGAAATGGACTCGGGGCTTTGCAGAAACCATTCCTTGGAACCTTCATTGAAGGAGACCATGAGGTCGTTGGATCCTTTGACCGGGCTCAGGAAAATGGCCAGGGATTGAGTTTCAACGGGGACCGTGAGCTTGTATTCAGTCGTGCCTGCTGACTCGTTGGCAGTGAAACCCGCCTGCTGGAGGATCGGGGCGAAGGTATCCAGCAGGTCAGCCACGTTGGCAATCCTGATAGCGGCCTTCCCCTGGAGCATGGCCAGGGCAGGAGGTCCGGCTACTTCCATTCCGCCGTCGGGCTTGGCAGCAATTTGGATACGGGTAGTCAGTCGGGAAATGATCTCGGCTACCGTGGGTCCTTCGGGGAGAATGGGCTTGTTCATCTGGGCATCAATGATGCCTTCTCCCATGGGTCCCATGATGTCGATGACCACATTTCGGATCATCGTGTAGAGAGCGACCCCGTTTAAATTCATCTCCAGGACGATGTCTGCATCAGCAGGAGCTGTTTTCTGGATGGAAAACGGCTGGTTGGAGTCTCCAAAGAGGACAAACAGGCCCTTGGGTGCTTCCGAGAATTCCATCAGCATCTGGTTGGTAAACCCGCCGCCTGATCGTGCTTCGGAAACGGCCACGGCTGACTCCAGGGAGGTCAAGCCCATGTTCTCAAAAAGGCGCTGGAAGTCGACCGGGATCGGGGGGACTTCCGGACCTGTCATCAGGTATGCGAGGTAGGCGTCTGTAAAAAATGAGCCAGCTGCCTGGACATCCCCTCGAAAGTCCGCGTAGGCGACAAATTCGGGATTTTCAACAGAAAGCCTTTCCAGCGCACCTGAAAAAGGCGAGGACATGGCAGCAAAAGGCAACAGGCAGGTTCCAGCAACGAGGATCGGGAGGGATTTCATAATACTAAATAGCTTTGAATTAAGAATTAGACGAAGGGCGCACTTGCGCGATTCGATATGGGAACTAAATTAATCCTATGGCAATGCCAAAGGAACTGACGAAGCAAGAGCTGAGTGCTCTGCGCGAGCAATTTCCCATTCTTCAACAGGAAGTGAATGGGAAGCCGCTTGTGTACCTGGACAATGCAGCGACTTCGCAAAAACCCAAGGCAGTGATTGAGCGGCTCAAGCGGTATTACCTGGAGGACAACGCGAACATTCATCGTGGGGTGCATGCCTTGTCCCAGAGGGCTACAGACGACTATGAGGCTTCCCGTGCCAAGGTGGCCTCATTCATCGGGGCCAAGGACCCGGGCGAGATAGTCTTCACGCGTGGGGCGACCGAATCCATCAACCTGGTTGCCAGCAGTCTTGCCCAATCGACACTGCAGGCCGGTGATACGGTGCTTGTCACGGAGATGGAGCACCATGCCAATATCGTTCCCTGGCAGTTGCTCCGGGATCGAATCGGAATCAAGCTGGCAACGGTCCGAGTCAGTGATTCAGGCGAGCTGGACGAAGAGGATTTTTATCTCAAGCTGGAGTCTGAAAAGCCAAAACTGGTCAGTTTTGTCCATGTCTCGAATTCATTAGGGGTCATCAATCCGGCCAAAAAGCTCATCTCGGCGGCCCATTGTGAAGGGATTCCCGTCCTGCTCGATGCCTGCCAGTCGATTCCGCATTTTCCGGTCGATGTGCAGGAGCTTGATTGCGACTGGCTTGTTTTCAGCGGTCATAAATTGTTCGGGCCAACAGGGATTGGTGTTCTTTATGGCAAGAAAGATATTTTGAACAGCATGCCTCCTTATCAGGGTGGGGGAGATATGATCGAGTCCGTCAGTTTTGAAAAGACGGTCTACAAGAATGCTCCAGAGCGTTTTGAAGCGGGGACGCCTCACATTGCTGGCGCAATCGGACTGGCTGCTGCGATCGAGTTTTTGGAATCCATGGACCGAGAGGCGCTACTGGCCCACGAAACACGGTTATTGGAAGCCGCCACGAAAGGCCTTCAAACCGTCCCGGGACTGCGCATTATCGGGGAAAGTGATAACAAGGCCTCTGTGATCTCCTTTGTCATGGATGCGGCCCATCCGCATGATGTCGCCTCCTTCCTTGACGCAGCGGGAATTGCCATCCGTTCGGGGCATCATTGTACACAGCCCTTGATGATCCGGCTTGGCCTTCCCGGCACCGCACGGGCCAGCTTTTCTATCTACAACACGCTCGATGAGGTAGACGCGCTGGTCGAGGAACTGGTCAGGATTCAGAAATTCTTCGCCTGAATCACCTCGCCCCTAGATGCATTGGGCGATTGCCCGGCAGAGTGTGTCGCGGTTTTTGTCATTAATTCCCGCTACATTGATGCGGCCACTCTTGACGATGTAGATGGCGTGGTCCTGCCGCAGCTTCTGTACGCTTTCCTCCGACAAGCCACTGAAGGAGAACATGCCCTTCTGCTCGCGAATGAAGGAGAAATCGCCGGGAACACCGGCTTTTTCAAGGCCATCGACAAATTCACTTCGGACAGTGTTGATGCGGGAGCGCATGGTTTTCAATTCCTCTTCCCAGAGCTGACGCAACTCAGTGTCATTGAGAATGGTCGAGACAATCGCGCTGCCATGGGCGGGAGGATTGGAATAGTTTGTCCGCACAATGACCTTCAACTGGCTGAGGATGCGTGCTGCCTCATCAGCATTCTTTGCCACGACGTGCATGGCACCCACTCGATCCTGATAGAGTCCGAAATTCTTTGAGAAAGATGAACAGACAATGAACTCCAGCCCATACTCAGAAAAGGCCCGGATGGCGACGGCGTCGTCAATCCAGCCTTTCGAGAACCCCTGGTACGCAAAATCGAGTAGTGGGAGCAACTTCCGCTCCTTGCAGACCTTGGCAATGGTTTCCCAGTCTTCTTCAGTTGGATCAACCCCCGTCGGGTTATGACAGCAGGCGTGAAGGAGGACGATGTCATTCTCCGGGATGGTCTCAAGGACAGTGATCATGCCCTCAAGGTTCAAGCCATGCGTTTCCGGATTGTAATAGGGGTAAGTCTTAATATCGAGGCCGGCGGCGGTAAAGATGCCCTGATGGTTGGCCCAGGTGGGATTGCTGACCCAGATGGTCCGCTGGCCCAGTGAACGCCTGATAAAGTCTCCCGCCAAGCGAAGACCACCGGTGCCACCCGGGGTATGAACCGAGGCCAGACGCTTTGTGAGAATCATTTCATTGCCTTCCCCGAAGACCAAGGCCTGGCAATGTCCCAGATAATCCGGGTGCCCGTTGATCGGAAGGTAGCCCTTGCTGCCTGCGCCCCTGGCCAGGATCTCTTCGGCTCGCCTTACCGATTCAAGCAGAGGGGACTTGCCGCTTTCATCCTGATAGACGCCAACCGTCAGGTTGATCTTGTCAGGATTGGGATCGTTCTTGAAAGCCTCACTCAAGCCGAGAATCGGATCTGGTGGAGCGGTCTGGACCAGTTCGAATAGATTCATGCCCGAATTTCAAGAGGATGCTTCGCTCAACATCAAGGCAGGATTTGGCTAATTCCGAAAAAATTGATTTCCGGATTGATTGGAACAAGCAGTTTGGCACTTTGACTTCAGGTATGACGGGCAGGTTTTTACTTCTTTTTGGAATTGCGGGGCTAACAGCGACTCAGTCCTTCGCGGCGGATACGTCCTTGCCGGACAGGATCGAGATACGCGGGGGAGCCGTCCTCTTGGGGCATATTGAATCCGTTGGCGAGCGTGAACTGAATCTGCAGACAGGCTACGCGGGCTTGGTTACGGTGGATTTGGATCAAGTTGAGCGGCTTGTTCTTGGGACAACGCGCGAGATTGAGTTGCCGGAGCACCTTGCAGATAAACCCGCTCCTTTGGCGGCCCGAGCCGCGCCGGTAACTCCCGCTAGAAAGTCCCATTCCGAGCCGGGCCGGCTACCCGGGTGGAAGGTGGAAGGCGGGATGGACCTCAATGGGAACACCGGGAATACCGACCGCTTTAACCTGACCCTTACCCTTCAGGCCGAATTGGAACGCGAATTCGACCGCCTGAAGCTGTATGGCCGGTATGCCTACGGAACGAATCGCGGGGTGCGATCGGCCAACGAGATCATCGGGGGTGCCCGCTACAACAACTATGTTTTTGACCGCGTGGGATTTTTCCTCCGGGAAGAATTTGAGCAGGATGACTTTGAAGGCATTTATATCCGCTCGACATCCGCAGCAGGACTCATCTTCGAGTTTAGCAACGAGAAACGGCTCCGCGTGGAGGCCCGCACCGGCTTGAGTTACCGATTTGAGGACTACACCGATGACGGGGCGGATGACTTCCCGGGAATGGACTTCGGACTGGATGTGAACTGGCAGTTTATCCAGTGGGCGCGCTTCAAGGGGACATACTCCTTCCTTCCCTCAATCCGGGATTTTGAGGATTTCATCTTCGAACAGGATAGCGGCTTCAATCTACCTTTGAATCAGACTGAGCAATGGAAACTGCGTTTTGGTATCTCCAGCCAGTACAACAACCAGCCTGATTTTGGCCGGGAAAAGGTGGACACCCGCTATTATGCCCGGCTGATCGCCTCCTGGAACTGAAGGGGTGTTCTGGCAGAGCCAAATCCCTTGGGACGATTTTTCTTTCACCAAAGGAATTTCATGGCTATCGTCTTCGTTCAAGTGTGAGTGAAGAAGGTTACATTCTGGAACGTGGGTATGCTGAGTTCAACCAGCAGCCAGAGCTCGATGAGCACATAGCCGCCCTCGCCGTCAAGGGCTTGGTCCACAGGCCGTTTAAAAAGCGCATAGTCGACCTTTCGCAGGAACGAAAGGAATTGAGCGGCGGCATGATCCTGGCGGTTGCCTTGACGATGGCTGATCGCTGGAAAGAAACCATTCCGGACAAGCGGGTGGGCGTTGTTTTCCCGGCTGGTCTTGGTGGAATCCTGACAAATTTGGCGCTGGCCCTGCTCGATAAAGTCCCGGTCAACCTGAACTTCACCTCCGGACGCCACGCCATAGAGCGGGCGCTCGAGATCGGGGAGATTCGCACCGTTATTTCCGCTGGCCCGGTCAAGGAGAAGGTTCCGGATTTTCCGTGGCCGGAAAACTTCATTGATCTGGTCCGCGAGCGGGCCTTCATTGATAAGAAAGTGGTGCTCAAGCGCCTTGCCCTGATAGGCCTTCTTCCAGCAGGAGTGCTTCTGCGGAAATTCAATGTGCCGACCAAAGGTGGCGATCGCGAGGGCGGGCTTCTTTTCTCCAGCGGAAGCACGGGGCTTCCCAAGGGAATTCCCCTCACGCACCGAAACATCATTTCCAATTGCATCCAGATTCGCAACTGCCAGTTGCTCCATCGTGATCAAATCCTCCTGGCCTGCCTGCCGACATTTCATAGTTTCGGGTTTACGGCGACACTCTGGTATCCGCTATTTGAGGGACTCAAGTGTGTGACCCTGCCATCCCCCCTTGAAACGCGGAAGATCGCAGAGGCCATTGAGCAGGAAAACGTAACAGTCATGATGGGGACTCCGACCTTTCTCAGGCCATATTTCAAGCGGGTTGAGGCAAAGCAGTTGAAGTCGCTCAAGTTTGTAGTTGGGGGTGCGGAAAAGACCCCGCCCGGATTTGCGGAGCGCTGGGAGAAGCATTTTGGGAGCGAGTATCTGGAGGGCTATGGCCTCACGGAAACATCGCCCGTGGTGAGTGTGAATCTTCCCTCCATCAAGGGCCAGCCCACTGGCAAGCGGGAGGGTTCGGTCGGAAGATTGATGAACGGCATGCGTGCGCGTGTCACTCATCCCACGACGGGGGCTGTCCTCCCCAAGAACAAACGCGGGATTCTGGAAGTACAGGGTGGCAATGTCTTCAAGGGTTACTTCCGGGATCGGGACGCCACTGAAAAGGTCTTTCACGACAAGTGGTTTGTCACCGGAGACCTTGCCCGCATTGATGAGGATGACTTTCTGTTTATCGAGGGACGAATCAGCCGGTTTTCGAAACTGGGCGGAGAGATGGTCCCGCATGGCCGACTCGAACAGATTATTGCTGAGTGCTTCCATCTTGAGGATGCCGAGTCGCCTCTGGTTGCGGTAACAGGCATCTCCGATGAGTTAAAGGGCGAGGCGCTGGTTCTCCTGACCGCTGTGGAGATTAAATCATCGACTCTTCGTGAGCGGCTCCTGCGGGAAGGTGTGCCCAATCTTTGGATTCCCAAGATAATTCACCGGGTAGATTCCATCCCGAGCCTGGCTTCAGGAAAGCTGGACCTGCAGGCCTTGAATTCCCTGGCCATGCGGAAGATGAATCCCGATCAGGGCTGAGTTTGGCGCTGTCGAACCGCCTCGAATGTGGCGATGGCCGCCATGGCAGCAACATTGAGGCTGTCCGTGACCCCCTTCATTGGGATGCGGCAGGCCGGATAGGTCTCAAGCCAGTCCGGACTGAGCCCCTTCTCCTCCGATCCAAGGAGGATCATTGAGGGGCTTTTCAAATCTTCGTCCCAGAGAAGGTTCTCGCCATCGGGGGAGGTGAGGACAGGACGAATTTCATGCTCCTCCAGAAATACCATGAGGTCGGCATTTTCGACCTGGCAGAATGGAACATCAAAGAAAGCGCCTTGGGATGCCCGAATGACATTGGGATTGTAGGGATCTGTGACCGGGTTGGTCAGGATGAGGGCATCCACCCCGGCGGCACTGGCCGTGCGGAAAACGGCTCCGATGTTCCCGGGTTTTTCCAGTGCCTCAAGTGCAAGGAGAAGAGGAACCTTGGAAAGTTTGAGCTCCTTGAGAGTTGTCTCCTTTTGCAAACCTGTGGCCAGAAGGCCGTCGGGACCTTGTCGGTAAGCGCTCTTGGCGAATGCCTCCGGTGACAGTTTGACCATTTCAAGCCCGGCGTCCTCCGCTGCTTCAATGAGCTGGAATGATTCTGCCTCCTTGAACAGGTCCTCGCTGAAAAAGAGGGTTTCCATTGGCCAGCGGGTCGCCAGGGCACGCTTGATCTCACGGTATCCCTCGATCAGAAATTTGCCCTGTCTCCGGCGATGGCTGCCTTCGCGCAGGCGAACGAGGTTCTTCACTCGGGGGTTTTGTACACTGGAGATCGTTTCAAACATGGGTGATTTCTCCGTTAACAGGAGAGCAATTGTTTAAAGAAGGAAATTTGCCTCTTGTCCAGAGGGCAAAGGATATCTTCTTCTAATCCTTGGCGATATGAAACCCCCGAAAAACTTTGTTCCCGACCCATTTGCCTACCACGAGGAGGTCGAGCTCTTGATCGACGACGTGACCAATCTTGGTCAAGGCGTGGGCCGAATTGACGGTTGGGTGGTATTTGTTCCTTTCGTGCTGCCCGGGGAGCGGGTTGTGGCCCGCATTTGGCGAAACAAAAAGCAGTATTCCGATTCTGATCTCGTCCGCATCATTGAAGCGAGCCCTGACCGCGTGGACCCTGTCTGCGGATTGTTCGGCGTGTGTGGCGGATGTCAGTATCAACATTACAGCTACGCGGGCCAGCTGGATTGGAAGCGGAAACAAATCGAGCAGTTGATCCTGAAAATGACGGACTGCAAGGTGCCGGTGAACGCCTGCCTTGGAGATACCGGACACACCTATGGCTACCGCTCCAAGATCACCCCGCATTTTCGTCGTCCACCCCATTTGCCGGATACTCCAATTGGATTCCAGAAAGCGGCGAGCCGTGCCATTGTTGATGTCCAGCAATGCCCGATCGCCAGTCCCGGAATCAATGAAGCGCTTCCGGTCCAGCGCAAGCGCTTGAAGGCGGAGGACGGCCTTTACAGGAGGGGAGGGACCCTTCTATTGCGCGATTGCCGTGAGGGTGTTGTCCACGACATGAAAGCCGTGGTCAGTGAGAAAATTGACGACTTAACCTTCAGGTTTGTCGCGGGGGAGTTTTTTCAGAACAACCCGCATGTCCTTCCGCGGATGGTCTCTTACGCCTTGCAACAGGCGGCACGGCCGGGAATCCGGTTCCTGGTCGACGCTTATTGTGGAGTGGGCGTTTTCGGGATTTGTGGACATGAGCTATTTGAGAAGGTTGAGGGAATTGAGGTCAGCGAACCGGCCATCCAGCTCGCCCGTGAAAACGCGACCCTCAATGGAGTGGAAAATGTGACCTTTCACCTGGGAAAAGCGGAGGCGATTTTCAGTGAGCTACAGTTTGAGCCTTCTGAAACAACGGTCCTCCTGGACCCTCCGAGGAAAGGATGCGACCCCGGTTTTATTGCCCAGCTGATTGCCTTCCGGCCGGCAAGAATTGTCTACGTCAGCTGTGGTCCTGATACCCAGGCACGGGATCTCAAACTATTCCTGGACAGCAACTTGTACCGGATAACCGATGTCCAACCGGTGGATCTCTTTCCCCAGACCCGGCACATCGAAAATATTGCGACGCTTGAGCTGGCTACCGATCTCAGCGTTTAAAATTCCACTCCGAAGAGGCAAACCGGGATTCCTCACCGGCAATGGCATCCCTTGAAATGGGGTCCGCGTCGTTAGTCGGGCCGGCTTCCAACCATTTTTCCAGAAAGCGCCCGAATCCCGCGATAAACATATCTTTTTGCGGAAGGCTCTCTGCTGCGCGGGACAGGCTCCCCTGAATCAGGATTCCCTCCTTATTCCTTTTCATCGCTGCTCCGGCAATCTTGAGGCCTGAGTCGGGGGCAATTACATCAAACGGTTCCGGTGACTGAAAACACACCCCGGAATTTTGTGATTCCGCCTCTGCGCATGGGCCTGGACAAGGGGCGAGCTCTGCTCGTAAGCCAGCGGAGCAGAGAACGTCCGCAATGCCTTGATGGAGTTCCCTGTAGATCTCTTGAGCCGCTGAGCGATGAAAGCGATGGGTTGCCGGGATTGCCAATGAATAGGTCAAATCATCCCGGTGATCGACAATGCCTCCGCCGGTCAATCGTCGGATACAAGTCCCCTCAAAGTTCCCTGTCTGCTGGCGTACCCATTCCCATTTCTGACTGTAGCCAAAAGTGATCGCCGGCTCATCCCATCCGTAAAAACGCCACAGGATTTGATCCCGGGGAAGGCAGGCAGAGAGCATCGCGGAATCGAAGGCCATGTTGCCTGCCGCCGTGGTGCTCGCATAGGGAAAGTCGCGTAATTGTGTCACAAGGGATTGATATTCGGCAGGAAGGTGTTAAATCCACAATCATAAATTGATGAAGTTTACTGATCTGACCCGCCGGGAAATATCATCCCTACCCGTGTACCAACCCGGCAAACCGACCGAGTTGCTGGCGCGTGAATATGGGCTGAGCCTAGACACCATTATCAAGCTGGCATCCAACGAAAATCCTCTGGGTCCGCCGCCGGAATCCATTGAGGCGATTCAATCGACAGCAGCCGGAGTGGCCTTTTATCCTGACAACAGTGGCTATGAACTGGTGCATGCCATCTCTGCTAAATACGGGTTTTCACCGGAGCAGATTACTTTGGCTGCCGGATCGAACGAGATATTTTATCGGTTGTGCGATCTCTTCGCAGAGCCCGGGGCAGAGGTTGTGGTGGGGGAATATGCGTTTATCTCCTACCGCATAGCCGCTCTCTTGGCGGGTGCCAAACTTGTCCCGGTTCCCATGCCGGACCTGATACATGACTTGGATGCGATGCTGGAGGCCGTGACTCCTCAAACACGGCTTGTTTTCCTTCCCAATCCAAATAACCCGACTGGTTCAGCCCTTCCTGTCAGTGAAGTCGCCGCTTTTGCCCGCTCCCTGCCGGAATGGGTCATCTTTTGCTACGATGAGGCCTACATGGAATACCAGGATGAGTCCCTGGATGTGCAGTCGCTCATTGATGACGGCATCAAGATTATCGGGACGCGGACTTTCTCCAAGATTTACGGCTTGGCCGGACTGAGGATTGGCTATGGCTACTCGGATCCAGACTTGGCTGAACTGCTGAACCGGGTACGGCCTCCATTCAACACAGCCAACATTGCCCAGGCCGCCGCCATTGCAGCTTTGAGCAACGACTCTTGGATCAAGATGAGCCGGGAGGTCAATAACGCCGGCCGACAGCAGCTCTTCAAGGGCATTTCCGAGGCCGGATTTGATCCAATCGGGGAAAATGGGAATTTTCTTCTCTTTAAGGTGGATAAAGCCACCACCATTGCCCACTCTCTGCAGGAAATGGGAATTATCGTGCGGCCACTTGCGGGATATGGACTTCCGGACCTTCTACGTGTCTCAATTGGTTCGGAATCCCAAAACGCATACTTCCTGGAAGCCTTGTCCAAAGTAACCTCTTAAGGAGATGTCGAAGTCCACGACCTTTAATTTGTGAGTTCCCACATTTCAAACCACCTTGTCGAGATTATCGGCATCCCACTCACGCTGTTTTTCAATGCCCTGCTTGTTGCATGTGAATTCAGCCTCATTAAGATCCGGTTCAGCCATTTCAACACGGATTTGAAGGATCAGGTAGATGCCCACAGGCTTCTGCGGCCTCTTCTCCAGTCAGGCGATCGCTCGATTCGAGTCATCCGGCTTGGCTTGACTGGCTGCCTCATCCTGTACGCCCTTTTCAGTTACCCGCTTTTGATCGCGCTTTTTGGACTGGTACCTTTGCCGGGAAGCTTGGCAACTGCCGGGGCTGCTCTCCTTGCTTTTATTGTGGCCGTTACCGTCCATCAGCTTGTGGGTGAGATGTTTCCCCGGGCAGTGGGATTGGCTTATCCCTTGCAAAGCCTGAAAACAGGCGCACCGCTGGTTATCTTCCTTGGGTGGCTGACACGACCGATCCGGCTACTGGTGCTCGGTGCGGTCCGCTTTGTCTGGCGGGTCTGGCGCGGTGAATCCCTTCCGGATCTCGACTCGCTGGATTTGGAAACGCAGATTGAGCTCCTACGCAAGGAGTCCCCGGAGATGTCAATGGTGGCTCAGCTCATTCTCAAGAACACGCTCATGATGAGGGAGCTTGTCGTCGCCGATGTGCTTCTTCCCAGAAACCAGGTCAAGTATTTTGACCTCAACCTTACCCTTGAGGAAAACCTCCAGATGGCCCGTGAATCGGGACATACCCGCTTTCCCCTTTGTTACGGTGATCTGGATCGGTGCCTCGGGCTGATTCATATCAAGGACATTTTTCGCTATCCCGGTGACTTGACCCGGATGGACCTGCGACGCCTTAAGCGAAATATGATCCGGATTGACAGTGAGGAGCCTCTTGAATCGGCGCTGACGAAGCTCCTCTCTCACCGGATGCATATGGCTTTGGTGATCGATGAATTCCATGGCACGGAGGGACTTCTTACCCTCGAGCGTATCCTCGAGCAACTGGTCGGGGAAATTCGGGATGAATTTGATGCCGACGAAGAGGTGCTTATCAAGTCGGATCTGAAGAACGACGAGGCCATTGTGTCGGGGTTGACCCCACTGCATGAGATTGAGTCCATTTTCGGGACTCAGCTGGACACGGAAGAAGTCTCAACCATTGGGGGACTTGTCACAAGTGAGCTCGGGCGCATCCCGGAGGCTGGCGAAAGTGTTGAAATCGAGAATCTTGCCATTGAGGTGACCGACGTCGACGATACCCGCGTCCTTGAAGTGCGCATACGCTCCATCTCCGCCAGTGATGAATCGGAAGAGGAATCAGATGTGCCGGGCAAAGGGCCGGATGAAGACTAGATCCTAGGAATTTTCCTGCTCAACGCGCTGCCAGATTTCCCAATCGACTGAATCCCGTTCCTCGAGGATTTTCTCCAGCTCTTCAAGCAGCGTTACACGGTCCTCGGTAAAAAGAAACCGGTCACTTTGCAGCCGCTGGTGAATATCTTCAATGATCGCGTAATCAGGCCTGCGCAGCTCGAAAAGTTTTTTCAGGTGCTGACTGATGGCAAAGTAGGCCCCAACTTCCATTTCCACATCAATCAATGATACCAGAACGGCTTCATTACCTTCCTCCCGCGCATAGGCTTCTTCCAAAATCTTCAATGCTTGTTCCGTCAGGTCATATTTTTTGTAACTTCTCGAGGCTTGAAAAAGCTGGTTGACGTTGGTCCGGGTGGATTCAAGGAAATTCTTAAGGTAGAGATTTCCGAGCTCGGAATCCCCTTGCGTATAGTACGCAAGCGCCCTGATCGCGTTAAAGGTGCTTTCAGAGTTCAGAAGCCATGAGGGGTCTTCCCGGACCAATTCGTTACAGAGCTCGATGGCCTTGGCAGGCTCCCCGTTGCTGACGTATGCTTCAGCAAGGCTTAGGCTGAACAGTCCCAGATTATAGCCATTTTCCAAAGCAAGATCATAGAGTCGGCTGGATGCTCGGACATTGCCATATTCCGCCGCCAGTTGCGCCAGAGCTGTCATTGCCTGTTCGTTATTGCGATGCTCCTGCAGTAGGGCATCAATCTCCCGGTCCCGGCGATCGGTCATGCCTGAAGCTGAAAGAACATCAATCAGCATGATACGGGGCTGCCACTCCAGAGGCTTTTGAATGACAAGTTCCAAGGCAGCTTCCCTCGCCTTGTTATACTCCTTCTCGGTTTTGTAGATATTGACCAGCCTCGTGTAGACAGGATCCAGATTTCCTCCCGGGCTTGAATTGATGACCGAAGCCAGGACTTGCGCAGCTGTATCTGCCTTGCCTGTTTTTATATAGAGGCTCGTCCCAATGATAACGCCATCCATTGTCTGTTTGATATCGGTGCTTTCAAAGATTTGCCTCACGATGTCATACTTGCCTTTGAACATTGCAGACTGCATCCGCATGACATTCAAGATTCGCTGGACTTCCAGGGGTGGATCTTCTTCCAGTAATTTGTCCGTCAGTTCGAGTATGCGGTCATCCTCCTTGCTCATCAGGAGAAGGGTGCTCATCAATTTAATGAAATCCGGGTCCTCAAGGCCATACTGCACACCACCAACAAGAATGTCTGTGGCCAAATCCGGCCTCCAACCGGCGTAAACCTGAGCCAGGAGCATACGACCCTCAATGTTTGCCGGGGACCTGGCAACACCCTCCCGCAGAAGGGAGAAGGCGCGTCGGTAGTCTTCCCGCTCAAGGGCTGCCTTGCCTTGGTCAATCTGGTAGTTGCCTTGCTGTATGCGGACATTGGAACGGTTTGCCGGGAACAGAACCATGTCCGTGAAGCTGACATCTTCAAAATCCCGGACATTTTTAAAGAAATAGTAGAGACCGACCGATTTCCCCATCCAGCCAAACACGCCCAGCAGGACCATTAAAATAATCACCCGGCCCCATTTGATATTTATGCGAACGCTGCCTCGAGGGGTCTGCTCGCGGCTGGCAAATCCAAGCCAGATCGAGTACGAACGGGAAGAGGCTTGAGATTCAGTGTTTTCGGTTGGATTCGGGGTTTCTTCACTCATAATCTTGTTTTCCATTAAACACTTTGTATTGGCAAAGGGAAATTCGCTCTTGTCAATGGTTTCAGCCCAATTCACCTTTCCTTTGATTAGTTGAATTTACTGATTGATTTATCAAACGCATATTCCCATATTCTCTATCCTATCGCATTATAATATGAAGGCTTTTAACACTTTTTTACCTTTGGCGTTGCTTGTTTCTGGAGCTGCAAGTTCCCTCAGCGGGGCATTTATGCAGTTCGGTGACAATTCGACTGTTCATCTTCTCGCTGACGCGGATTATGTCTACACGGACAATCTTTTCCATCGCAGAACTGAGACGAAAGATGACTACATGGAGTTTTCTCCCGGTTTTGAGATCAAACTGTCCCGCGATGCGGCGACGACCGTCTCCTTCCGGTACCAGCACCGGTTCACCAGCTTCAGCAAATATTCCGAATTAGACGGCGATTACAGTGATCTCAGTGGGCAGATCCGCTACAATTCCGGACGAATGCTGACCAGCGGTTATGTCCAGTATGAGGAACTTGCTTCAAATTCAGCTGATGTGAATCTTGAAGGTGTTCTCATCGAACGCGATGAGTTTGATGCCGGCGGCCGCATCAAGTACGATGTTTCCGAGCTGACCGCGATCGAGGTGGGGGTCGATTATTCTGAAGTAGACTATGATTTGGCCCAATTTACCGATTACGACAGTTTTTCGATCCCAATTACGCTTTTCTACAGGGTTCGCCCAAAGATTGACCTGACAGCGGGTGTGCGTCTCCGTGAAGTGGACACATCTGGTACTGTCGATTACGACGACACTTACTACTTTATTGGTGCCGTGGGAGAGTTCTTCAGCCCCATGTTGTTTGCCGATATCAGGATCGGTTTTCAGGATCGGGAGTTTGACGGAGCGGATTTCGATACCTCTTCTGCCACCTACGATATCACTTTCATCTACACAGGTGATGTAAAAACCACAGTTTACGCAGGAATTTCGCGCGATTATCGTACCAGTGCCATCGGTGGTGGTGCTTACACATATACCAGTGCCACCCTTGGCGCGCGCTACAGCCTGAATGAAGTCTTCGGATTTAATGCGAGTATCGTTGTCGGCGAGAGTGATTACGAGCAGAGCCCTCGTGCTGAAGACCTGACAACATTCGATGCGGGCGTCACTTATAACCCGAACGATTTCCTGACCATCCAAGCGGGCTACAGGTCCCAGGACGTAAGCGGAAAAGATCCTGTTTTTTCATCGGATTATCAGACGAACACCTTCCGGGTGTCGGCTTCAGTTCGCTACTAATTCACGTTCATATTGAACAATGCTATTTTGAAGAGGTCAATTTGTGTTGACCTCTTCCTTTTTGCAGTTTTCGCCTCTTTCTGATTATGAAGTCCCCTTTATTCACTCGTCTGTTTTTGTTGTTTCCGCTCCTTTTCGGCTCGGGGATTACCGTTTTGGCCCAAAATGAAGGTGGCCCAAACGAGTTTTCCATCGATTCCCAAGCCTCTCTCGCGTATACGATTTCTCCACTGGATTACCTTAAAATAGCCCTTTATGTGGCTGACGAGGTTCAATTTCAGACGGAAGTGCGGGTTTCCCAGAGTGGGATGATCACCGTTCCCCATCTGGGTCTTGTCAAAGTGGCGGACCTAACGGTTGAGGAAATGCGGGAAAAACTCTATGAGCCCTACAATCGGGACTTCTATGTCGAACCCCACATTGATGTCGTGGTGCTCTCCTACGCCGAGCGCAGTGTGACGGTCATTGGCAAAGTCAACCGGCAGGGGCTTGTCCCGTTTCCAAGTGAAGAGGGACTGACTCTTCTCGAGGCCATTGCCTTGGCAGGGGGTTGGAGTGGAGACCGTTTGTCAGACAAGCGGAACGTCACCATCACGCGAACAAGTGATGATGGGGAAAAGTTTGTCATCAAGGTAGACGCCCGGAATATCACAACCCAGGAATATCCGCTTCAGGAAGGCGATTTAGTCAATGTTCCTGAGCGCCTCTGGTAATTTTTTCAGATTAACAATTTTAAAGCTAAAGAGATGAGCAACAATCAGTACCAGTCAGGTGGTTCCCAAGGTGGATATTATGGTGGATATTATTACGGGGAGGGCTACTCCGGTTATGCTGACTCGGGAAACGCTCCTTCCCGCTCACTGACGGATTACTTGCTCATTCTCCGTGAACGC
The DNA here is from genome assembly GCF_010500615.1 of Oceanipulchritudo coccoides. NCBI lineage: Bacteria > Pseudomonadati > Verrucomicrobiota > Opitutia > Puniceicoccales > Oceanipulchritudinaceae > Oceanipulchritudo > Oceanipulchritudo coccoides. Next base: position 422,496 of record NZ_JAAGNX010000001.1, read on the forward strand.
ATCTGGTGGCTCGTGGTATCTATCTTTGTCGTCTTTCTTGGTTTTGCCCTCTACACTTTTAATGCCCCTAAGCTTTACCGGGCCGCAGCCTCCGTGGAAATCCTGAGGCAGAAAGACCAAGTCTTCCAAATTCAGGACATCGTCCGGCAGGAAGTTGCCAATGCGGAGGATTTCAATACCCAGATTAAGATTCTGGAAAGTTTGAATATTGTTCAGGCAGTGGATGAGCGCCTGAAAGGAAATCTGCGTAACCGCTTTCTAGCCCCCTACGAGAAGGGTTTGGACGCCACTCTGCGTGGGACACGCAGTGTCGGGCAAATTCTATACTCAAACCGTGCCATCTCCCCCGTCCGGCTGTCCCTTGTCGTAAATATTATCTTCACGCATCCGGATAAAGAAGTTGCAGCTGTAGTGGCCAATTACTTTGCGGAGGAATATATTGATTTTAATCGTAATCAGCAGATTGAAGGATCCTTGCGCGCGGTGGATGATCTGCGCAGCCAAGCCGATCAGCAGCTCGCCAAAATCAAGGAAATGGAAATGCGGCTGGCCGACTTCAAGGAGAAGTACGATACGCTCTCGGTCGATCGCTCCCAGGATATCGATAATCAGCAGCTGATCAGCCTGAATACGCGTCTTGAGCAGGATAAGCAACTCTATGACGAAGCCAGCACCGTGATGGCCCAGATCAACGAGGCTCGCGACAGTGGAGATCCGCTTTGGGAGCTTGGATTTATCGCCAATAACGCGGAAGTTTCTGATCTGCTCAACAAGCTGACAGTCAACAAGATCCAGATTGCGACACTTTCCAAGAAGTTCAGGGCCATGCACCCGACAATGATTGCTGCCCAGGAACAGTTGGACCAGACCCAGTCCGAGCTCGACAAAGCGGTCAATACGGCTGCGTCACGTTTCGAGAAGGATTTTGAGCGGACTGAAGCAAACCTAAGAAACTCCGAAGACCGTCTGGCTTTAAATCAGCAGAAATTGATCGAGTTGGACCGTATCCGCCCTGAATACAATGCTTTGGCCCGGGATCTGGCGATCAGCCAGGAGCTGTATAATCACTACTACAATCGGCTGCAACAAGCGGCGGTGAAGGTGACCACAGAAGGGCAGACAGCCCGCATTATTGATCGCGCTGTTGAGCCTGTCCGGCCCTTCAAGCCGAACATCACGATGAATCTGGCGATTGGTCTTGTTATGGGGACGGGTGTTGGCCTTGGATTGGTTTTCCTTTTGGCTTTCCTTGATGATAAGGTAAAGTCCGCCTTCGACATTGAATCAACTCTCGGCGTTCCACTTGTCGGGATCGTCCCGCATATTTTCAGCATTGATTCCCAGGAGAAAGCCCGTATCGCGGCGGATGAACACGATAAGCATGCTGTTGAGGCCTTTAGATCGATTCATTCGACCTTGAAGCTCAACGAGGAGAGCCGAAATGCAAAGGTCATCCTTTCTACCAGCACGATTCCCAGCGAAGGTAAAACCTTCATCAGCACGAATTTGTCCATCACTTTTGCTGCGCATGGTGAGCGGACAATTGTTGTAGATGCCGACTTGCGGATGCCGAATGTCTCCAAGGAGCTTAATATTGATGGGAAGCGCGGGATTATCCAGCTGATTGCTGATAAGGGAGATTTGGACTCTTACATCTACAAGGATTTTCTCCCGAACCTTGACCTGTTGCCGGCAGGTGGGAATACCAAGAAACCTACCCAGATCCTTGGTAGTGAAGAATTTGCAAATTTAATCCATGAGTTGCGGCTGCGTTACGACCGCGTCATCATCGACACCCCCCCGATTGCCACGGTGAGCGATGCCATGAACATTCTCCCGCTGGTGGATGGGGTGCTTATGGTCATCCGGTTCAATATGGTCAAACGCAAGACGGCCTCGGTGAATATCCGGCGGTTACGTGAGTCGAATGTCCCTATCTTCGGGGCTGTCCTGAATAATTTGAATACCCACGTGGCGGGCTATTACTATTCCCACTACTACGATAAGTCCTACAAGTCCTATAAACACTATTACTTGCAGAACAAGGGCATGGAAGATCTGGATGAGGAAGTTGCCGCTTCTGGCCCATCCGATGGTCCTCAAGAAACCAAGACTTCTTAATAACAAAAGCCGGTTGATCCGGCTTTTTTTATTTTAATCAGACAAATTCACCCGGTTGGCGACGCTTACCCAAATGATTCGAACAATGGGCACCCAGATCAATGCAGATGAATGGCACAGTTTTTTCAGGGAATGGAGCGACCGCCTGCTTCTTTTCGCGAGACAGCAGAGCCGGTCCCTTGCCGATGCAGAGGATATTCTGCAGGAGGCCATGGTACAGATATGGGGAAAAAGGGAAGTGTTCCCGCGGATTGATTCAGGCCTGCTTTTCATGCAGATTCGCCGCGTCGCCATTGATCGGGCGAGGCGGGAGAAGCGCCGGGAACAACGTGAGCAGGAATATGCAAACGCCGATGATGGCGGTTTTTTTGAATCCAGGAAACCGGGCGATGCCCTTGATCTGGAGCAGGCTCTTCGCGCCCTGCCGAATGAACAACAGGAGGTACTGGTCTTGAAAATCTGGGGCGGACAGAGTTTCGAGGCAATCGGGCGGACTCTCGACATTTCGCCGAATACGGCTGCTTCGCGTTACAGATACGGTCTGGAGCACCTGAGAAGTAACTTTCAGATCCGGGAATTGAAATGAACCTTGATGAAAAAAACAGTTTTGAAGATCAGTTAAGGCAGTTCAAGCCCTCCAAGGCTAGCCCTCAGATTGAATTGCAGATCAGCCGGGGTCTTGAAAAAAGCAACCGCGTTGAGCGCAGGCGCAAGTTTGCCTCAATCCTGACTTGGGGCAGTGTGGCCATGGCCGCTTCAATCCTGATCACTTTTGGCTTTCTCCTTTTCAACGGACGGCTCACCTTGAGTCCCGGTGAGCCCGTTCCGACTGGCGCGGAGCCAATTGCTTTACAAGCCGAACCTCCAGCTCCTGAAGAGACGCTGGATACTTTCCAACCTGTCCTCGCTGAAAACAATCTCCAAAGTCGCGTCGATGAGGGTATTGTTTTTCTGCGTAATGGCCTGACTGCCCGTCGTTACCGGTACGAATTCCTTGATCGTGTTGTCTGGAAGAATCCCTCCAACGGAGCGGTAGTGGAAATGGAGATTCCTCGAGACGAAGTTATTTTAGTCCCCGTTCAGACATATTGAACGGAAATATTCAAAATTCACCCCCTTATGAAAGGAAATCAAAATGAAGAGTAACACAAAGCGTTCATTCCCTGCTTTGGCAGGGATATTGGTGATGCTGTCCTGTTCGCCGCTGCTGGCATCCGAGGATTCCCAAGCCACCGATGGGGAATCCATACAAGCTATCGTCACGGAAGCCCAGCGCATGGCCCAGGAGTGGGCACAACGAATTCGCGGTTGGAGTGAAGGCAGTGAGAAAAATACCACCTATCTTGGAGTGGTCATTGAGTCCGTGCCTAAGGTCCTGCGAGATTATATCGATCTTCCAGATGGTGTCGGGTTGCTTTTTACCCGGATCGCCAAGGATAGTCCGGCCGAGAAAGCCGGACTCATGGACAACGACATTATAGTTTCCTTCGACGGCCAATTGATCATAAATTTCAACCAGCTGTCCACCTTGATCGACCTAAGGGGGCCAGGAGCCGAGGTTCCCATGAAGATCCTTCGGAAGGGTGAAGAAATCGACCTGACAGTTACTCTTGAGGAACGGGTCCGGCGAAACGGGTCAATTGTTGTCCCTGACGCACCGGATATCCCGGAGCTACCCGAAAGCCCTGATGCCGATGGGGTCGGCCTGTTCATGGAGAAAATCGAGGAGTGGATTCCCGGTTCAGTGAAAGTGTTCGTGGATGAAAATGAACAGGTCCATGTTGATTTGCAGGATTTGAAAGAGGACTTGCACGATCTTCGCCTGAAGGTGATTGAGTTGAGGGAATCCAACGGTGCGCCCTCTGATATTCGAAAGGAATACGGCGACTTGGGCGCGCGGACAAAAGTTGTCCGGGTTCAGGACCGCAGGGTGAATTATACCAGCCCCGAGGGGTTTCTGGTCCTTTCTTCATCAGAATCCGGCCAACAGGCGGAAGTTCGGGACGCCCAAGGCAGCCTTGTCTACGAGGGTCCTGTTCCTGAGGATTATGCCAGAACATTACCCGAGAAAGCGGTCGAATTGATCGACGCCTACATGGGGTCACGGGAAAAACTCCAGTTGGAATCAGACGGGAAGACCGTGGAAATTGAAATTAATGACACGGAGATTGAACCCCTGACCCTTGTTCTGGACTCCGGCGAGGCCCCAATGGCAGGCAAATTATTTTGACTCTATCTGGGGATCTGATTCTCCTGAGAGTCTGTTATGCTTCAACCTGACCACTTGGATTCATATGCCCATCTGCTCGACCGTGAGCAATTGGACATGCTCATAGAAGCGGGAGGAGATGACTCCACATCCCTGCTGGATGAAATATTTGGTCTTTTTGAGTCGGAAAGCCGTGAGAAACTGGAGGAGCTCCAGAATTACAAGGCTCAGGCTGATTATGAGAAGTTAGGCAAGGCTGCCCATGCCCTTGCTGGCAGCAGTGCGAATATCGGCGGACGGGAGTTGGCTCGTCAGGCAAAGCAAATCGAGGACCTTTGCAAGAGCCAGAATGGCGAGGAGGCTGCCACTTTGGTAGATTCGCTGGAGATCACCTATCGAGATACTATTCTTGCCCTGAAAAAGCTGTCCGGAAAGCCGGTTTGATTAACTCGACAGGTTCTCTCCAAGCCTTGGATTCGGGCATGAAAAAGCCGCTCAGCATGTGCTGAACGGCTTTGGAAGGGCAATTTTCCAAAAGATGTTTAATCGTCGGCTTTGGTTTTAACCAAACCGGTCACCCGGTCGCCGTCTTTCCACTCGCCCCTTTTCTGGAGGAGTGAGACGCGTTCAAAGCGCTTGAGAACATTGCGACGCTTCTTGCCGGTGGCAGCGCCTACTTTAAAACTGGGATGTTGTGACATAATACGTTCCTTTGATTAAAGCGGTTTAAAGAAGCACCTTTGTGGACGAGTGCAAGATTTTTTGGGTAAAACGAGAGAAATTTCAGGGAATAATTCGGGGCTGCGGATTTTTTTAAGTGCCAATCTATTATGGCTTGCGAGAATCCGCGCTCTGGCGATAATTCCTCAGCATGTCTATACCGCGTACTGCTCTTGTCGCTGACGATGAGAATCACATTCGTTCATATGTCCGTATTATCCTGACCCATCTGGGCGTTGAGGAGGTCTTCGAAGCCAGGACCGGGGATGAGGCTCTGGTCACTTTCCAGGAGAAAAATCCGGATATTGTCTTTTTAGACATCAACATGCCCGGGATGACCGGATTGGAAGTGTTGCCTAAGATTATGGAAATTGATGAAGACGCGGTTGTCATCATGCTCACCGGGCATGCTTCGCGTCATCTGGTCGAGCACGCCGCCCAGGCCGGGGCAATTCACTATATTCGCAAGGACACACCACAACAGGAGATTTCAAGTATGCTGAAAACTCTTTTTGATGAACTCGACGGAGGTGAATAAGTCATGAAAGATTCCGACTCACACAAGATAGAAAACAAATCCCTTCTCAAGGAAGTTCGTTATTCTTTACGCGAGTTGCTAGCGGAAGTGGCCGAGGAGCGCGAAGGCTCTTCAATCGGCCAGGAAATGGTTGATCAGACAGAGATCGGCAAATTATTCAAAAGCAGAAAAAAGAAGGCCAATCGTGGAAACTCAGGAGAATAAACTCTTTTTGGATACGCTTCGCGAACGCGAGGCCAATTTTTTATCTGAGGATCTCGAGCCTCTTTTGCAAAAGTGCGGAGGGGTGACCATCAGCTTCCTGGAAGCTGTAATAGAGCGGGAATACCTCAGTAAAAACCGGGCTTGTAAGCTTTGGGCTGACGGATTGGGCCTTGCCTATGTCAATCCGCTCATAGCCGTTGTCACACCTGATGCTGTCCAACGAATACCAGTTGAAATAGCCCGAAAAGGCCAAGTGCTCGGTCTTTATGTGATCAACAATGTCCTGACGGTGGCGATGGCCACGCCGACAGACACCCGTCTGGTGAAACAGATCCAGGCCATTGCGAATATTGAGATTTCCCCCGTATTTGCTCCGCCGAGGGAAATCAGTCATGCCATCGAGCTCTATTATCGTAGCCAGGAAAATGTCCTCGAGGATATTGAACAGTTTGAGAAAGAGCAGGAAGAGCTGCTTCAATCCCTGACCGACGAAGACTTGAAGGATCTGGCTTCCTCGAACAGCCTGAGCCGACTTCTCGACGGAATGATCTATCTTGCCGTCCGGGAGAGGGCATCGGACATCCATATGGAGGCTGGGGAGGACCAGGCTGTCGTGCGGTTCCGTATAGATGGCAAACTGATCCACTATTATTCCTACGGAAAGGCCATCCACCGGGCTTTTTCAACTCGTCTGAAGGTGCTTTGTAAACTGAACGTGGCTGAGTCCCGTTTCCCCCAGGACGGGCGTTTCTCCATGCCCTTCGGAATGGGTAAGGCTGATTTCCGGGTGAGCCTGATTCCAACAGTCCACGGAATGAAGGCGGTTCTCCGGATTCTGCCGGGAGTCAACCGCAGAGGGGTGATTGGCCTTGACCAGATGATGATATCGACCCCGATCCTTGAATCCTTCAGGCGGGTCATCAAGTCTCCCAACGGGATTGTATTTGTTACCGGACCCACCGGAAGTGGTAAGACAACCACTTTGTATGCCTCCTTGGAGGAGTTGAATTCAGCTGACGTCAATATCACGACGATTGAGGATCCGGTTGAAGTCCAGATTCCGGGCGTCACCCAGAGCCAGGTTAATTCCCATATCGACCTCAGCTTCAGCTTGCTTTTGCGGTCTATTCTACGCCAAGACCCGGACATTATCCTCGTCGGGGAAATCCGGGATTATGACACGGCCAAGATTGCTACAGAAGCAGCCCTGACCGGACACATGGTCTTGAGTACCCTTCACACGAACAATGCCATCCAGGCAATTTTGCGAATGATGGAGATTGGGATCGAACCTTACATGGTTGCTCCTTCCATCATGGGTGTTCTTGGTCAGCGACTCGGGGCAAGAATATGCGAAAGCTGTAAGCGGGCCTATTTTCCGGGACGGGAAGTCCTTGATCGCTACTTCTATGATATTCCTGAGGGAGAGGAGATTGCCTTTTCGCAGGGAGTCGGGTGCACCAATTGTCGGCAGACCGGTTATTCCGGGAGAATTGCCTTCCACGAGCTCCTTCTCGTCGACGATGTCATGCGCAGTATGATCGGACAACGGGTCGGTCAGGACGAGCTTCTGCGGTACGCGACAAAGTTGGGATACCGCAGTCTGCGATACGATGGGATGAAAAAGGTTTTACTGGGACTGACAACTATCGAGGAGATCGAAAAGCATACGGTACTTGAGTGGGGTCCTGAATTGGAGGAACAAGCTGGTTCCTGATTTTTACCGGAAGAAGGGAAACAGAACAGGCACTCTTTTTGGGATGAAAGGAGTGGAAAAAGTCATTGATCGTATCCGGCGTCATTCGTCCGACTTTGCAACTTTCACGGTAAATGTGATTTACGGGCGCGAGACGGGGCGTTGCGCCCGTCTATGGGCCCTGTTTCTTTTTGGGCTCAGTATTATTTACCGGGGTGTTGTTTTTGTCCGGTTTCAGCTGTACAAGCATCGAATTCTTCGTGCCCAGCATCTCGGCTGCCTTGTCGTGGTTGTTGGGAACCTGACAGTTGGCGGGACTGGCAAGACACCTGTAGTGGAAAGGCTTGCCAAAACACTTCATGCAAAGGGCAGAAAAGTGGCAATCCTCAGTCGGGGATACAAGAGCAAGAAAGAACCGGTATATAAAAAATGGATACGCTGGATACTCCACCAGCCACCAGTTCCACCCCGTGTGGTAAGTGACGGGGAAACGATTTTCTTTGATTCGGAAGTTGCGGGTGATGAGCCATACATGCTTGCCAGGAATCTTCCGGGAGTCGTTGTCGTGACGGATAAGGACCGGGTCAAGGCGGGGCTGTTTGCCATACGGAAATACGGTGTGGACACCTTGATTCTGGATGACGGATTCCAGTATTACCAGCTGCAGGATCACTTGCAATTGCTTCTCGTGGACAAGACCAACCCGTTTGGCAACGGCAACCTCCTTCCGCGGGGAATATTACGCGAGCCCATTTCGCAGATGCGACGCGCTTCGTATATATTCCTTACAAAGTCGGAGAAGCAACCGGATGAGGCACTTGTTGACACATTGGAAAAGCACCGCCCTGAGCGGGAATGGATCGAGTGCACCCATCGGCCCCAGTATCTGCAGTCCGTCTTTGGAGATGAGCAACGCCCGCTCAATTGGCTTGAAGGCAAACGTGTCGGTGCCTTGAGTGGCATCGCCATGCCGGAAAGCTTCGAGCAGTTTATAATGGATCTCGGTGCGGTGGAGATTGTTCCTTTCCGTTTTCTTGACCACCACCGTTTCACGCATCACGAACTGGATCGCATCACGAGGGAGATTGAGGAGAATGATTTGCAACTGTTGGTGACGACCGAGAAGGATGCTGTCCGGATCAAGCCTGATTTTATGCCACCCATTCCCTTTTATTTTTTACGGGTTGAGATTCACATGCTCGCCGGAACCTCAAATTTCGAAGAAGCTGTCCGCCGAATCTGTTTTCCCAGAGAGTCCGCGGATGCTGACCGCTGGAAGAGCGGGCAGACACAGCCACTTTTTCCAAAGTAATCTTCAAGATGGATATCACCTTTCTAGGAACGGGAACGTCCCAAGGAGTTCCCATGATCGCACACAACGCAAAAGATTCCTGCGATCTTGGTGACAAGCGCAATTGGCGCAGCCGGACAAGCGCACATGTCCGTATGGGCGGGATGGCTTTTCAAATTGATGCGGCCCCTGAATTCCGATTGCAGTGTATCGAGAACAAGATCGAGTGGATTGATATTTTCCTCCTCACTCATGGTCACTCCGATCATGTCATGGGAATGGATGACCTCCGTCGATTTATCGACTTGAGGGGAGGGGAGGCTCTGCCGGTTTACAGCACACCGGAAGGATTGAAACGAGTATCAGAAGTATTTCCCTATGCCATTCGACCTAAGCCTGAGTTCAAGGGATATCCAGCTTTCGCATTGGAATTGATGCCGGAGCAGTTGACCACTTCTGCTGGAACCGTTTCCATGACGTATCTGCCGCACGGCCGGGTGGAGGTCATGGGGCTTGTGTTTGAAGAAGCCGAGACGGGAAAGAAGCTTGCTTATTACACGGACTGCAAGCGGCTGACCCCGAAAGCAAAGGAACTCGCACAAGGTGCGGATGTTGTCGTGCTCGATGCCCTAAGGCCAATGCCGCATCCCACTCACATGACATTGCATGAGGCAATTGAGGCCGCTGAAGAGCTGGGCGCGCGGGAAACTTACTTCACCCATATGACCTACATGATTGATCACGCTCGCGATAGCCGGCGTCTTCCCAAGGGAATGGCATTTGCTCACGACGGCCTCTCTGTTCAGGTGTGAGCGCCTGTTATTGTCCTGCCTTGAGGACGACCCGGTTTATATGACTACAGCCAGGGATACTCCCAAGAGCGGTCAGGATTCGCCCCTCTGCAAAAATCAATTCCCGACGGACTGTGGCATTGGGAACCTGGACGATCAGGGCTCCGGAATAATCAATACGCTCCGGGCGACACCGCTTTGCGAAGGCCGGGCCAACGATACGGGGCCAGTTTTTCAGGATTGCTTCCTCCGGAGTGCTTTTCCCGATGTGGTACTTCTCCGTCAAAGTCTCGATGAGGCTTCCGAATGAGGTCGAGCGATAGTCAGCCGGCAAGGTTGTGTCTTCCGGTACATTCCGGAAGTTGGCAATCAATCGTTCTTCACGCGGACTGAATTTCCTGACCATCACTTGCCCTCATAGAGAATGGATAGCTCGCCCTTGAACCGCAAGCGCCGCTTCTTTCAATGATTCACTGATTGTCGGATGTGCATGCACGGTTCCAGCCAGATCCTCGGCGCTTCCCCCGTACTCCATGTGGGCAACAATGGAGGCTATTATTTCTGAAGCCCCGGAAGCCATGATTGCCGCACCAATGATGCGGTCAGTTTTGGCATCGGTGATGATTTTCGCAACTCCGTCTGTCGCATCCTGTGCAATCGCGCGGCCATTCGCGAGAAGAGGGAACTTACCGGTCTTGAAATCAATCCCTCTGTCACTGGCCTGCTGTTCGGTTAGCCCGACTGAGGCAACTTCGGGCTCAGTGTAGATCACGTTTGGGACGCGGGAATAATCCACATGGGCTTTTCTTCCCGCAATTGCCTCTGCGACGGCAACACCGTCTTCCTCGGCCTTGTGAGCCAACATGGGTCCTTCGATGACATCACCGATGGCCCAAATGTTGTTGATCCCTGTCCGGAACGAATCCACTGGGATGCGGCCCTTTTCATCGGTTGAAAGCCCGATTTTTTCCAAACCGAGTCCCTGCGTGTGAGGTTTTCGCCCGACGGAAAGGAGGACTTTTTCCGCCTCGAACTTGATCTCCTTCCCCTTTTTCTCAGCCGTGACAACAACCTTGGTTTTGAGTTGCTTGCAACCGGTCACCTTGGTGCCCGTATGAAATTTCATACCCTGCTTCTTGAAAGCCCGCTCAGCAAGTTTGCTGATATCGGTATCGGAGCCGGCAGCTATAGTTGGAAGGAATTCCAGAAAAGTGACCTCGGACCCGAGCCTTGACCACACTGAACCCAGTTCAAGACCGATGGCTCCAGCACCAATGACCAGCAAAGATTTTGGTACGGACTCAAAGGCAATGGCTTCCGTACTGGTCACTATCTGCTTACCGTCGGGCTGCATGAATGGCAGGCTAACGGGGACTGAGCCTGTGGCGATGACGATGTTCTTTCCCATGACCCGGGTGGGCGTTCCGTCGTCTGGATGTACATTGATTTCGTTCTTCGAGACAAATGACCCCGTCCCTTTGTGAACAGTTATCTCCCGCTTCTTGACGAGTGTTTCCACGCCCTTGCGGAGCTGATCGACAACCTTCCCTTTCCGCTCCATCAGCTTAGCGACATTGATCGCCAATTTATCAATGACAAGTCCGTGGGCTTCCCCGTGTGCGGCCTGATGATAAAGCTCCGTTGAATGGAGGAGTGCCTTGCTTGGAATGCATCCCACATTCAGGCAGGTCCCACCCAAGTGTGGATCTTTTTCAACAATGGCCGTGGAAAGGCCCAACTGTGCACAGCGAATGGCGCAAACATATCCGCCCGGTCCCGACCCGACTATGACAACATCAAATGAATTTTTACTCATGGGTATTCTTCAAATTTCAAACATCAAACGCATTGGATCCTCGAGCGCTTTCTTAATGCTGACGAGGAACCCCACGGCTTCCCGTCCGTCGACAAGCCGGTGATCATAGCTTAGGGCGAGATACATGATTGGACGAATGACGACTTCCCCATCCAATGCGACAGGGCGGTCCTGGATGGTATGCATGCCCAATATGGCGGATTGTGGTGCGTTCAAGATGGGCGTGGAGAGCATTGAGCCAAAAATGCCACCATTCGTTATGGTGAAAACGCCACCCTGCAAATCCTCAATCGAGATCTTCCCTTCCTTTGCCTTGTTGGCGTAGGCGATTATGTCCTGCTCAATCTCAGCGAAGGATTTGGACTCACAATCGCGGACCACCGGGACCATCAGGCCCTTCGGGGTACTCACAGCAATGCCGACATCGTAGTAATTATTGGTGACAATTTCATCTTCATCAATCTGCGCATTCACGGCGGGATATTCCTTCAGCGCATGTACAACGGCTTTTGTGAAGAAGCTCATGAATCCAAGTTTGACTCCATGTTTTTTAACAAATGCTTCCTGATGTGATTTCCTGCAGGCCATGACCGCACTCATGTCGACCTCGTTGAAAGTCGTGAGCATGGCGGTCGTTTGCTGGGCCTGCACAAGACGCTTGGCAATTGTCCTCCTGAGCGGGGTCATCTTTTTCCGCGTGACTCGACCTGTAGCCTGGACAGTTTGTGCCGGCTTTGCCGGTTCAGACTCGGGAGTAGAGCCAGCCGGATCAACCGGATCAGCCTTTTCGACTGCTGCCAGCATGTCGGCTTTCGTTACTCGCCCGGCTTTCCCCGTTCCATCCACCGAGTCCGGATCAATGCCGGATTCTTCAGCAATGCGGCGGACAGAGGCGGGGTGCTGCCCTTTTGGTTTAGCATTGGCAGATTCGGCTTCGCCTTCCTCCTCCTCGCTGGAGTCTTCCTGTGAACTGCTATCAGGTTCCTGCTCCGTTGTCTCAGCCTTTGCGCTTTCATCAATAATGGCAATGACACTCCCCACCTCAACTTCATCTCCCTCCGAAACCTTCAGGTCAATTGTGCCAGAGGTCTCAGCCATTCCTTCCGAGGTGATCTTGTCGGTTTCCAGCTCAAAGATGGCCTGACCTTCCTCGACATAGTCACCGGTCTTGACATGCCACGTTGCGAGAATTCCGCTGGAGATTGATTCGCCCAGTGCGGGGATAATAACTTCTGTAGCCATAAGTTCTATACGATCCTATTTGAGGTTGAATGCCTTTTCGACCAGGTTTGCCTGTTCCATTTTATGCAGGACAAGCGAACCCACGGCCGTGCTGGCTGCGCTGTCGCGTCCGGCGTATTGGGGCCTTATTCCTGTAGCTTCCTCAATACGGGGTTCTATAAATCGCCATGCCCCCATATTTTCAGGTTCTTCCTGGCACCAGACGAGCGTCTTGAATTTGCCAAGTTCTTTCAGGATTCTTGAAAGACGATCATAATTAAACGGGTAGTATTGTTCAATCCGTACGATAGCTGTGTCCTTGATATCGTTTTCCCTCCGGTAGCTCAAGAGATCGTAATAGACTTTACCCGAGCAAAGGATGACGCGCACAGGCTTTTTAATGGCCTTGTCCTCATCTGGCAGGATTGAATGGAAACACTTGTCGGTGAAGTCTGCAACCGAGGAAACGGCTTCCTTGTGCCGAAGAAGGCTTTTCGGAGCCATGATAATAAGTGGCTTCCTGAACGAACGGTGCATCTGGCGTCGCAGAATGTGGAAATACTGTGCTGGCGTAGTCAGGTTGGCGACTTGGATATTGTCTTCGGCACAGAGTTGAAGAAATCTTTCCAGACGGGCCGAGGAGTGTTCGGGGCCTTGTCCCTCGTAGCCGTGTGGAAGCAACATGACCAGTCCCGAAACCCGTTGCCACTTCGATTCCGAGCTGGAGATGAATTGATCAATGATGACCTGCGCCCCGTTCACGAAATCGCCGAACTGCGCTTCCCACATGCAGAGCATGCCCTGGAAATCAAGTGAGTAACCGTAGTCAAATCCAAGTACAGCAGCTTCGCTGAGAAGAGAGTTGTGGACGCAAAGCATTCCTTCCCGGTGGTCCATTTCCATCAGTGGGATATACTTTTCCTTGGTTTCCGAATCGAAGAAAATGGCATGACGTTGTGAGAAAGTTCCCCGCACGCTGTCCTGTCCGGAAAGACGGACATGGTATCCCTCCATCATGAGTGTTCCCCAAGCAAGTGATTCAGCAAATGCCCAGTCGATACCTTTGTCCTCCTTGAAATTCCGAAGCTTGGTCTGTAACTGGCGACGAATCTTACTGTTGAGGTTGAAGGAATCGGGGAAGCGGGTGAGGGCTTTGGCTACAGTTTCCAGCCGGTCACCCGGTACTTCTGTGTTAACATCCTTGAAGGCATAACTTGGCTGGTATTCACGGACGGCTTCATCCACTTCGGGCTGTTTCCTCTTTTTTCCGCTATTGGCCTCCCTCTTTTGCTTTTCGTAGAAGTGTTCCAGATCCCCACGGCGCAGGTCGCGGATTTTCTTTACCTCTTCCTTGTTCAGAACCTTCGAGTCGAGGAGTCTTTTGCTGTAGATTTCCGTGACAGTTGGGTGGTCCTTGATTTTTTGATACAAAGTCGGCTGGGTGAAAGCTGGTTCGTCAGACTCGTTGTGCCCAAGCCTGCGGTAACAGTACATGTCGATGACAATGTCTTTCCCGAATTCCTGCCTGTACGCAAGGGCCAGGTCCATGACCCTCACAACAGCTTCCGGATCGTCACCATTAACATGGAAGATGGGTGCCTCGATCATCTTCGCGACATCCGTACAATAAAGTGTCGAGCGAGCCTCTGAGGGATCCGTGGTAAAGCCGATCTGGTTGTTGATGACAAAATGGATGGTCCCGCCCGTCTGGTACCCGGGTAGCTGCGAGAAGTTAAGCACCTCGGCGACGATTCCCTGCCCGGCGAATGCCGCATCCCCATGAATAAGGACTGGGACTACTTTCTTTCGCTCCTCGGTATCGCCAAGGATTCTTTGTCGTGCCCGTGTCCTTCCTTCGACAACCGGATTAACGGCCTCCAGATGGCTCGGATTGGCCGCGAGAAAAACCCGCATGGGCTCCTTGCGTGTATTTTCGACGGTTGCTTCAAATCCAAGATGGTATTTCACATCCCCGTCACCGTGAAGGGTGTCGGGAAGATAGTTTTCAGAAAACTCGTGAAAGATGTAGTCGTAGCTTTTTCGGAATACATTGGCCAGGACATTGAGCCGGCCGCGATGGGCCATTCCCATGACAATCTCCTGCACACCAAGCGACGGGCCGTTTTCGATCAGGGTATCGATGGCCGGGATCAAGGTCTCCGCTCCCTCTAGTCCGAAACGCTTCTGTCCGACATAATTTTTGTGCAGAAAGTGCTCAAACTCCTCCGCCTTGATAAGGCGGTCGAGGATCCGGTGTTTCCGGTCCCGGGAGTATGGCTTTTCTTCCTCCTGCGGCTCGATTCTGGATTGGAGCCAGCGGCGTTGAGGGGTTTCCTGAATGTGCAGATATTCAACGCCAATGGTGCCACAATAAATTTGGCGTAGGCGGTCGATGAGTTCCCGGACGCTCATCTTCCGGTTACCAAGAAAATTTCCACTCCAGAAAACCTTATCCAAGTCTTCCTCTGAAAAACCGAGTCTGTCCAATGACAGGCGGGGATTACTTGGGGCAGCCTTCAGGAGGGGATTCACTTCCGCCTCGGTATGACCGATTGAACGGTAAGCGTAAATTGTACCGGTGAAATTAGCCTGTTTGATCAAGGCGTCATCGTCACCTGTTGGGGCGGTTCCTCCCGTGGAGGAGTCGCTCCCCAGTTCAAAGCCTTCGAAGAAAGCCCTCCATGCAGGTTCCAATGAATCAGGAGCATCGCGCCATTGGGCGTACTTCTCATCAATCAGGTCCGCATTCCAGCGGTTGGCAAATGTGGGATGATTCATCTTTCTTCAGATACTCATTATCTCAAAGTGGCGTAATTTACGCATTTTCAAGGACTTGACAATTAGATGCATCCTTCTTCGAGAGGTCATTAATCAATCGAATCCGGAACGCTGTAATCATTAGATGAACTGAAGGCATGTTACCAGTGGAACTCAAGAGCTGCCAGCAACGGCGAAGTCAATCTGTCGCTTGAAACGATCGACCCGAGCCACCTCGATCTGGATCTTGTCCCCGATGGCATACCGATTCCGGCGTTTGCGGCCCACCAGGGCTGTGTGGGTTTGATCAATCTTGTACAGGTCGTCCCGCAAGGTGGAGATGTGGACCAGCCCGTAGGCCATGGACTCAGTCAGCTCGACGAACATGCCATGGTTCCGGACATCCATGATAATCGCTTCGAATGAGCTCTTTTTTGTTTTTGTCAATTCACGTTCAAAGAACTCCAGCAGCTTGATCTTGACGGATTCCCGCTCGGCCTCGGTGCTGTTTTGCTCCGTGAGGGAGAGATGCTGCGCGATTGTCGCCAACTCCGAAAAGCTGTACTTCTTCTTGTAGAACTTGGCCCCACCCGGAACGAGATGCCGGGAAAAGATCCGGTGAATGACGAGATCCGAATAACGCCGGATAGGTGAGGTGAAATGTGTGTAATGTTGCTTCGCAAGACCGAAATGCCCATCAGCAGAGGCGCGATAGCATGCCTGCTTCAGACTTCTCAGAAAGCTGATGCGCATGGTGTGTCCTTGTGGATGGTTCTTCACCTTACGAAGGATCCGATTGAGATTGTTGCGATTGCTGAGATCTCCCGTCTTGATTCCAAAAGTGTCGAGGTATTCGCCAAACTCATCCAGCTTGTCCGGATCAGGGTCATCATGGACCCGATGAATTCCTGGCAAGTTGCGGTGGTTGAGCGACCGGGCGACCGCTTCATTGGCAGCGAGCATGAATTCCTCGATCAGCTGATGACTTTCGTCCTGTTCCACCTTAACGATGGTGTCCGCGTAGCCCTCCTTGTTGACGTAGATTTTTGTCTCGGGCATATCGAGCTCAAGACTACCGGTGGCCATGCGCTTCTGACGGACTGTTTTGGCCAGTTTCCAAAGTTGGCGGATGGATTCCTGGATTTGCCCCAGCTCCTTTCTTTTCAACTCCTTCAGTGACCTGCCGGTGCTTCCCGTCTGGTGGGCCGGGGGATCAGGACGCGCGACAATCTTGTCAATGTTGTCCTCGAAAAGGAAGGCATAGGCCTGCTCGTAGGTGAGGCGCTTGTTGCTTCGAATGACGGTATTGGCAAAACGGCTCTTGATGACTTTCCCAGCTGAGTTGTAAGTGATGAAGGCCGACTTTGTCAGCCGGTCCTCATCCTCGACCAGACTGCAGAGCCCATTGGACAGGGCGTGCGGCAGCATCGGGATGACCGTGCCGACAAGGTAAGTTGAATTACCGCGTTTACGGGCTTCCCGATCAAGGGCAGTACCCGGGCGGACATAGTGGCTGACATCGGCGATGTGGACGCCCACTTCGAAGTTGTCGTCATCCACCTGTTCAAAAGTCAGTGCATCGTCAAAGTCCTTTGCATCTTGTGGATCGATGGTGAGGGTGTACTGATCCCGCAGGTCCTCGCGGTCCTCCAGATCCTTTTTCTGGACCTTTTCGGAATAGTTCTCGACCTCCTTGAGAACCGCATTGGGAAACTCTGGATTGAGGTCATATTGATGGAGCAGGGCCTCGTATTCAGCGCCGGGTGTGTGGGTCTTGCCCAACACTTTGATAATGGTCCCCTCCGGATTCAAGTGCCGCTGTTCCCAGACTGCCAGTTTTACAATAACCTTGTCGTCCACTCGCGGCTTCGGCTTGTGCGACTGCTTCTTAGGATCCGGGACCAGAATATCCTGAATGATCCGCGGATCATCCGGGATCACATAGTAAAACATTTTGCTCCGTTTAAGCGTCCCGGTGAGGGTCTGGTTCTTGCGTTCCAGAATACGGATTACCCGGACCGTTTCCGGTTGATTGGCGCCGGGGACTTTCTTGTTCTTCGGGCGACTTCTGAACTGGCGCCGGTCATGGTGAATCCGGCAAACAACGCGGTCGCCGTGCATCGAAACGGCGGTATCCTCTGCATTGATATGATAAGGCTGCCTGGTCTCACTTCCTTCGACAAGGTCGGGGAAGAGAGTGGCTGAGCCGCTTTGACGAAAGCGGATTTTGCCCGTGATCAGATCAGCGTCCCGCGGTAGGCAGACACGGTTTTTCTTGAGCTTGACCAAGGTGCCCTGGCGAAGGTGTTGCGAGACTTCCCGTTTGAACCCGGTGAAATCCGCCTCACTGACCTCCATTTTGGCCGCCAATCGGTCAATCGAGAGGGGAATATATTCGGGATCCTTGAGGATCTCCAGGAGTTGAGGCAGGTACATATTCTTAATGAATCAATTCCGGAGCTACCTGGCGAACAATTGTTGTCAGGTAGGGGATCAATTGTTTTTTCCGGCTGACGATGCCGTTGAGCTCGAAGGTGTCGTTAGCTGCCTGATGTGGATAAGTGATGTTTTCGATCACCACATCTTCCCCTCGAATCAGGAGAAGTGAATTTTGCGAGTTTACGTCGGTGACCAGGAGGGCTGCAAAGAGGAGTCCCTCAGCCCGTTGTATTTTGTCGAGGGTTTGATCCAATTCTTCCCGACAGCTCCATAAATTGTCAAAACCGAGCTCCTCGACCTGGGAGACCGAGAAACGGAAATTACCCTCATCGTAAATCTTCATGTCCGAGCGGATGACATTTTCCGGCGTTTCCGACTTGATGATGGAACCGGCATTGAAAATAGCTTCAGCCAATACCTCTGCCTTGACACCCGAAATACCTTCCAGCCAGGTCAGCATGTCCCGGTCGGTCTGCGTGGTTGTCGGCCCCTTTAGATTCAAGGTGTCGGAGACAATTCCGCCCATCAGTACTCCGGCGATTTTTGCCTCCGGTTCAAGCTGATGCTTGCGGAAGAGGTCGGCCACAATTGTTGAAGTCGAACCGACTGGGAGATTAATGAAGGTGATTGGTTGCTGGGTAGGGGGATTTCCAAGCCGGTGATGGTCCACCACTTCAAGAATATCGACCTGCTCCGCTCCCGGCACTGCCTGGCTCAATTCATTGTGGTCAACAAGGATCAGGTTTTTCCGGACAGGCTTCAATAAGTCTGTTTTCGTGAAAACCCCGATCAAACGGTCTTCCTCATCAGTTACCATATAAGCCGCCGCGTTTTTGGAGCTCAGTTTGCGTCGTACCGCTGAAAGTTTCTCGTCCGGTCCAAATTTGATCGTCTGCTTGCGGACAAGGCTGTCGATCCTGCCGGCGCTACGAATGATCCATGAGGTGGTCGCTGAATCATGCGGGCTGACAATGATACTCACGCCACGTTCCTTGGCCAATTCCACGACATCCGGTTCAACCGGAAGGCCTCCGCTGATGACCAGCATTCGCACACCCGAATGGATCGATCTCTGCTGGATGTCGTAGCGATCTCCAACAATAATTATGCTAGATTTGGCCAGGCTCTCATCCTCCTTGTAGTAGCGTCCGAAGGAACGAATATCCATTGCGCCAATGCGGACAAAGAGGTCCTCGATCTTCCCGGGATCAACAATGTGTATGGGGTCCGCGCCAAGGGCGCCGGTTATGTCCTCAAGGCTGGCGAACACGTGCCGCATCTTCCGTTCTTCCCGGGGCTTTGGAACAAAGTGGTCGCCCAGGTCAAAAATGGAAATACTGCCCTCAAGTCGTCCGTCCTTCCCCACGACAGGGAGGACGCGCACATCATGCTGGTCAATCAGGTCCAGCGCTTTTGCGCATATGGCCTCCGGATCGACTTGGATCACTTCGGTCACCATGATGTCCCGCACGCGCGGGGTCACATCGCCAACGAATTCCGGCAATGGTACGTTCATCGTGCTCAGGATGGTCTCGATCCGCGCATTTGAATTTCCACAACGCGCAGGTTGGAAATTTCCCTCAGCCACAGAGGACTTGAATGCCGCGTAGCCGATAGCCGAGCAGATCGCATCTGCATCCGGGTTCCGGTGCCCAATTACATAGGTCGTTTCTCTCATGGCTTTGATAATTTTTCCCTGTTCACTTTTCCCACAAGCAAGCACCTATCTTTCGGCAAGTCTACTATTTTACAAGCTGGTCCCCATCTTTTAACACAATGATCTTCCACAGGAAATTTCTTGAGGGATAATTTAAAAACCGTTAGGTTTTGGGAATGAAAACAATCCCTGGTCAATCCTCAGTTTCGGAAATCCAAGGTTTGTATGGACCCCTGCAGATTCTGGAAGGCAAGGTTCAGCAAATCTGGGCCCTTCAGCAGATCCAGCGTGGGGCATGGCAGACACGATCCGGCGCCCGGTTGAAGGTTTGCCATCCGGGCAAGTGGAACCATGGGGCAGGGCCGGACTTTCTGGAAGCTGTCATTGAACTGGATGGGGAGAGACGGGTTGGGGATGTTGAATTTCATCTGTATCGAGAGGACTGGTGGAGGCATGGCCATCATTTGGACCCGGCTTATGACACGGTGGTATTGCATGCGGTTCTCTTTGCCGGTGGGCTGGATCGCGATATCCGGACATCCTCCGGAAAGCTGTTGGAGGAATGGGTCATGGGTCCCTGGCTGCGGGAAGACCTTGAGTCAGTTGCTGGCGGTGAGCCCGGATTGTACGGGGAACTGGCTCCGGAGTTGCGTGAGTGGATTGAATCCGAAACTCCGCAACAGATCCGGAACCGCCTTGGTATTGGTGCAGACCGTCGCTGGCAGGACAAGGAATCCATGGCCCGCTGCCTGATCCGGGAACATGGCTGGACCAAAGGACTTCATCTCATGACCTTGTTCTATCTGGGATATCCATTCAATCGGCGCGCATTCTACGCCATGGGTGAAGCCTTGCCGCCGGAGTGTTGGCGCGAACCCGGGTTGACTGAAGTCCTGCAAAGGGAATGGGAGACTGAAGTTCGTTGGAATGTCGGACGTCCGGCAAATCGCGCTCTGGGCCGCCTGGAGGCGTATATGGCCCTGAATCAGTCGGTTCCGGACTGGTTCAACAGGCTGTCCCGCCTCCCACTGGAATTTCAGCCGGGGTCTGAATTCCAGCCGGAGGCGGCGGTGGCCGATTGGCCAACTGGATGGATTCGGAAGCATTGGAAACTGCGCGAATACGGCGCATGGCTCAGAGACGGGGTATTCGGTGGCCTTTTCAGCCAAAGCCTGGTCGATCGACTTCTGGTCGATGTCTGCCTGCCGATGCAGGTTGCAAACGGCCATATTTCAAGCGCTGCTGGGGGCGGGTTTTGGTTTCACGCCCGCCCGGGAATGTTCCCGGATTCATACAGATCCTTGCTCAAGTTAGCTGGAATTCAGCTCAGCTCAGGCTACCCGCTCTGCAACGGCTGGTTGCAGGGTCTTGTCTGGGCAGATGACCAGTTACGCCTTGAGCGGATTCGTAGCTCAATCGGAGAAACGGTGCCTGCTAAGCGGTGCTTGACAAGCTGAGAAGGCAGGATCAGGTTCTTCCTTTTTAATTCTTCTAAAGGCAGAAGAGTGGGTGTCCTACCCGCTCTTTTTTGTCTTAGGACAATCGCAACGACATTATATACTACGATGAGCCAGGAAATTTTATCCGTTCTTGAATTCATGGAAAAGGAAAAGGGGATTCCGCGGGAAGACATGATATCCGCGATCTCCAATGCTATCCGGAGTGCTGCCACGAAAGGTGTCAACGCAGGCCAGGAGCTGCGCATTGAGATCAACCCCAAAAGTGGGGCGCTGAAAGCTTGGTCAATTCTGGAAGTTGTTGATTCTGTGGGAGATCCGCGTACTCAAATCCATATTGAGAAGGCCCGGCAATTGAATCCTGAAGCGGAAGTTGGGCTCTTCATCGAGAAGGAAGTTGATCCCGAGAGGCTTGGCCGAATTGCCGCTCAGACTGCCCGGCAGACAATCATGCAGCGCTTGCGGCAGTTCGAGAAGGAACGCATTTATGACGACTACAAGGACAATGTCGGCGATATTGTGACCGGTATTGTGCGTCGCCGTGAACGGGGTGACCTGATTGTCGATCTTGGCAAGGCTGAGGCAATGCTTCCGCCGCGCGAGCGCGTTCCCGGAGAAGACTATTCCCCGGGGGAGCGCATGCGCTGCCTGCTTCTGGCAATCGAGCCGACAAACCGTGGTCCGGAATTGATTCTTTCCCGTGCAGCGGTTCGTTTTGTTCGTCGCCTTTTTGAGTTGGAAGTGGCGGAAATCCAGGACGGTACGGTTATCATCGAGGCAATTGCCCGTGAGCCCGGGTACCGGACAAAGATCGCTGTCAGCAGCAAGGACCCCAAAGTGGATCCAGTCGGTGCCTGCGTGGGTGCCCGCGGTGCCCGTGTGAAGAGTATTGTCCGCGAGCTTGGGGGTGAGAAGATTGATATTGTGAAGTTCAGCAGCGATCCGCTGGAACTCCTTCACGAAGCGATCAAGCCAGCCGTTCCGCTCAATATCAAGGTGGACGAGCTCAATAAGCGCATTTATTTTGAAGTCAGTGAGGATAACCTGAGCATTGCCATTGGGCGTCGCGGCCAGAATGCCCGCCTGACATCCCGCCTTCTCGGCTGGAAGTTGGACATTTCGAAGGAAGAGGTGACTGAAGTCGGCTTTGATGAGCGGATGAAGAACGCCATCAAGGGTTGGGAAGGTGTCCAGGGTATTTCTGACGAACTGGCGGCATTCCTTGTTCAGCATGGTCTGGTCAGTCCTGAGGCCTTTGAGGGGGTCGAGGCAAAGGACCTTGTCAAACTCGGGTTCTCGGAAGAAGATGCCGGTCAGGTTGTCAAGTTGGTTGATGCGCATCGAAGTGCCTCCAGCAGTGAGGCTGGTTGAGGATCATCCATCGGTTTTGGCAGCGAGGCAGGCAAACAGGAGATTTAGTAATTTATGAGTGTTCGGATATATCAGCTATCTAAGGAAATCGGGATGGAGAATGCCGAGCTAATCGCGCTTTTGAAAGAGCGGGGTTACGAGGTAAAAAGCGCCTCCAGTACCGTTGACAATATTTCCGCGGAAAGCCTTCGCGAGGAGTTTGGGCCCAAGCCGGAAGAATCTGAGGGCGCAGCGCCTGAAGAGGAGAAAGCGGAAGCGCCTCCTGTGGAGGTCAAGATTGTCCCTCCCTCCGGTGCCATTGTCCGCTCCAAGGAAGACATTGAGCGTGAGCGTCGCGAACGGGAGGAAGAGGAAGAGGCCAAGCGCAAGGCTGAAGCTCCTGCGCCACCCGTGCCGGCTCCGAACCCCGGAAAAACCCCGCCGCCATTGCCGCGTTCTCCTGGCGTCATCCGACGCACCGTGACCCCTTCGCCGCTAAGCGGTGGAACGACTCCGAAGGTTGCCCCCAAGGCTCCTATTTTGCGTACGGATTTGCCAAAGCAAGAGGTTTCGGCAAAGGAAGTTGCGGAGGAAAAACCCACTATTGCCGCCTCGGCACCTACCACGAAAAGCCCTCCTCCTATTGTCCCTCCAGCTAAAAAGGGACCCCCGCCGATTGCCCCGCCAAGTTTCTCCAAGCCAGAGCCCGAAGCTGCGGTCGATGAAACTCCCTCCGAGGAAGCACCGGTCGAGGAGGTTGAATCTGAACCGGCTGACAATTTGATACCACTTCAGGTGCGCTCGCCCATTGTCGTAAGGGACTTCGCACTGCAAATTGGCCGCAAGCCCTTCCAGCTGATTTCCGAGCTCATGGAAATGAGCATTTTTGCCTCCATGAATTCCTCCATTGAGGAAGACGTTGCCCAGCGCCTGGCCAAGATCCACGGATTTGCCCTTGAGGTTCGCCACCGCGGTGAAGGCGGTGCAGCAGGCGAGGCTGAAAAGGTTGTGGAGGAGAAGAAGCCGGCACGGGAAATGGTTCCGCGCCCGCCAGTCGTTTGTATCCTGGGACACGTTGACCATGGAAAAACCACTCTCCTGGACACGATTCGGAAGGCCAATGTTGTCTCTTCCGAGGCAGGTGGAATTACCCAGCATATCGGTGCTTATCAAGTCACGCACAAAGACAAGTTAATCACTTTTATCGATACACCCGGACACGCGGCATTCAGCAACATGCGTGCCCGTGGAGCCAGAACGACCGATATTGCGGTCCTTGTCGTTGCGGCTGATGACGGCTTTATGCCACAGACTGATGAAGCTCTCGGGCATGCCCGTGTCTCCAAAGTTCCAGTGGTCGTCGCCATTAACAAGATGGATGCCCCGGGTGCCAATGTGGACAAGGTTCTGCGCCAGATGCAGGAACGTGATCTTGCACCTGAGGATTGGGGCGGAGAAACGCTTTACGCAAAGGTCTCCGCGCTCAAGGGCGAGGGGATCGAGGATATTCTTGAAGCAATTGTGCTCCAGGCGGATGTGACCGAGACAATCGTCGCGGATCCAAAGGGGGAAGTCGAAGGGGTCATCGTTGAGGCTCAAAAAGAGCTCGGCCGCGGGTCCACCGCTTCTGCCATTATCCAGCAGGGAACTTTGAAGCCTGGCATGGCGCTTGTTTGTGGTGAAAACTACTGTCGCGTTCGCCAGTTGATAAATGACAAGGGCGAGCAAATCAAGGAGGCGGGGCCTTCTTCGCCAGTGAAGATTGTCGGCTGGTCGGGTCCTCCGGATGCCGGTGACTTCTTCAAGGTTGTCAAAAATGAGCGCGAAGCGAAGAAGCATGCCGAAGCAAACGAACTGGATCGCAAGAAACTTGAGGCAACTCAATTGCAGGAGCGTGGATCGACATCAGTGGATGATCTTTTTGCGGCTATTGAAAAGACCCAGAAGAAGAGTTTTACTGTACTAGTGAAAGCGGATGTCTACGGAACCGCGGAAGCTTTGGCGACAAGCCTGCAGAGTATCAAGAGCGAAAAGATCGACCTCGAAGTTGTTGATATGGGCGTTGGCGATATCACGCGTAACGATGTCCTCATGTCGAGCGCTGCGAAGGCCACAATCATCGGCTTCAATGTCGGCATTGAAAATGGCGTGACCAGTGTGGCAAAGCACCACGGGGTGAACCTGATCCAGCACAATATCATTTATGAGCTGATCACGCAGGTTAAGGACGCAATGACTGACATGCTTGATCCCGAGCTGCGAGAGAACAAGATTGGTGCAGCTGAAATCCGTCAGGTCTTCCCGGTCGGGAAAGGCGTCGTCGCTGGTTGTATGGTCACTGAAGGCCGGATCCAGCGGGACTCCATTGCTCGCCTTGTGCGCGGTGGAGAAGTTGTTGCGGAATCGAAGATTTCAACCCTCAAGCGCTTCAAGGATGACGTCACTGAAGTGCGCGCGGGCTACGAGTGTGGTATCCAGATTGATGGATACAATGCCTATGAGGAGAAAGACATCATCGAAGTCTTTGAAATCCTGAAAATCAAACCGGACTTATAGGAGACGGATGGGTCAGCGCGTTGTTCGAGTCAACGAATTGCTCAAACGGGAGATTAGCCACATTCTCCACACCCGCTATCAGGCGGAGACTGTGGAGGTTTCGATTCTCTCCGTTGATGTGTCTCCGAACCTGCGTTCGGCGAAGGTGTTTTTCGCTACACATGGTGACCCTGCCATTCGCGAACGCGCAGAGCGGTTTTTCTCACGCCATCATGAATCAATCCGCCGGGAGATGGCCAAGGCAGTTACCTTGAAATTCCTCCCGCACCTTGAATTCATTTATGACAAGGGGGCGGATTACGGGGAGAAATTGAATCAATTACTGGATGATCTTGGACTTGAGGGAGAGACCTTCCCCGAGCCTGAGGATTAAAAAAACCTGAACTTTTATGGCACTATATTTTCCAAAACATTCCGCCGCATTCACAAAGGCGATAGAGGCAATCCGGGGACGTCCGGTTGCCGTTCTGGGCCATGTCCGGCCTGACGGGGACTGCATCGGGTCGCAGGTCGCAGTCGCCCGTGTTCTTCGCGAGCTGGGATTTGATGCAGTTTGTTACAACCATCACAGGGTTCCTTCAAACTGCGCCTCCTTTGTCGGGGATACACCGTTCTTTGTTGATGAGGACGGTGTTGATTCTTCCCGTGTGGCCATCTCCGTGGACTGTGCAGACCGCAAGCGGCTCGGGCCAGTATTGCAGGAAGCGTACCCTGAAGTCTACCTGAACATTGACCACCACATTTCCAATTCCCTCTATGCAGAGCATAATATCATTGAGGGAACAGCTTCCGCCACGGGCGAAATTCTTGGCGGGATTTTTCTAGATAATGATCTGACCGTCGACGAGGTAACGGCGCAGGCATTGTATGTAGGAATCGCTACAGACACAGGGCAGTTCCGGTTTGCCTCGACAACACGGGACACTTTCGAGATCTGCTGTCATCTGATGGAGCGGGGAGCCGATCCGGCTGCTGCTGCCATGGAACTCTACGAGCGTGAAAGCCCGGCCAAACTGGCCTTGCTGCAGCGTTTTCTTGCCAGTTTCCGCTACCTCTGCGACGGGCGTGCCTGCGTTGGAATCATCGACAAGGAAGCATGGGCAGCCACTGGAGCGACCAAGGAAGATACAGAAGGGTTGGTCGATTACGCCCGGTCTATCGAAGGTGTTGAAATTGGTGTGCTTCTGGAGGAAATGGATGGCACAATGAAAGGGAGTTTCCGTGCCAAGGATCCCGTACACCGCGTGGACCAATTGGCGATACAGTTCAATGGCGGCGGGCATGCCTGCGCTGCCGGCTTTAATCCGGAGTCCACACTTGATGAATTTTACCCGCGTCTTGTTGACGCCCTTGAAACCCATTTTGCTTCACTGAAGGAGACATCCCAATGAGTTCAGCCAATTCATATGAAGGCGTTTTGTTGATCGATAAGCCCGATGGAATGACGTCCCATGACGTCGTCGACAAGGTTCGCCATAAACTTAAGATGAAACGTGTCGGACATGCCGGGACGCTTGATCCGAACGCTACCGGTTTGTTGATCATTCTTGTCGGGAAGGCCACCAAGCTTTCCCAGTTCCTCATGGGGCTGGACAAGACCTACGAGGGGGTCATTACATTCGGCGTCGCGACGACGACTCAGGATGTGGAAGGGGAGGTTGTCTCCGAGCAGCCCGTTCCGGAGTTGAGTGAAGACCAACTCAAGGAGGCGATGCAAACGTTCGTCGGTGACCAGTACCAGACGCCCCCCATGTTCTCAGCGAAGAAAATCGATGGGGTGGCCCTCTATAAACTGGCCCGCAAAGGCAAGACGGTTGAGCGTGAGCCAAGATTCATCCATATTTCCTCCTTTACTTTGGATAAATGGGAAACTCCGGACATGGAATTCACCCTCTCTTGCAGCAAGGGGACCTATGTTCGTACAGTGGCCAACGATTTGGGCGAGAAACTCGGTTGTGGCGGCTATTTGAAGGAGCTTCGCCGAACAGACATCGAGCGCTTCCATATCGAGGACTCCATTGAGCTTGAGACATTCCAGGACCTCCCTGTTGAGGAAATTAAAGGTTGGCTCATTCCTTCCTACCAGGCTGTTCCCAGCAACGCCATTTAGTGTGTCCACTCACTCCTCCAGTTCCGAGAAGGACCGGTCCCCGGGATTGACCGCTTACCTGGGGAAACGAATTCTGGAAGGTGGAACACTTGAACAACCAGTCCATCTGGCCATCGGCATGTTCGACGGAGTTCATGTCGGGCATCAGGCAGTCATTCATGAAGCCATTAAGGCCTCGCAGGCTCAACCGGGTTCCTTGTCGGGTGTTTTGACCTTTGATCCCCATCCGAGCCAGGTTCTGCGCCCCGATCAAGCAACCGCCTTGTTGATGCCGCTTGAACAACGTGTCGAGCGGATGCTTGAAGTGGGGATCGACAAAGTGTTTGTTTTTCCTTTCACGCGTGAGTTTGCCGCGGGGGAAGCTTCAGAGTTTGTTCCGACCCTTCGGTCATGGTTTCCCATGCTGAAAAGTCTCTATGTTGGCGAAAACTTCCGCTTTGGAGCAATGCGTAGTGGAAATGTCGATACGCTTACTGAAACAGCTGGCCCGTTGGACATACGGGTGGGTGTGCTAAGACGCAAAAGCTATCAAGGTGAGCCGATTAGCAGCAGTGCCATTCGCGCATCCCTTGCCCAAGGGGAAATGTCAGCTGTAAATTCCATGCTCGGATCTCCCTACAGGATCAGTGGCACCATTATTGCAGGCAAGAAGGTTGGACGCGGGCTTGGTTTTCCGACCGTTAATATTTCATGGAATCCGGAGGCCCTTCCACGTTTGGGCGTCTATCGGGTGGAGGCTTCAGATATGGCATCCGGGGATAAGTTTTGTGGCATCGCCAACTATGGCTTGCACCCGACTGTGTCCGAGGCCGCATCGCCTTTGCTTGAGGTGCACTTCCTGGATGGATCGGAATTTCCGACAACTGGAGACAAACTCGAGGTTTCTCTTCTCGAATTTATCCGTCCGGAGATGAAATTTTCCTCAATGGAAGCCCTCCAGGAACAGATCCGGCGGGATGTTGAGGCGGTCAAGGCAAAGGACGCCGACACAAACCCCGGATGATCGGGAAACGCTTGATTCTCGTTGCGGTGGAAAGGCATTTTTGGCTCAATAGACCCATGTTCAGATCCTTCCAGTCCATGGCCTCTCTGGCACTTGCCCTGATCGGGGTTTCCCCGGTGATGATGGGCGAGGAGGTCACCTGGATCTTTGAAGGATTGGTGACAAAAGCGGATCCAGTCCTTGCACCTGACCTGAAGAGCGGCTGGGTTCTTTCCGGAAGTTTTCTCCTGGATCCGCTTGCCATGGAGGAAGATACGGCTCTCGCAACTGAGCGTGCGGGGCGCCTCACTGAAGGGGTTTCCAATGCTGAGCTGACAATAGATTTATATTACCAAGTACACTTTCAGGGGTTGCAGGTGCCGGGCATTGCCGGATTTGATTATCAAAACGACGATCCCGAAGAAAATGGAAGAGACTTGATCGGATGGTTTTTCCCCATGCGCGGGAATTTGAAGGAAACCGACTGGTCGCTCCGCTGGCTGCAGATCTGGCTTCTTGATTCAGAAGGTAAAATGATCAGGACGACACCGCCCCCCATTCCTCCAGCAGGATTTCAATGGCGAGGCAGTTGGTTTCGGTTGATCCTTGTAAACGAGGATGGAGAAGAGGCTTTTGTTGAAGGAAGTCTGGAATTTTTCTCTCCCGAAACGGCATTGGAAGACGACGAAGAAGAGAAACTCTGGGATACCATTGTCGCCGACCTTGGCAACCAACTGGTAAAACGGGATGCCCGTATTGAGGGCCTGCAAAATGAGTTGGAAGAGACCCGGGCAAGGTTGGACAGTCTCCGGAGAATGGTGGATCTGCTCGTTGAAGAGCGCGCAAGCCTGCAGAAGGAAAACGCGCTACTCGCGGAAAAGGCCCAGCCGGATAATGCGGAGATTGAGGAAAAGTTGGCCAACCTGACAGCCGAAAAGGCACTGGCAGAACAAAATCTTGAGGATTTGCAGGATCGTAATCTGGCCCTTGCAGAGACTCTGGGTGAGTCTGAACGGGAACGCAGGCGCCTTTTGGCTCAGCTGGAAGATCTGGAGCTGGCGAGCAAGGCCCCGGATCCCTCAGCTGAAGCAATGCAGGGAGAGATTCAGTCGCCAGAAGGCACAGGAACAGGAACCATCACCGTTTATGAGCAGCCGATGGTGATTGAAAAACCGGTTGTCATGCCGACAGAACCCGTGGAGACATCTCTTCCCCCAACCACCAAGCCTCCACGGGAAAGCGAGCGCCGGTCACGATTTGGACCGCGGAAATTCCGCTAACGGCCATGGATACGGCCTTCAGACATCGAGTGAATGCGGCACGGGTCGCGATTCGCAATCAGACCGGTTTTTTCAATCAACAGAGAGGGCGTGTTTCCTCTGAATGGAAGCCCGATGAAACCCGGGTCACTTTTGCTGATTTTGCCATTTCTGAGAAGATCTGTGAAGAGCTGCGTCGCTCCTTCCCGGATGACCAGTTCCTGTCCGAGGAATCCGGTTTGCTGGATGAGGTCGTTCCAGTGGAATCACGATATTCATGGGTGCTTGATCCGATCGACGGAACCAACAACTACGCCTTGGGCATGTCCGCTTGTGCTATTTCCCTGGCCCTTATGAAACAGGGCCATCCGGTCTATGGATTGATCTACGATGGGAGTACCGGAGAATTACTGGAAGGAGGCTCGGGCAGGCCAATCCTTGTTGATGGTAAGAAATTTACCCCGGCAAACCGGCCTTTTGAGAAGCGGACCAGCATCATTGCCCTCCATTTCCCGCTCCCGGCCGGCCGTCCGCGCCAATTCGAAGCTCTTCTTGAGACCTATCGGGTCCGCAGCCTCGGCAGTGCCTCGCTCCATCTGGCATATGTCGCCCTGGGACGCATTGACGGGGTTATTGATGAACGGGTCAGGATTTGGGACGTCGCTGCCGCTTGCGCACTAATTGAGGCCAGTGGGCGAAAAATTATCTACATGGATGAGAATCCGTTTCCCATGAAAGCGTTTGAATCAAACGGCGCTTTCATCCGCTACGCAGCTGGGAGCGAGGGCTTTTTGACAGCCGTGCAAAATTGGCTTGGCTGATTGGCGGACCCTGCCACGCTGGGAGCATCAATTTCTGAACAGGAGAGGTTTTATTATGAAGGTATATTTAAATGGACAATTCGTAGATTCCGCTGAAGCCACGGTTTCAGTGTTTGACCATGGTCTCCTTTATGGAGATGGCATTTTTGAAGGTATCCGCCTTTACAAGGGATGTGTCTTCAAGCTGGACGAACATCTGGACAGGCTGGAAAAATCAGCCAAGGCAATCCTCCTGAGGATGCCGTGGAGCCGTGAACAGTTGGCGGAGGCCGTTTGTGAATCCTGCCGGGTGAACAATCTGGAGGACGGATACATCCGCCTGGTGGTGACCCGTGGAGTGGGCTCGCTGGGCCTGAGCCACTTGAGCTGCAAGGATCCGCAGCTGATCATCATTGCCGACAAGATCACTCTTTATCCGGAGGAGCATTATACGCAGGGGCTGAAAATCATCACATCCCCCACGCGCCGCATCAATCCGGCCGCCCTCGCACCAATGGTGAAGTCACTTAACTACCTGAACAATATTCTCGCCAAGGCCGATGCCAACCAGGCGGGTTGTCTTGAGGCAATCATGTTGAACGACCAGGGCTATGTTGCAGAGTGCACCGGAGACAATATTTTCATCCGCCATAAAGACAAATGGTTCACCCCGCCGACAGCCGCAGGCGCCCTCAAGGGAATTACCCGCGGTGCCGTCTTGGAAATAATGGAAAAGCTGGGGTATTCCTGTGAAGAGATGAATCTGACCCGTTACGATATCTGGACCGCAGACGAGATGTTTCTCACCGGCACAGCCGCGGAAGTGATTCCGGTTGTCGAGGTGGATAGCCGGACAATCGGGGAAGGGATTCCCGGAAAGCAGACCCATCAGCTTCTGGAAGCCTTTCATGACCTTGTCAGTAAAGATGGTGTAATGATTCGTTGAACCCCTTATTCGACTGGAAATTTCGACGAATCCACCCTATCTTATATATATGGCTAAACCTGAGCAGTGCGGTAACTGTACAAAACCGGCAACCATTCACCTGACCCAGATCATCAACAACAAAATCCACAAAGTGGACTTGTGTGAGGATTGTCCTTTCAAGAAAGGGGTAACGGATCCGGAGGGCTTTTCGCTGGCCGATTTTCTTGTCCAGTCACCAGCCTCCCTGATTTCGGACAAATCCCTCAAGTGTGAGGCCTGCGGATTCAGTCCGGCCGATTTCAAGAAGACTGGTCGTTTTGGATGCCCTCAGTGCTATGATACTTTCCACGAGATCCTTGAGCCGATGTTATCAAACATGCACAAGGACGTCGTTCATCGCGGCAAGGTGCCGGAGCGCGCCCTTGCCCGGATGAGCCGCAAGCGGCGCCTGGATCAACTTGAGCGCGATCTTGAGGAATCCATCAAGTCGGAGAACTACGAGGATTCAGCGCGGCTGAGAGACCTCATTGCCGAGGCCCGTACAGCCCTGGAAACTACCTGAAGCCATGCTTATCACCCCCTTAATCGAAGCCAAAGCGGAATTGACCGATGGAGGATTGGCCCCTGAGCCGATCGTTCTGTCCACGCGTATCCGGTTGGCCCGTAATCTTTCCGGGGAAGCTTTTCCCGGTTGGGGCGATTCGTCTCAGCGGGTGGACATTTTGGAACGGTGTCTGGACAAATTGTCACGCTTGCCCGCCTTCAAGGATGGAACCTTTCTGCAAATTTCCGACCTTACCGAGCTCGAAAAGCAGGTGCTCGTGGAGCGCCACCTGGTGAGCCGCGAGCTGATTGAGTCGGAGGACGCCACAGGAGTTTTTATCGCTCCGAGCCAGCAACTGGCAGTCATGATCAACGAGGAGGATCACCTCCGGTTGCAGTGCATGCGCAGCGGTTTCAACTTCCGAAAGGCTTGGGAGGAGGCCGACGCCACCGACTCGGAAATGGAGGACCAACTCGATTATGCGTTTTCCGATGAGTACGGGTACCTGACCGCCTGCCCGACCAATGTCGGGACGGGTTTGCGGGCTTCCGCCATGTTGCATTTGCCCGGTCTGGTGATGTGTCAGCACATGGAAAAAGTGGTTCGGATGGTCAATCAACTGGGCCTTGCTGTGCGGGGCAGCCTCGGGGAGGGAAGCGAGGCGACAGGGAGCATTTTCCAGATCAGCAATCAGCAGACCCTTGGCGAATCGGAAGATCAGATCATCAAGCGCCTGATCACGATCCTGCATGCGATCATTGAGCAGGAAACCAATGCCAGAGGGGTCTTGTTGGAGAATCAATCGACCATGCTGATGGACAAGATTGGCCGAGCCTACGGGATTTTGCGAAATGGGCACCTTTTAAGCTCCCAGGAAGCGGTGAATTTGTTGAGTTTAATGCGTCTGGCTGTCGATTTGGGCATTTTTCCAGAAGAAAAACGCGCACACATCGATCGCCTTTCAATGGAAATTCAGCCCGGTCATGTGCAGTGTTCGGCCAATGCCGACATTGAGCCGGAATTACGGGATCAAATTCGGGCAACAAGAATTAGGGAACAATTTGCGTCTTTCCCGACTCTGGACTTTAGTAGGATTCAAATATCCCCCAACCTGAATCAAGAGGATTAACATGGAACCCATGAACAATTTTACACCAAGAGCCCAGCAAGTGCTGGCGCTCGCACGGAAGGAAGCTGACCGCTTTCATCATAACTATGTCGGCACCGAACACCTGCTTCTCGGCCTGATCAATCTGGGCCAAGGCGTCGCTGTTAATGTTTTGCAGAAGATGGGCTTGGATCTCGACACAGTCAGGACTGCCGTCGAAAAGCAGGTTGGCAAGGGCCCAGCGGCCAAGCCGATTGGCAATATTTCTTACACACCGCGTGTCAAAAAGGTCCTGGCCCTCGCAGGCAAGGAAGCGAAGTCCTTGAATCACAGCTATGTAGGAACCGAGCATATTCTTCTCGGCCTCCTGCGGGAAGGGGACGGCGTAGCGGCCAGAGTCCTGAAAAGCCTGGAAATCGACATTGAGCGCTGCCGTGACGAAATCCTCAGCGAGCTGGATCCCAATTTTTCTGGTGAGCCTGGCGAGCCATCGGCTGCGGGCCCGGCCATTCCGGGCGGTCCCGAGGACAAACGGGAGCTTAAAACACCTGCTCTGAAGGCTTTTGGCCGTGATTTAACGGAACTGGCCCGCAACGGTGATCTGGATCCTGTTATCGGGCGAAAGAAGGAAATTCGCCGAGTTGTGCAGGTCCTTTGCCGTCGGACGAAGAATAATCCTGTCCTCATCGGTGAGGCGGGAGTTGGCAAGACAGCCATTGTCGAGGGCCTCGCCCTTGAGATTGCAAATGGCATCGTGCCGGAAATTCTGGCTGAAAAGCGCCTTATCACGCTGGATCTTGCCCTGATGGTTGCAGGAACAAAGTACCGTGGGCAGTTTGAGGAACGGATCAAGGCCGTCATGGACGAGATTCGCCGGGCCAAGAATGTGATCATTTTCATCGACGAGTTGCATACCATTGTCGGTGCGGGCGCAGCCGAGGGAGCAATGGATGCTTCCAATATTTTCAAGCCGTCTCTCAGTCGCGGCGAGTTGCAGTGCATCGGGGCGACGACTCTGGCCGAGTACAGGAAATACATCGAAAAGGATAGCGCTCTCGATAGGCGTTTCCAGAGCGTCATGGTAGATGCGCCAAGCATCGAGGACTCGTTGGCGATATTGAAGGGGATTGCTCCCAAGTATGAGGAGCACCACAAGGTTGAATACACCGATGAGGCACTTGATTCAGCCGTGCACCTTTCTGAACGCTACATCACGTCGCGGTTTCTACCTGACAAGGCGATTGATGTCCTTGACGAATCGGGTGCCAGAGCCCGGATTAATTCGCTCAACCGGCCTCCCGAAATTGAGGAGATGGCCAAAAAGGTGGAGGAAGTCTGCGCGCTTAAGGAAGAGTCGATCAGCAAGCAGCAATTTGAAGATGCCGCTAAGTTCCGCGATCAGGAGAAGCAGCTGAGAAATCAGCGTGAGGAAATGATCGACGAGTGGAAAAAATCCCGTGCGGAGACCAAAATCACTGTTGATGCGGAAGATATGCTCCAGGTTGTCAGTGACTGGACCGGCATTCCTCTCCGGCGCATGGAACAAAAGGAATCTGAAAAGCTTCTCAATCTGGAAAAGGAACTGCAGAAGATTGTCGTTGGGCAAGACGAGGCAACGGTGGCCATTGCCAAGGCCCTGCGCCGAAGCCGTGCCGACTTGAAGGACCCGCGGCGCCCGATCGGCTCGTTCCTCTTTATGGGGCCAACAGGTGTCGGAAAAACCCATCTGGCCAAGACACTGGCAGAATCAATCTTCGGTGATCAGGATGCGATCGTGCAAATCGACATGTCCGAATACATGGAGAAGTTTTCGGTCAGCCGCCTGATTGGATCGCCACCGGGATATGTCGGATATGATGAAGGCGGGCAGCTCACGGAAACAGTTCGTCGGAAGCCTTATTGCGTCGTCCTTTTTGACGAGATTGAAAAGGCCCATCCGGATGTCGTACAGATTCTCCTCCAAGTCCTTGAGGAGGGCCGTCTGACTGACAGCCTGGGACGCACTGTCGATTTCCGGAATACGATCATCATCATGACTTCCAATGTCGGGGCCCATATCCTCCAGAAAAACCAAGGCCTTGGCTTCGGAATGGATGATGTTGAAGATAACTTTGAGAAGACAAAATCCAAGATCATGGAAGAGGCAAAGCGCGTCTTCAAACCGGAGTTCCTTAACCGGATCAATTCGATCATCGTTTTCCATCAGCTTCTTCGCCCGCATCTGCGCAAAATTGTCGATATTGAGACACGCGGAATCATAGGGCGTTTGAATGACCGCAATCTCCCGATGGTCATTTCAGACGACGCGAAGGATTTTCTGATTGAACAAGGATACGATGAGAAGTTCGGGGCCCGCCCGCTGCGCCGCGCTGTGGAGCAATTCCTTGAGGATCCGCTGGCTGAATCACTGTTGCGCGGGGAACTCAAGGAAGGCGAGACGGTTTACGTCTCTGTCTCGGAGACGGGCAAGGATCTGCATTTTACGCAAAAGTCACCTGCTGCAGGGGTCTAGGTCTCCCACAAACTTGAATTGGATTGCCTTTTAGAGCCTCTTTTCCTACCATTGACGGAGGAAAGGAGGTTTGTATGCACAGTGTCACACATGGCAAGGAGGTCGTTCTCCGTGTCACAAATGATATCGGTATTCTTGGTGAAGTCTGCAGGCTTGTTTCTGAGCGCGGTATTAGCGTTAAGGCTGTCGCGGGGTCAGTTGAGGAAGGCATTTGCACGTTGCGAATTGTTACGGATGACAACTTGAGAACGTGCGATATTCTGCATGAGCATGCCTATAAACCGGTGGAGGAATCTGTCGTCCTGATGGATGTCCTTCACAAGCCGGGGATGCTCAAGAAACTGGCAAACAGGTTGGGTGCGGAAGGAGTGGATATTCGTCGACTTTACGCATCTGTCAGTGACAAGGATACTGATTGCCTGATCGTGATGCATACGACAAACGATGCCAAGGCGTTGATCGCCCTGAGCGAGTTTGTCCCAGAGTATGCCTGAGAGGAATCAGCGCCGCTCGTCCGGTGCTCTTTTATATGCAAACAGGCCGGCTTAAACAACCGGCCTTTCTTGCAGGCATTTGCTCCTCTTTTTGGACTGCCCTCAAAATTGTTTTAACCTCGAAGTAGGGGGAGCTGCGGGCTTATTGCTGTTGCTGTTGCTGCTGTTCAATTTCCTTCCCGATATCAATCTCGGGCTGGTAGACATAGCATTCAAGAATCGCCTTGTGAAGATCGATCAGCCTGCTCTGGACACGGTCGATATACTCGTGAAGACCCTCCGAAATGATTTCCTCGATACTTGTGTAGATCATTTCTGACCGGAGCCTGCCACTGAGTTGCTCAGCCTGGTTTGAAAACTGGCTTTCCGCTGTCAGGGAGATGCTCCGCATGTGGTAATCAAGCGTGCTCAAGCAAAAGCGGATGGAACGGGGAAAGTTAGGGGAAAGTATCAAGAATTCCGCGACATTCCATGGCTGCACTTCATCAACATACCGGTGATGATATGCCTCAAAGGCGCTGCAAGCCCGGAGGACAGCCATCCATTGGGCAATATCGACGGTTCCTCCTATCGAGTCGTTTTCCGGAAGGAGCATGTTGTATTTTATATCGATTATACGGGAGGTCTGGTCAGCACGTTCAATGTATTTTCCAACCTGTATGAATTTGTATCCCTGATCGTGAGTGAAGGTGGCGTCGGTCAATCCCTGGAATAGCAGTGAATCGCTTTTTAATTCCTCGTAGAATTCATATGCCCCTTGTTCCCAGATACTTTCGGCGTTTCGTTTCCTCAGCTTGTGATAGATGTCGTTGATGACTTCCCACATTTCAGCGGAGATTTGGTCCCGCACCATGCGGGCATTTTCGCGAGCGCCTATGATGCAGGAGAGGATGGAATTGGGGTTTTCCGGGTTGAAGGTCAGAAATTCGGTAACGGCACGGCTGTTTGCCGAAGTGTAAAGTTTTTGAAACTGCTCTGTTTCCCCGCTGCTGCTGAGGATTGGTTCCCAGTGACCAGTGAGGGACTCATCATCAAGGCCCTCAAAATCCAGCATGAGTTGCAGGTTTACATCGAGAAGGCGGGAAATGTTTTCGGCGCGCTCTACATAGCGGCTCATCCAGTAAAGTGAATCGGCGACTCTTGATAGCATAAATAGATTCCGGTTTGATGTTCTTTTACTCGTCTCCGGCAAGAACCCATGTGTCCTTGCTTCCTCCGCCCTGGGAGGAATTGACAACAAGAGATCCCTTGCGCAGGGCGACCCGGGTCAGCCCACCAGGGACAATGGAGATCTTCTCCCCGTACAAGACATAAGGACGGAAGTCGATGTGCCTTCCCTCAA
This sequence comes from Oceanipulchritudo coccoides, assembly GCF_010500615.1. NCBI lineage: Bacteria > Pseudomonadati > Verrucomicrobiota > Opitutia > Puniceicoccales > Oceanipulchritudinaceae > Oceanipulchritudo > Oceanipulchritudo coccoides. The sequence goes on from NZ_JAAGNX010000001.1 coordinate 459,398, forward strand.
AGGCTTCTCCAGCCCAAGTGGGATGACGCGAAAGGCTGATTGTTGGTTGGGCAATGAAATTGCGCGGATCCTCCCGGATCATACCCCTGAATTTTTCAATCTCTTCCTTTGTGGCGGACGGACCGATTAACATGCCATAGCCACCGGCCTCGTTGGCAGACTTCACGACCAGCTTCTCGAGGTTTTCCATGATGTAAGTCATATCCGCTTCCTCTGAGGCAAGGTAGGTTTCCACATTATTGAGGATTGGTTCCTGATCGAGGTAGAATTTAATCATCCGCGGAACAAAATAATAGATCACCTTGTCGTCGGCGATGCCGGTCCCGATGGAGTTGGCAAGACTGAGGTTGCCAGCCTTGTAGGCATTGACAATGCCGGGCACCCCGAGAAGTGAGTCCGGGCGGAACACACTTGGATCGAGAAAATCGTCATCAATGCGGCGATAGATGACATCCACCTGATGAAGGCCCTTGGTAGTCCGCATGAACACCTTCGAGTCGCGGACTATCAGGTCGCGGCCCTCGACAATTTCCACACCCATCTGACGCGCGAGGAAGCAGTGTTCAAAGTATGCGCTGTTGAATACGCCGGGTGTCAGAATCGCGACAGTTGGTTTTTCTTTTCCCTCCGGAGCAATGTGGCGCAATACTTTAAGAAGCTCACTGGAATAGTCCTTCACAGGAAGCACCCCCATTCGTGAGAAAAAGTTCGGAAAGGCCCGTTTGAGTGCCTGTCGGTTTTCCAGCATATAGGAAACGCCAGAAGGGCAGCGGGCATTGTCCTCAAGGACAAGGTATTCACCGTTCTTTCCCCGGATCAAGTCAGTGCCGCAAATGTGTATGTAAATGTCTTTTGGCACCTTCGAGCCCATGAATTCCCTCCGGAAGTGTTTAGCTCCGAGAATATAGGGTGCCGGGATCACTCCCTCCTTGAGAATTCGTTGCTCTCCGTAGATGTCCTTCAGGAATAGGTTGAGCGCAGTGATCCGCTGCTCGAGACCCTTGACAAGGAACTGCCACTCCGACTGGGGAATAATGCGTGGCATGAGGTCAAATGGGAAAATTCGCTCGGTTCCCTGGTTGTCATCATACACCGTGAAGGTGATTCCCTGACGCATGAAAGAAAAATCAACTGCAGTCCGCTTGCGTTCAAATTCCTCCGGGTTCAGCTGCAGGAAGCGCTCCATCAACCGTTGGTAATGCGGTCTGGGCTTTCCCGGGGCTTCGAACATTTCATCGTAAAATCCCTCCGTTTGGTAATTTTCGAACAAGGTAGTCTCCTTTCAGATGGGTGTGAGTAAAGTGATTGCAGGTTTTACAGCAGGTTGTGTTCCCAATTAAGAAGCTTGAGGCTTTGGTGGCACAGCATCGAGCCTGTTGATTTCCAATTCCACTTCCATTGTCGAAGAAATTCCGGTATGTACGTGGGAATACGATCCTTGAATGGGGCTTGTCAACTTGGGTTCATTCGCCACGGCACAGGGTATGAAACACGTGTTTTCAAGAACACCATTGGTGGGGTCAAAGCCCTTCCAGCCTGCTCCAGGGATATAAACCTGCGTCCAGGCATGCATTGACCCCTGTGCAACGTTCTCAATATGGTCTGCGCCGGACGGTGGATCATACAGATAGCCACTGACAAAACGCGCCGCAAACCCAAGCTGCCGGCAAATTTCAATAAACAGCACACTGAAGTCGCGGCAGGAGCCCGAACCTTGGGCAAGTGTCTGGTCAGGAGTCTGCACGCCCTCCTCTTCGCGGCGCACATATTGAAACCGCTCCCGGAACCTGCGATTAATTTGAGTCAGGATTTCAAGAGTGGAATTTGGCATAACTGGAAATTCCTTCCATATCCACGGCAGCACATTTGCGCAGTTTGACGGTGACCCAACTTCGAGATAGGGGAGAAGGGCCTTTCTCTCATGTGGATTATAGGAAAAGGGGTATCTTTCGGCGTAGGACTCAATAATGAAGTCAAACGGGTTTTGGGTTTGCAGATGGACTGTCAGGACCGCCTCAACACGGATCTCATCGGATGGTTCAGAGAAATGGGCGACCGCGAGGTGGTTTTCGTATGAGTCGACCATCCAGCGCAGGTTTGCCTCCGGTTGGATGTGCAATTCAAAGGATTCAATCCTCAAATGGTGTTTTTCGCGGGGGCGCAATAAAATGCGGTGAGGGGTGAATTGGACTGCTTCCGGGTAGCGGTAGCAGGTCCGATGCTTGATCGATAATATCATTCAATTCCCACAATGTGCGAACTTGAACCAAAGATCAAGGGGCACTTCAAGATCTCCCGGTACGCTGCATGGAGACAATGACCTGGAGTTTCTGGCTGGTCGCGCCCTTGTAGGAACCGCGTAGAGGGGCCACATCATGATAGTCGCGCCCAACGGATATCTTTACATGGCGCTCCCCGACTGACTGGTTGTTTGTCGGATCCAGCCCCCACCAGGTGCCATCTGCAAGATGGACCTCAACCCATGCGTGTGAGGCTGCTGCTCCAATGAGCTCTGCGCCATCCTGTATGGTGGGATCCGTTGGCTCAATATATCCACTCACATAGCGGGCGACCAGTCCATTGGTCCTTAGAATGCTCAGCATGAGATGGGCAAAGTCCTGGCATACGCCTCGACTATCCTGAATGATGGTTTCCAAGGGAGTGCTCACATCAGTGACCCCCGGGCAATACTCAAACTCATTGTAAATCCAGCTGTTGAGATCGAGCAGGCAATCGCGAAGCGGTTTGGATTCACGAAAGAACCGTTTGCCCAGTTCTGCAGGTGCCACTCCGAGAGGAACAGCAGGTGTGGGCAACCTGTAAAGATAGAGGCTTATCCGGGCGTTTCTTGATAATCGTCTGGCCTGACCGAAGGGAATTTCGGCAATAGAAGCCGGGGCCGGTCGCGGTATTGTTGTGACTTCCGCCTCCATCCGGACTCGCAATTGCTTGTGTCGAAAAGGCACGGCGAAGCACTCGACCGTATTTCCAAAATAGTCTTGATAGCTTTCCACCGGAATGTCTGGTTCAAGGATCAGTTTCCGGTTCTGGATTTTCTGGAATTTTGTATCCACTGGACAAATACGCAATTCCCCAACCGATTCAGAAGCGGGATTTGCGTATGCGTAAATGGTTTCGTGTGAAATCAGGAATCGCATCAGCGTGGGTCTGCCTTGCCTGGCAGGTGATGTGAAAAATAGCGATCCTCAAGGCCCATGTGAAATGATTCATAGAACTTCATCATTTTCTTCAGGGACTTACGTGCCAGATCGATTGTTTTGTCGGTAGGGAGATTTGTTCGAGTCAATCCCTTGTCCAGTTCAAGTGTTCTGGCCGGAAACATTTCCTCAAGGGAGAGTCCGTCCAGCCAACTGAGGAAGACCTCTGTCTGTGAATCAAGCGCATCCTGCGTCTGGTCACTGGAAACATAGTGCCTGATCCGGGAAAGGTTATCCCTCAGGGTGCTTGTTGTGAATTTAGCGGAACCGGTAAAGTCCCGTGCCCTCCATAAAAGAGCCACAACCCGGTCAAGATAAGCCCGGGAGCGATACTTCCGGTGATAGGCATCCAGTGCGCCCAGCAAGCGAAGAAGGGCGGTCAGGTCGGTATCATCGCGCAAATGCTCCCATTGCCGCTTGGCGATGTATGGAAGGACAACCGAAAGAATCACGGTGTTGTTCAAACCTCTTTCAATGAGCATACCGCTTTCCAGAAAGTACCAGCCGGCATCACGCAAGAGTGTACGACTGGCCGCTCCATGGATGATGTCCCCGGAATCGACGACGGACTGCATCAGTTCGCCAAGATGGAAATTACCGGATGAATCATCCTCGGCATTGGAAAACAAGTCGCAGGTATTCCTGATGCCATTCCAAACTTCAGGAGTAATCAAAGAACGAATCCGGCTGGCATTCAGATGGACGGAAAGCATGCACGATTTCGCTGAGGCTGGGTTCCTTTCATCGGTCAGGAGCTGCTCGACCAGATTGTCCGAATTGATGGATCCCATTTTTCTGCGGGATTTTTCCGCGCCCGTGGCCTCGATGATCCCTTTCCAGAGTGGCGCATACAATTCCCGTTCCTTGGGCGTGAGCTCGCTCCACCTGAGCTCCTCAAGGGTCTTGAGCATCCGCGCTGTAGAGCTTGCCCTCTCAAGATAGCGGCCCATCCAGTAGAAGGCCTCTGCTGCCCGGCTAGGCAGGGGATATTCTGTCCCGCCTATCCCTCTTTCAAGGCGGGTGCCCGGCCTTGTTGAAACATTCTTTTCAGGCTGCAGGGCCCATGTGTCCTTCAGGGAGTGGTGTTTCTCCCCCGAGGCCAGTAATTCGCTGCCGGGTCTTGCCAACCGGGTCAATCCGCCCGGCAGGACATATGGGCGTTTTCCAGTAATGAAAAAGACGCGAAGGACCGTCTCCTCAAGGGTTACCTTTCCTTCACGGTAGACGGGTAACTTACTCGATTCCGGTAGTTGCTGGGCCACGACAAGTCGTGGGTCCATCATGAGCAGTTCTTTCAGTTTTCCATTAAGGACTAGTTCCCGGGTTTCGGGCCTGGTCCGGACAAGGGTTTCCGGATGGCTCACGGTTTTAAGGCTCACCTGGTCAAGGTTATCCCGAATCCATTCCACTTGGTCAGGGTCATAGCCATGAAAGGTGGGGACAGTCTGCAGGATAGCCTGTTTTCCCGTGTAGTATCGGATGATGTCATTGGAGTGCCTGAGCAGGCTGCGGTTATCAGCGACGGCACATCCGAGGGCGTTGAGGATCTTGATGGATCCTTTCCTGACACATTGGACCAGTCCCGGGATGCCACTTTCATTGGTTGAGGCAAATGCGACTGGATCAATCGATCGGGGTTCCAACCTGCGGTATATACAATGCACCCGCATAAGGCCATTGATGGTTTTCAGAAATACATAGCCATCGCGGACAACCATGTCTTCAGGCAGAGTGAGGGGAATTCCCATATGCCGGGCCAGAAAACTTTCCTCGAAGAAATGTCTGCCTTTTTCACCCTCAGAGAGAAGCACAGCAAGGGCTTGGCCGTTTTCCACCGGGCCGGCCATTTCGGCAAGGGCTTCCGACAGTCTTGTTGCAAAGGAAGCAACCGGGTAGACGGGCAATGCTTCAAAGAGCTCGGGCAGGGCCTGTGCCTGGATGCGCCGGGCCTGAATGACATAGGAAATGCCAGTGGGTGTGGAAAAGCGGTTTTCCAGAACTTTCCACTCACCCGAAGGCGTTCGCAGAAGATCCATGGCGCCCACCGTAATCGGGCAATTCTCGTCTACCGGGATGTTATGTAACTCCGGGTGAAAAGAGGGGTCCTCGAAGACCAACTCGGGAGGAATGATTCCGTCAATCAGGATTTTCTTTTCGGCATGGATGTCAGAGATAAAACTTCCGAAGGCACTGACACGCTGTAAAACACCTGCCTCGATCTGCTTCCACTCACGGGGTCGGAGAATTCTTGGAAAAATATCCATTTGGAAGGCGCCAAGGGTTTGCCGCCCCTCCCTCATGCGGTCCGCATGGAGTCCCAATTCGTTGGTCGCCCGGTCGGCAAATCTTTGGCGGTCCAGAAGTTGTTCGTCCGAGAGACGGGCAAGCCCATCCAGACATTTCCGGTAATGCGACTCCTTTCGCCCGGCTGGTGAAAAGACCTCGTTGCCAGCGGAGGGCAGGTGATCAAAAACCGATCCGGCTATTGTCCTGTCATTCTTCCCCATGGCGCATAATTCTGTTTGATATCAGGGCCTTTTTCCCGGTCCGTCAATATAAAGGGCCCTGCCTCTCTTGATGAAAGGCAGGGCCCGACTGGATTCAATAAGGTCTTGAAAACCGGGGTGTCCCTTAGTCTGCATTCAGACGTTCGATGGTCTTCTTTTCGAGATCCCTTGGCATCTCCTCGTAGTGTGAGAAGGATTCCGAATGGAAGCCGCGACCACCGGTCAGGGAGCGCAGTGAGGTGCTGTAGCGATACAGTTCCATCATCGGGACGCTGGCGTTGATGACTTGGAATTTGCCATCTGTATCCATTCCCTGGATACGTCCTCGCCGGCTTGAGATGTCCCCCATGACGTCCCCCATGAAATCTTCCGGAATCTTGATCTGGACATTCATGATGGGCTCAAGGAGACAGGGTGAGGCTTCCTTGAAAGCCTGCTTGAATGCTTCTTTTCCAGCGATCTGGAAGGCGATGTCCTTTGAGTCAACCGGGTGCATCTTACCATCGTAGAAATCAATCTTGATGTCGCTCACATGGCAATGAGCCAGAATGCCCTCCTGACAGGCGGACTGGACCCCTTTCTCGACCGAAGGGACAAACACGCGATCCACGTTCTGCCCAACCAGTGAGTGTCCAAAATCAATTCCCGCATCGCGACTGAGCGGCTCAATTCGCATCCAGACCTCGGCAAACTGGCCAGCGCCACCACTTTGTTTCTTGTGGCGGTACTTTGATTCAGCTTTTTTGCGGATGGTTTCACGAAATGGCACCTTCGGCTCTTTGAGGAGAATCTCCACATTGAAGCGGCGCTTGAGGCGACCCTTGATGACTTCCAGATGCAGCTCTCCCTGCCCGGAGAGGACCAATTCCGCCGTTTCCTTGTTGTTCACGTACAGGAAGGTTGGGTCCTCTTCGTGGAGTGTGGCAAGACCTTCGGCCAGTTTGTCTTCATCGCCCTTGACCGCGACCTCAAGAGCGCCGTGGATATTGGGCTTGGGATACTCGACCGCGGGAAGTTTAACCTTCCTTCCGGGGCTGCTGAGCGTGTTGCCAGTGTGGGTGTCCTTGAGCTTGACCATCACCCCGATGTCGCCCGGGCCAATCCTGTCGATATTCTCGCGGTTATGTCCCATCAAGGTGTAGATCTGCCCGATTTTCTCGGTGCAGTTCCTGTCAGTGTTGAACATCTCCATGCCTTGGCGTATTTCTCCGGAATACAGGCGACAGAATGACAACTCACCCACATGGGCCTCACTGATTGTCTTGAAGATATAGCAGGCCGCTTCCTTGTCGCTGAGAGAAATCTCAAGCGGTTCATCATTCTCATTCATGGCAGGGACCGTTTTTCGGTCCAGCGGGCTGCTTCCATACTTCGCGATGAAGTCCATCAAGCGGGCGACACCGACATTGTGGGTCGCGGATGTGACGAATACGGGAATAAAGCTCTGTGCCTGGATCGCTGCATGGACGCCCTTGCGAAATTGTTCCTCGCTCAGACTTCCTTGCTCGAAGAAGATCTCCAGCAGGCTATCATCCGCTTCAGCCACAAATTCAATCAGCTCGCGGTGCAATTCCTTTACGCGATCAGCCCATTGGCCTTCCGCCTTTTTTTCCGTGTAAGCGCCGCTGGCATCGGTTGCATAGTCGATTTCCTCACTACGCATGACATCGAGCACCTGATTGAATCCCGGTCCTGGATTGATGGGGAGGGTCATTGGGAAGACATTGCTCCCAAAGTGCGCGCGCAGGTCTTCAAGGATGGCATCAAAATCAATGTTTTCTCGATCCGCGCCGTTCACGACGATCATTTTCGGAATACCGTATCCAGTGGCGTATTCCCAGACCTGATCTGTGCCCAGCTCGGCCCCGTTGGCGGCATTTGCAACAACAAGGGCAAAATCCCCGACTCGCAGCGCCCCAAGGCCCTCACTGATGAAGTCGAGGTATCCGGGAGTATCGATGATATTGAACTTCTTGTCCGTCCAGTCACAATGGAGCAGGGAGGCATGAACTGAAATCTGCCGTTCTTTCTCGCTATCGTGATAGTCGGAAACGGTCGTTCCGGCCTCGACTGAGCCAAGTCGTTGAATGGCGCCCGCGCACCGCAACATGGCTTCCGTTAACATTGTTTTGCCTGAGGCCTGATGGCCGACAACAGCAAAGTTCCTTATGTTTTCGGGGGTATATGTTTTCATTTTAAACTATTTTTTAAAGAGCATGCAGCCAACGTGTCTGGCATTGGTGCGAACCATAGGAACGGGAATGCCGTTGCCAAGTTCAAAACTGGGTGAAGCCAAGAACTTTAAAGTCATGCCTCTTCAGCGACTGGATTCTCCAGTTTCCCAATGCTTTCAATCTCCACCGTGTACCGGTCACCTGCCTTGAGGTAGAGCGGAGGCGTGCGGGCCGCTCCGACGCCTGATGGCGTCCCGGTGAGGATCACAGTCCCCGCTGGCAGGGTGGTGCTTCCGCTCAGGAAGGCGATCAATTGGGGAACGGAAAAAATCAGGTCAGAAGTGTGCCCATCCTGCATCAATTCGTCATTGAGGTAGCCCCGGATCGCGAGTTTTCCGGGGTCGGGAATGTCCTCCCGGGTAACGATGTGTGGGCCAATTGGACAAAATGTATCAAAGCCCTTCCCCCGGCAGAATTGGCCGCCACCCCATTCCTTTTGCCAGTCTCGTGCACTGACGTCATTGGCCGCCGCGTAGCCGAGCACATGCTCAAGGGCTTCCGGTTCGGAAACGTTCCGGCAGGTTTTCCCGATAATGACGGCGAGCTCAGATTCAAAATCAACCTTGTCGCTCCGGAGATTTCTCGGGAGGAGGATCGGTTTACCCGGATCCTGCAGGGAGTGGGGCATCTTGAGGAAGAAAACCGGCTTCCGGGGAAGGTCTCCCCCCATTTCGAGGGCATGGGCACGGTAATTCTGGGCAATTCCAATAATCAGCGGCGGGTGGACCGGGGCCAACCTCTCCCGGATTGGAAGCCTCTGCTCACTCACCGAAAAAGAACCGAAAATATCCCCTTCAATCAGGAATCCCTCAGTTGGGCTGATCTCCTTTAAATAGACGATGCAGCCGGATTCATTGCGTGTTCTCAGGATCTTCATGAGGTAAAGAGTTGTAAAATGTCCTCGACAATTAAATTTATAATGATCTATTGCGTAGCGGTTTACGGACAAAACAAAGTCCCGGACCACTTTATCTTAACGCATGAGAAAAAAAATCATATCACCACGGAAATTCGTCAAGCCATCCTTTGCCTACCTGATCGAGAAGAAACGGGACGGTGGGGAATTCAGCCAGGACGAAATCCGCTACATTGTTGACTCTATAATCGATAAGGAAATGCCCTCGCACCAGCTGGCGGCTCTTTGTTCAGTCATTTATTTCCAGGGAATGAGTGCCCAGGAGACGGCTGTTCTCTCCGAGGAGATGATGCTCTCCGGGGAAGTAGTTGACCTTTCGAAGATCACCCGCCCGAAAATTGGCAAGTATTCCACAGGTGGGGTTGGCGACAAGACTTCCCTCGTCCTGATCCCGCTTGCAGCAGCCTGCGGGGTAGTCATGCCCTCCATGAACGGAGTTGATGAGGAGTTTGTGATCAGCAATCTGGACAAGCTCAGTTCGATTCCGGGATTCAACCCGAAAATGGACTTGAAGGCATTTATCAAGCAATTGAGCGACGTCGGCTGTGTAATTTCCGAGCAGTCCTCGGAAATCGCCCCGGTCGATGAGATCATCTACGAGATGCGCCAGCAAACGGCGACAATCCCGAGCCTGCCGCTGATCACCGGATCCGTCCTGAGCCGCAAACTGGCACAGGGAGCCGAAGGGCTTGTTGTGGACGTCAAATGGGGCAATGGTTCCTTCATCAAGGATGTGGAGCAAGCTCGTCAGCTTGCCCGCTCGATCACCCGGGTCGGCCGTTCGATGAAACGCCGCTGTGTGGCTCTCGTGACAGACATGAATCAGCCGCTCGGTGACACCGTTGGGACGGGGCTTGAGATCCAGGAAGCGATTCAGCTCCTGAAGGGCGAAGGCCCGGAAGATTTGCAGGAGCTCGTGCTCAAGCTGGGGATGGAAATTGTCCGGTTGGCGGGTGTGGCAGGATCGACCCTTTCCGCCAAGCAAACCGTGCAGCGCGCCCTCAAGGAGGGGACAGCCTTTGAAAAATTCAAGGAAATGGTTGAAGCCCAGGGTGGCAAGACCGCCTACTTGGATGACCCGGAGAAATTCCCGAAAGCGAAATACGTCCGCAAGTTGCCTGCTCCAAAACGTGGGTACGTGCATACGATCAACGCTGGGATGATTGCCCGTGGTGTTCAGATGCTGGCGCTTGGATCAGGCAAGAGCAAGAAACTCGACCCGGCAATCGGCGTGTCTGAAATCAAGAAGGTCGGTACGCAGGTCAAGCAGGGTGAGCCCCTCATGATGATTCATTACAATGATGAATCAAAAATGGAGAGTGCCCTCGAGTATCTCAAGGCGGCCTATCGTCTTGCTCCGAAGCGCCCGAACACGCCTGACCTGATCGTCGAGCGGGTAGCGTAAAGCTATTTCGGCGTGCGGCAACTGCGGCAAACCGTTGCTGTCTTGCCAGGCCCTACAGTTTTTCTGCCAGGTCGATGGCCTTGAGCATACCGGATGCCTTATTGACGGTTTCCTGGTATTCGGCATCGGGTTTTGAGTCAGCGACCAAGCCGGCACCACTCTGGACGTAGATCGTTTCGTCCTTGATGGTGGCCGTGCGGATGGCAATGCAGGAATCAAGATTTCCGTCATAGGAAAAATAGCAGACTGCCCCGGCGTAGGGACCGCGCTGTTCCTTTTCCTGCTCAGCAATGATTTGCATGGCGCGGATTTTTGGTGCTCCGCTGACTGTTCCCGCAGGAAAGGTGGCGCGCATCAGGTCGTAGGCATTACGGTTGCCGGCAATGTCCCCTTCCACTTGCGAGACGATGTGCATGACGTGTGAGTAGCGCTCGACCACCATGTATTCGGGAACCTTGACCGATCCGTATTCGCAGACCCGGCCGAGATCATTGCGGGCAAGGTCGACCAGCATGAGGTGCTCAGCCCGTTCCTTTTCGTCGGCGAGCAATTCCTTTTCGTAAGCAATATCCGTTTCAGTATTCTTGCCGCGGGGCCGCGTCCCAGCGATCGGGCGGACTTCTGCCAACCCATCAGTCAGGCGGACATGAACCTCCGGGGAGGCACCCACAAGCGCATACGGGCCGGCATCAAACAGGACCATGTAGGGGGATGGATTAACGATCCTGAGGACCCGGTAAAGATCGAGCGGGCTCTTGGTATACCTTTTTTCAAAGCGTTGGCTGCCAACAACTTGAATAACGTCTCCAGATCGGATGTATTCTTTGCAGGTTTCCACCATGGACTCAAAGCGATCCTTCGTGAAGTTGCCATCGGGCACTTCGACTGTGCCGCTCGAGGGAACTGGCAGGGTAGGGATGGCCCGGCCTTTCCGGAGCAGGTCAGCAAGCTCCTGAAGGGCCTCCACGGCTTTATCATAACTGGCTTCCGCCTCTTCGGGTGAGCTCACGTGGGCATTCACGAGCAGGCGAATCGTTTGCCTGGCCCGATCAAAAATAACAAGTGTATCGGTGACCAGAAAGTGGGCCACGGGCATTTTCAGGACATCCTTATCAGCGATTGGAACAGATGCTTCCACGCAATGGATGTATTCATAACTTAGATATCCAACTGCTCCGCCAATGAAGCGCGGCATATCGGGGAGCCGAACCGGATTGTACTGAGCCATCTCCTCTTCAATGACGGAAAGCGGATCATCCGGACAGGGAAAGGACTCCTCTTTTCCATCGCGGTAACGGACCTTTACCTCGCCGCCGAGGTGCATTTCAAAGGTTTTCCGTGGCTGGAATCCGATAAACGAATACCGGTTCAGGGTGGCGCCGCCTTCAATCGATTCGAGAAGGTAGGCTGGACCGCCGGAGGCCTTGAGCTTTGAATAGACGGAGACCGGCGTCTCAAAGTCGGCCATAAGGTCACAATACACCGGAATCAAATTGCCCTTGCCGGCATGTTTCTGGAATTCCGAACGACTGGGGAATATCTGCATGGTCCGATGGAAATGGATTACTCGACCGTGACGCTCTTGGCCAGGTTGCGTGGCTTGTCGACATCGCACCCGCGCTCCACCGCGATGTAGTAGGAAAGCAGCTGCATCGGGATCGACATCAGGGTGGCGTGGTTGATCTCGTGTGTTTCCGGAAGATGGATGACATCGTCTGCGAGACCTTCAGGGAATTCCTTGCCAGCATCAGTGATCGCGATGACTGGTCCGTTACGGGCCTTGATTTCCTGAATATTGGCGAGGGACTTCTTGTAGATCTCCCCCTTCAAGGCGATTGCCACGGTCGGGCAATCCGGACTGACAAGGGCGATCGGGCCGTGCTTCATTTCTGCGGCGGGATAACCTTCGGCATGAATGTAGGAGATCTCCTTTAGCTTCAGTGCTCCCTCTAATGAAATGGGGAACATCAGTTGTCGTCCGAGGAAGAGGAAGTCGTTGTGGTGGGCATACTTTTTGGCGATGGACTCAATTTCCCCGGCATGGTTGAGTGCCTGGGCAATCAAGCCAGGTGCCTTCTTCAGCGCCTTGGCGATTTCCGTTCCCTCGGAAAAGCTCATGTCACGCATGCGGCCAAAGTAGAGGCTGAGCATGGCGACAATGTGACATTGCGAGGTGAAGGCCTTCGTCGAGGCCACACCGATTTCCGGTCCGCTGTGCTGATAAATCCCGCCATCATTTTCGCGGGCGATCGTCGAGCCGACGACATTGTTGATCCCCAGAACGCGGTAACCTTTTCTCTGGGCCTCCCGCTGTGCTTCGAGTGTATCGATCGTCTCACCGCTCTGGCTGATTGTAAAGACGAGGGTGTTTTTATCCAACGGCGCATTGCGGTAGCGAAACTCGCTCGCGTATTCCACCTCGACGGGGATGCGGGCGTACTTCTCAATGAGGTACTCAGCAACCAGACAGGCGTGCCACGCGGTGCCACATCCAAGGAAAAGGATACGGTCGATCTGGCGAAGCTCGCGCGGCTCAATATTCAAACCGCCAAACTGGGCTGTACTGTTGTCCTGTGAAAAGCGGCCCCGCATGGCATTTTCTACTGCCATTGGCTGCTCAAAGATTTCCTTGAGCATGAAGTGCGGGTAGTTCCCGATCTCCGAGTCTTCAATATCCCAGCTGATCGTGTTGATGATCGGGGAAATCGCGACTTCATCCATCGTCGTGATGGAAAAGTCTCCACGGGCCACGGTGGCGATCTGGCCGTCGTCCAGATAGACCACGTTCTGTGTGCGCCCGGCAAATGCGGTCACGTCGGAGGCGAGGAAATTCTCCCCGTTGCCGACACCGATGAGCAGGGGACTTCCCTTGCGTGCCCCGAGCATGGTGTCTGGAAGATCCGAACATAGGAGGACGATGCCGTAGGTTCCTTCAACCTGCGACAAGGCCCCGCGGAGCGACTTCATGAGGGCTTCCAGATCACTGGTTCCGTTTGAGTCCCGTTCAGCTTCGTAGAGAAAAGCGATCAGGTTCACGAGCACCTCAGAGTCAGTCTCGCTGCTGAAATCGATGCCCTTTGCCTCAAGCTCACGGCGAATGAAGGCGAAATTCTCAATCACCCCGTTGTGGACCATCGTCATTTTGCCATTCCACGAGACATGTGGATGGGCATTCATGTCGTTGACTCCACCGTGGGTGGCCCAACGGGTATGGGAAATTCCGATGTCGCCCCCATGATCCGAGCCTAGCACTGCCTTGCGCAGATTTTCGACCCGCCCGGTGCGTTTGGTTGTCTTGAATCCTTCGGCGTTTCGAATGGAAATGCCGGCCGAATCATAGCCACGATATTCAAGGCGGCGGAGTCCATCGAGGAGGATGGGAGCCGCGTCCTGTTTGCCAATATAGCCTACTATACCACACATAATTGGTTTGCATCACAAGAGGAGGAGGGTCATATAGCAAGCACAGAACCTTAACCTCCAACGCGAGTATTTATCCATGAAATCTAAAGTTGTATGTGTCATTATGGGCGGTGGTCGCGGCACCCGTCTACACCCTCTCACCTCTGAACGCTGCAAGCCGGCTGTGCCCCTTGCCGGCAAGTACCGGTTGGTAGATATCCCGATCAGCAATTGCCTGAATTCCGGCCTGAACCAGATTTTTGTGCTGACACAGTTCAACACGGCATCCTTGCACCGGCATATCCAGGAATCCTATAAATTTGACCCGTTCGGGGGTGGCTTTGTGGATATTCTCTCGGCTGAGCAGACCCAGAAAGGCGATACTTGGTATCAAGGAACTGCAGATGCGGTTCGCCAGAACCTGCACCATCTCGATGTCGCAGATGACGACCTGGTCTTGATCCTTTCCGGAGACCAACTTTACCAGATGGATTTTGACGCGCTCATTGAGCAGCATCGGCGCTCTGAAGCGGCTGTCACGATTGCCGCCAAAGCCATGCGGACGACGGAGGTTCTTGGACTGGGGCTGATGCGCGTGCAGGACGACCTTTCCATCCAGGAATTTGTCGAAAAGCCGACGGATCCGAAAGTCATTGAAAGTCTTGCCCTCAGCGATGCCGTGACGGGCCAGTTGGCTGGTGAAAAGGGCGAGAAGTACGTTCTGGCAAACATGGGAATCTACTGCTTTGACATGCGCGTCCTCCGGGAAAGCCTGGACAATTCCTACACGGACTTTGGCAAGGAAGTCATTCCCCATTTGTTGGGGAAGGTAAACCTGATGGGCTTTGTCTTTGAGGGATATTGGGAAGATATCGGGACGGTGCATTCCTTTTTTGAGGCCAATCTCAGCCTCACTAACCACGTGCCTCCCTTCAATTTCTTCGACAAGAACAAAGGAGTCTACACGCGTGCGCGGTTCCTCCCGGCCTCCAAGATCAATGGCTTGGATATGAAGCAGGGAATTCTGGCTGGCGGATGCATCATCAGCAATTGCAGCTTCGACCGGGTAGTCGTCGGCGTGCGCTCAGTCGTCAACAAGGGCACAACCTTCCGCAACGTTGTCATGATGGGGGCCGATGAGTTTGAGGATGATGAAGACCGCAAGGCGAACATTGACCTGCAGCGGCCAAACGTTGGCGTGGGTGAGAATTGCCACATTGAAAATGCCATTATCGACAAGGGGGCCCGCATTGGAAACAACGTCAGGCTAAGTCCCGAAGGGAAGCCTGACATGTTTGAAAAAGGGGATGTGATTGTCCGTGATGGCGTGCTTCTGGTTGTCAAGAATGGTGTGGTTCCCGACGGAACGGTTATCTAGTTGATCCACTCGGGCTGATGGCAGCCGTGATGAGGAAGATTATCCACATCGACATGGACTGCTTTTACGCGGCCATTGAGTGCCGTGACGACCCGGCTGTGGCGGATAAGCCGGTCGGAGTTGGCGGGCGATCGAATCGCGGTGTCCTGACAACCTGCAATTATGTCGCCCGGAAGTTTGGTTGTCGTTCAGCGATGCCCGTCTTCAAGGCTCTGGAGCTTTGCCCGCACTTGGTCATTAAACCAGTCCGATTTGATGTTTACCGGCGTGAGTCACGCAAAATCCGGGCAATATTTGCGCGTTACACTGACCTGATCGAGCCGCTTTCACTTGATGAGGCCTATCTGGATGTCAGCCACCGGAAGGGCTACGCCTATGATCTGGCCCGGACAATCCGGGAGGAGATTTTCAGGGAAACAAGACTCACCGCCAGCGCGGGAATTGCGCCCAACAAAATGCTGGCCAAGATCGCCAGCGACTGGCGCAAGCCCAACGGGCAGTTTGCTGTGTTGCCTGAGCAGGTGGAGGCCTTCATGCAAGATCTTCCGGTGCGCCGGATTCCCGGTGTTGGACCACGCGCGGAGGAGCTATTCCATCAGAAGGGGATTGATACGTGCGGACAGCTACAGGAAATCGCCATCAATGAGTTGGAAAAGTGGCTGGGACCCAGTCGGGCCGCCGAGCTATATGGGCGCTGCCGGGGGCAGGACAACCGCCCAGTGGAGCCGCATCGGGATAGAAAGAGCACCAGTGTTGAGCGGACTTATTCGCAGGATATTCCAACGCTGGATGGCTGTTTTCAGCAACTTCCCGTCCTTTTAGAGGAACTTGAGGGGGATCTCACGCGGCAGAAGTCACCTCGCCCCTTCAACAAGATTTTTGTAAAGTTGAAGTTCTCAAATTTCCAACAAACCACTCGCGAACGGGCTGGCATATCTCTCGATTCGGAGGCCTTTCAGGAGTTGATGGAAGAGGCCTTTGAAAGGAGCCCGCATGCCGTCCGGCTGATTGGGGTCGGGGTTCGTTTTCCCGAGCCGGATGATGGCAGCCAGCTGGAGCTCTCCTTCACCTGAATTCAGCAACCACCGAATCCGGGTTGGTCCACTCGAAGCGGATTATCTCAAATCCGGGGTTCCCAGCTTCCGGCTGGACTTCCAGTAGCCAGAGTCGAGCTGTTTTCAGGATACTTTTTTGCTCCTGCCTTGCACGGATAGCAAGGTGCAGGATCCAGGCGGATCCGCGTGGGCTTGGGGGCGGTGCCTTCCTCAGCCATGCCCGTAGGGCCAAAAGGGATGGGAAAATGGAGTTATTTCCCTCCATTTGAAGAAGCTCCACCAGTCTGCCACGGTTGAAGAACTCGGAAATGGATCCATAGGGATTCTTCTTGATATCGATGACCAGTTTGTCAGCCGCTTCCTCAAGGGTCGCCTCTTCCAGCACAATTTGGTCACCCTCCCAATTCGGATTCGGGGTTGCAAAGGCCGGATAGGCAAGAGCGCCTCGCACAGCGCTTGCCGTCCCCTCCAAGGCAATCGAATGCGACCAGGATTTTGAGCCTAATTGATTGATATGGAAGGTGTTGTGGTACTTTTGGACGGTCCCGTCAACCAGCGCTAATTCAACGAGATCTTCCCTGGAGTCTGGCCCGTCTATCCAAAAACGATCCAGCACGGCATTTATTTCTGATGCTCCCGGGCTCCCCAGCAGGTACCCGTTTGGCCATTGCGGCAAATCTGAGGCCTCCAGCAGGGTTCCCGGTTCCTCAACTGGCCAGGAGAAGAGTGCCTGGGCATCGGGTGGATCAGAAGCGACAGAAGGCGCTGGTAAGTCCCCGACAAGGGGCATTACCTCGTAATTAAACCACTCGTGCCCCATGAGCCCGTTTCCATTGCCGAGCGGATATTCCTGATCAAGTTGAATCCGCCGCCGCCGTGGGTCCAGAAGGGTCAAGGTTTCGGCTCTTAAAGCGGCTTCGACTTTGAGGTGGGTGTTTTCCGGTTGGAACGAGAGGCTTCCCTCCTCAAGGAAGAACGGGCGCTCGCCTGAATCGGCCCGGTCAAATTCCAGCACGGGCCAATCTGCTGACATGGCTTCCAGACGGAACCAACCTTCTCCGGCAAGGGCCGCTTCGGGACTGGTGTCGCTGTTCGTTGACATGCAAGCGGCATGAACGCCTCCCTCCGATGGTTTGAATTCAATCCTGACCCGGTCTCCGGGCCCGATGAGGAATCCGGGGTGGAGTGTTCTGGCCAATCCTTCCGGTTGCCATGACGGATCGGGCTCAAAGAAAGGATGGTGTTCACCTGGTTGAAGGGAATTGGGCAATTCAATCCATGCGGAGAGCCCATCCTTACCTGAGGCGGAGTTCCTTGCCTCATCCAGGCTTATCCATCCGGAGGAAAATCCGTTTGACTGATTTATCAGGCGTACCACTGGCAGGTTAAAAAAGAGCACTTGAAAAACGGCCCTGTCGCCGGTGCCGCCATGAAATTGCAGGGGCCGGTTGTAGGGATTCCAGAGCTCACCTTCGACATAGAAACGGAGACGGACGGTTTTCTCCCGATTCCTGAGCGGACCGCTGGCAAAGATGCCGAATTTGAGGGACATCCGTTTGACAACTGGAACAAAGGCGGGACTGGCTTCCGGAAGGAACGGGATTGGATCTGAGGCGGGAATCCACGGTCCAGCGATCCAGTTACCGTGTGTTTTCTGGTCCAGGAAACCGTGGAGGGACTGATCCGCGGAGTAGGGAGTCAGTTCCCATGATGGAAGAGGCCAGGATTTCGGCGGTTTTGAATCTCCAGAGACAAGGGAGCAATCCTCAGCGGCCCATGCCAGGGACAACGCGACCGGGGAATCTGCTTCGGAGAGCTTCATCCATCCTGCGACCAAGTGCCTTGAGGGATTGGAGCCGGCCTGAAATCTCACTGTGGGTTCGCCAGCCCCAACGGGGCTGTGAAGGGGGAGGATATTTTTTGGATTGTTGAGAATCCTGACTGCTTCAAAGACCTCCTCCGGGCCCGATTTGTGACCGAGCAAGGCGCTGGCCACTGGAGCTTCGAGCAGGTCCCTTTCAAGCTTTGGAACAAGGCTATTGGCATTCAGCCGGAGAGTCAGGGCCGCACGATCATGCAAGGCGCGGATTTGTCCTAGCTCTGAAAAGCGGATCTCCTCTTTCAACTGGAAAGTTGCAATGACAAGAATGCTGGCAGCGAACAGAAGGGCTTGGGGCAATATGAACCCAGACTGGCTTAGGCGTCGCATGACACGGCAAAGCTTCCGCTGGCAACAGCGGTGGGATCAAGCCCTGCGTCTAGTCATTTTTAGGGCCTATGGTAAACCGCAGGCGCTTCTCCGGCACAAGGTGTTCCCCGGCAAAATCGGTCAAATGCCTCAGGGTCAACGCATCCAGGCGCTGCTCGTAGTTTTTCCAATCCATGATTGGCTTGCGATACAGGGCGTTGAGGGCGGCCCGCGCAGCCCGGGTTGCCGGACTTTGCAGGGAAAACCGGTTATGGACCTTCAGGCGGGTTCGTGCATCCGCCAGTTCCTTCTCGGTGAGATTACCGCTGCGGATGCGCTCAAGCTCGATGTCAAAACAATTGAAGACCGCCTGTGTCGAGGAGGGATGCGTTCCGGCATAGAGATAGAAAGATCCGTAGTCGTAGCCCAGCAAGCGTGAGGCACCCACGTAATAGGCAAGGGATTGATCTTCCCGGACAGAGCGGAAAAGCGGTCCCGACATGTCTGAGAGCAGCTCGTCGAGCACCTCCCCGATAATTTCCGTTTCTGGTTGGAATCCGACATCGGGAAATGCGTCGAAGACAACGGCTTGTTCCCGCGGAAAAATTTCCGAAAGCTCGCCAGTCCGGGCGGGTTCCTTGAAGGGTAGGCTACGGACTTCAAAGGGCTGGTCTGGGAGCTTAGCCAGAAATTCCTCGGCCATTGGAAGGAGCGTCCCAGCGTCGAAGTTGCCGGTCAGGACAAGGACGGCATTCTTGGCCACAATCAGACGTTCATAGAGCTCTTTTAAAGAGGACTCGTCCAGGTTGGCGACAGAGTCGAGGTTTCCGCAGGGATCAGAAGCAAATGGATGTGTTCCGAAAAATTCCCGGCGCATGGCGTTCCTGCCCCGGTCAAGAATTTCATCATCCGACATGCGGATGTGGGCAAGCTGTGCCTCCCTTTCGCGCTTTATCGTTGCGGCCTTGAATGCCGGTTTGAGCACGGCGTCGGACAACGCCTGAAAGCCCTGCCCGGCAAATTCTGGAATCACCTCCACAGCGAGGGCAAAAGTATTGTTCCCTGAGGAATCGGTAAGAAAGCCTCCGTTTGATTCCAGTTCAATGGCGACCTCACGGGCTGAGCGCTCCCCGGTATCGCGGGCCATCACCGTGGTGAGCAGCGAAGTGGCGCCCTGTTGGCCATCGTCTTCATAAAGCGGACCACCGAGGCCGGCAAAGCGCATGAAGGTGCGTGGCAGGCGGGGATCGCATTGCCATAGAATCCGCGCGCCATTTGGAAGGACTTTTTCCTTGAAGGGTTCAAGTTTTTTGGGCGCGCAGTCCGGACGAACCTGCGCCTCCGTTGAAGTCGGTAGAAGGCTTGTCAGGGACAGGTGGTCGTCGATGAAGGTTTTTTCCGCCAATTCCCCCAAGTCATCCGGCCCGAGGGCATGGATTTTCTGAAAGTAGCGCCGCGGGTAATGGACATCGCCGACGAGGGCGGTGACCAAACCGAGCCGCGAGGCAAGACCTGATGTGGTCTGGCGCGATTGGACCTCGCTGACCATGGCGAATCGCCGGGCCTTCTCGATTTCCTGCTCGGTGAATCCTGTTTTTGCGAGCTGCTCCATTTCGGAGCGGATGGCCTCCTCCACTTTTGCGGCCTTCTCCGGAGCACATTGATATTGCACATAAAACAAACCCGGGTTGCCGGGATTCCATGTGGAGGCGCCGATGCTGTGAACGAGATTCATCTCCTCCCGCAGCTTCTGGCGTAGGCGGCCGCTGTATCCGGAACCGATAATGGAGGCCAGGATGTCCAATGTCGGTGCATCCGGATGACGCATTGAAGGGATCTTATAGGCAACCAGTCCCCGAGCGGTTTGATAGTCGCCACTCAGACGAGTTTCCCGCATCGCGAGCTGCTTGGGCTCACCCGGGACAAGGACAGGTTTCAGCGTTCCGCGGGAGACGCTTCCGAAAGTCTTTTCAATGGCTTTCAGAAGACTGCTCCGCTTGAAATCCCCGACAATCGAGAGGACCATGTTATTGGGCTGGTACCGATCGCGATAGTAAGACTCGAGGATTGTCCGGTCGACTTTCTCAAACAGTGGTCGCAACCCGATCACGGGGTAGCGAAAGGGATGTTCGCGGAAAGTGGTCGAGAACATGGCTCGAGCGACAATGCGGTCCGGGTCATCAAGGGTCATGTCAATCTCCCTGAGGATCACCTCCTTCTCCTTCTGGACCTCCGGATGCGGCAGCGTCGAGTGGAGCGTCATGTCGCAGAGCAGGTCGAGGGTCTCGTCCAGAGCCTCGGCAGGTCCATCAATGTAATAGACGGTCCGGTCAAAGGCTGTGTAGGCATTGATCTGCCCGCCGAATTCCTGCACAGCGCTGGCAATCTCCCCGGGACCCCGGCGCTCTGTCCCCTTGAAGAGCATGTGCTCAAGGAAGTGGGACAGTCCGGAACCAAGGTGTTCCCCTTCGTGAATGCTGCCCGTCTTGATCCACGCTTGCACGCTGATCAGCGGGTGGGAGGGGTTTTGCTGGAAAATGACCGACAGCCCGTTTTCGAGAATAATGAACTCGGGGTGATCCTGAAAGAGGGTTTCGAGAGACTTGGGAAGCTCAGAGGCGTCGGAGGGGTTCATGTCACTTTTGGAGGGATGGCTTACTCATGGACGGCATATGGTCCTCCAGAAAAGCCTTGGAGGGCTGAAAAGGCTCAACAAAAGCGGTCTTGAAGTCGTACACGTGATTGAAGTCCTCCAGGCAGTCTGTCTCTGTTTTGCCGAAAATTCCAAACTCAACGAGATTGAAAACAATTTGTCCGAAGTCTTCCGTGCGATGGATTCCCCAGTGCTCAAGGAGGGTCATGGCCATTGGGCCATATTGTTCGATGGCGTAATCTCGGATACCGTGGCAAAGCTCCTGACCGGTCACATGCCGATGCTGGGTTTCTTTTTCCTCCTCGCGGATGCGGGCCAGTGTAAAATCCAGTGCCTGCCGCATGAAGGTATACGCGCCCGATGCGTAGCGCGTGTCATCCTTCTGGATCAGCTGAATGATTTCATGAAAATTCTTGGAGAGCATTGAGAATAATGAATATCGGAACCAAAAAAGATGCAAACTGATCGTCCAATCCGCTATTTCAGTTCAAAACAACTCCAGTTGCGGAATATCCTTTTCAGGGGTTCCATCCTTGCGGGCCCGCATGCGCTTGCGGAGGATGTTGTGGGAGGAATCATCGTCCTCCAGGCGGCTAAGGATGACCTTGGCGCGGTTGATGACAGTATCGGGCAGGCCCGCGAGCCGGGCGACCTGGATTCCGTAGCTGCGGTCGGCGGCCCCGCGCTGGACTTGGCGGACAAAAATGATCTGGTCGTTCCATTCCTTGACGGCGACGCAGTAGTTACGGGTGCGCACAAGTTCTCCCTCGATCTGGGTCAGTTCGTGGTAATGGGTGGCAAAGAGCGTGCGTGGGCCCTGGGCGCCGTGGCCATGGAGATGCTCGACAACGGCCCAGGCAATACTGAGGCCGTCATACGTGCTGGTGCCGCGTCCGATTTCGTCGAGAATGATCAGGCTTCGGTCGGTGGCGTTGTTGAGGATGTTGGCCGTCTCGTTCATCTCGACCATAAAGGTGGAATTGCCCTGTGAAAGCTCATCGCTGGCGCCTACGCGCGAAAAAATCCGGTCGACCAGCCCGATGCGGCATTGGGCAGCAGGGACCCATGAACCGACCTGCGCCATCAGGGTGATCAGGGCGACCTGGCGGATGTAGGTACTCTTTCCGGCCATGTTTGGCCCGGTGATAATGGAGATCTGTGCCTCGTCCGCACTGAGAAAGGTGTCGTTCGGAACAAAGTCGTGCTCGCCCGGAATCCCTTTTTGCCTCTGCTCGCGCATCATCTGCTCGACGACGGGATGGCGTCCACCCTCGATTTCGGTGGCGCTTGATTCATCAATTTCAGGACGGCTGTAGTTCCATTCGCGGGCGATCTGCGCCCAGCCGACAAAGAGGTCGATTTCCGAGAGGCAGTGGGCGGTTTGCTCGAGGGAATCGGCATTTTCCAGGACAGCGGCCAAGATATCGGCAAAGAGCGATTCCTCCCGGGCAATGGCCTTTTCATCGGCATGGAGAATCTCGCGTTCCTTTTCCTTCAGGTCGGGCGTGTAGAAGCGCTCGGCGTTGGTGACGGTTTGCTTGCGGATATAATCGTCCGGGACTAGCTCAAGATTGCTCTTCCGCACTTCGATGAAGTATCCGAAGGCATTGTTGAATTTGACCTTCAGGGACTTGATGCCCGTGCGCTTGATTTCGGCTGCTTCGAAATCGGCAATCCATTGGCGAGAGTTGCGGTTGAGGTCGCGGAGCCGGTCCAGCTCGGCATCGAACCCGTCCGCGATAAATCCGCCATCCTGAATCTGGTTGGGAAGGGAGTCATTGAGGGCGCTGTCGAGCAGCTCGAGCAGTTCGGGAAAGAGGTTCAGGTCAGCTGCGAGCTTGGTCAGTTCCGGGCTGTCAAATTGTTCGATGACTGCCTTGATGTGGGGCAGCTGGTGCAGGGTCTGCCGGATGGCACCCGGTTCGCGTGGGTTGCGCAGGCCATTTCGCAGGCGCCCGACGATGCGCGGCAGGTCCCGCACTCCACGCAGATATTCCTGCAACTCGGAAGCGAGTCCCGGAGCGCTCAGGAATTCGCCGACACAGCTTTGGCGGCGTTTGAGTTCAGCGATGTCCAGAGGCGGTTCCATGAGCACTTGCTCAAGCAGGCGTGCCCCGGGGGCTGTCGTTGTGGCATCCATGGCCTCGATCAGGGAACCCTTGCGGGTGCCTTGGCTGGCGCGGAAAATCTCGAGGTTGCGCAGAGTGGAGGGATCCATCTGCAGCGTGTCGCTTGAACGATATTCACGGATACGCCGGATGTTTTCGGGCTTTGAACAAAGGTTTTCGGCAGCATAGGCGAGCAAGGCACCAGCTGGGCCCAGCCCGGGATGATCGAGGGCAATCCCGAAGCCATCGAGGTTCATCACACCGAGGGTTTCCATGACCAAACGGGCTCCGTCGCGTGGATCAAATTGCCACGGCATCATGGTGGAATCAGTCCGCCCCTGCAGAAGCCGTTCAATTTCCTCGGACCATTCCGCGGTATCGTCCTCGGCGCGCCACTTTTCCAGTGCTTCCTCAGGGAGGATGATTTCCCGCGGATCCAGGGCGTGAAATACATTGATGAGCCCGTTGATGGCTGGACTGGCGGCAATCTGGAAATCGCCTGTTGTCAGGTCAAGCCATGCTGCAGAAAGGCCGCGCTTGGTCCAGTTACAGGCCAGGAGGTATTGGTTGCGTCCGGCATCGAGGTGCTGGTCCTCAAGGGTTGTCCCCGGTGTCAGTATTCGGCTCAGGGAACGTTTGACGAGCTGCCCGGGTTTCGGGGTTTCCATTTGCTCGCAAATGGCCACCTTCATGCCCGCCTTGAGGGTTTTCTGGATGTAGCCGTCGGCGGCGTGGTAGGGGATTCCGGCCATTGGCTGGCCGTTGCGCTGGGTGAGTGTGATCCCGAGGACATCCGCCCCAACGCGGGCATCATCATCAAACATCTCATAAAAGTCGCCCAGACGAAAAAGGAGCAGCGTGTTTGGAGGAAGCTTGGACTTCACCTCAAGATACTGCTGCATCATCGGGGTCAACTTTTTGGCAGGACTCGTCATTCGGAATACACGAGTGTTCAGGATGACGAAGGGGAATCAATCCATTTTCCTGACTGAATTTGGATCCTTTGATCTCCTATCCAAATCCTAGGGGACGTTTTGGCTTGGTCGGTGGTGGTTCCAATAGCGGAAGCAGCTTTTGATACAGGTCGCGCAATGCGGTATCGTGGACCAGCAGGGATTTATCGATTTCCGCGAGGCGCTTGAGGATTGCCTCGTTCGCGCTCAGAGCCACCCGCTGTTTCACAAATGCCCGGATGATGAACACGCTCATTTTTACCGCTTCCGGGCTTTTTAAAACATTCGCTGCCATCAGGGCTCCATGCTCGGTGAAGGCGTAGGGCAAATTACGGCGTCCGCCACTTCCTGTGGATTGTAAGTCCTTGATAAATAATGAGTTGATTTTTGAAGTCGCAAATTGCGACTTCAAAAATCCAGTTTCTTCTTTGGTTAAGATAAATACAAAATCATCAGGAAAGCGTTCCTGATTGCGCCGGACCTGTTCGTTTAGTCGCTTGGTAGTCACTCCGTAAAGGGTCGCGAGGTCAGTATCCAGGATTACCGGGCGTCCACGAAGCAAAAAGATCGGGATGGGTTTGTTCATGTTTTTTGGGCAGGGATATTCAGGTCACAACTGAGCAGGGTCACATATTCTGAGTTTACCTTTTGCTTCGGGAACAGTCTCTACAAGTAGGTAGAACAGTCATGATCAGGTAGTCAGCTCACCTGGATTATACCCTTGGAATGCTGCTTTTTGTTTGAGCATTTCCCCGAGCTGATGCGGAATACCGTTATGGAGACGTTGGACCTTGCAGAACGGGCATATGGCGGAGCGGAAGACGCTCCAGCGCTGTTGTTGCTGCACGGTCTGCTGGGATCTTCACGCAATTGGCAGACTGCGGGGAAGAAGTTGTCCGAGTCCTTCAAGGTGTTCGCACTGGACCTGCGTAATCATGGCAGTAGCCCGCATGATCCGCATATGGATTACCCGACAATGGCAGCCGATGTCCTTGCCTGGATGGACCGGAAGGGGTTGAAGCGTCTGCACGTGCTCGGGCACAGCATGGGCGGTAAGGTGGCGATGTATCTGACTTGTCGCTACCCGGAACGGATTCAGTCGCTGACAGTGGTCGATATTGCTCCGCGTGCCTATCCGCCCAGATGGGAGCGAGAGTTTGCCACAATGCGGCGCATGCCGGTTCATCACTTCACGAAGCGCCAGGAGGCGGAGGAATGGCTTGAAAAGGACATCAGTGATTGGGCCTTCCGGAAATTCCTTGTAAGCAATCTTGAGCGTGATCCCTCGGGTGGCTTTCGCTGGATCGTGAATCTGGGAATTCTCGAGAGCGCCTTGCCAAACTTGTTTCGACAGATTCCCGAACCGGGTCAGGGCTACGATGGTCCGGTCCTGTTTCTCCGTGGCGGCGAGTCCAAGTTTGTCGCGGATTCCGATCTGCAGATGATCAAGGGCTTCTTTCCACGGGCCCAATTGGTGACGGTCGATGGTGCTGGCCACAACGTGCACTTTGACCAAACGGAGCGATTTATCAAAGTGGTTGTGGATAATTTAAGTGACGTTAGGTAATTGACTTTCAAAGTTTCCTTGAGGCAGTTTTGAGTATGCCAAAATCAGCTGTTAGAAATATTCATGATCCCATTGAATCCGTCATTTTCATGGTCCGTGGATTCAGGGTGGTTCTTGATTCGGATCTCGCTGAATTGTACGGCGTTCAAACGAAGGTCCTTAACCAAGCGTTGAAAAGGAATATCAAAAAGTTCCCGAAAGATTTCCTGATTAAATTGAGCAGGAACTAATGGGATGACTTGAAGTCACAAACTGTGACCTCAAGACTTCATGGTGGTCGCCGAACCTTGCCATACGCTTTTACCGAGCACGGAGCTATAATGATTGCTAATATTCTGAGGAGTGAAAAGGCTGAGAAGATGAGCGTTTATGTTGTCCGGGCATTTATCAAACAGCGGGAATTGCTGATGGCCAACGCCCATATCTTCAAGAGGCTTGCTGAAGTTGATGCCAAACTGTTGAAGCACGATGAGGCCTTGAATTTTATCTGGCAGGAACTTCAACCGTTGTTGGCCCCGCCGCCGTCTCTATCAAGGCGTCGGGCAGGTTTCCACCCATGATCATCGGCATTGAGAGTTCATGTGACGAGTCAGCGATGGCGCTCTTCGATCCGGGGAAGGGCCTGCGCGGGGAATGGGTGCATTCGCAGATTTTAAAGCATCAAGCGTATGGGGGGATTGTTCCGGATCTGGCCAGCCGGGAGCATCTCGACAATTTTCCGCCGCTGTTGAAGGAAGTCCTCGCGGCGCATAGGCCCGTGGCTGGCGACCTGATTGCCGTCACCACCGGGCCGGGCTTGGCGGGGTGCCTTGCGCTGGGGATGGCCGTGGGCCATGCGCTTTCGCTCGCATCCAAACTTCCCCTTGTCGGGGTGAATCATCTGCGCGGGCATGCTTTTTCTCCTTTTATTCAGTTGCATGAAAAGGATCCGGATGGGTTTTCCGGGCAGTTTCGCGACTGTTTGCCACATCTGGGCTTAATTGTCTCTGGCGGTAACACGATCCTCTTTCGCATCGACCTGAATGGCAACCTTGAGGTGCTGGCCAACACAGTGGACGATGCGGCGGGCGAGGCGCTGGACAAGGGAGCCAAGTTGCTGGGCATGCCGTACCCGGGTGGACCGTTGATTGAAAAGCAGGCCGCTAATGGAAACTCCAAGGCTTATTCATTTCCGCGGGCCTTTCCCCAAGCGGATGTGCCGCGGTTCTCCTTTTCAGGGCTCAAGACAAGCCTGCGATACCAGCTTGAGAAAATGAGCGATGCCGATTTGGAGGCGGGCATGGCCGATCTTTGTGCAAGTTACCAGGCGGCAGTCGTGGATGCCTTGCAGCGCAAGACCCGCCAGTTTTTGGAAGCTGGAGAATTCAGAAGCCTCGGACTTTCCGGCGGTGTCGCCAATAACCAGGACCTTCGTGAAGCAATCCAGAAAGTGGGTAACCAGCAAAAATTGCCGGTATTGATCGCCGATCCGGCACATACCGGGGACAATGCTGCCATGATTGCCTTCGCGGCCTTTGCTGACCGGGCGGGATGCCAGGAAGAGCCATCCACTTTCGATCCGTCATGGGAACTTGCTTGATCGGCGCTTCTGCATATTCATTTTGTTAGTCATGTCGCGCGAAATTGAAGAAGGGACACCGTTGAAGCTTGATTTCACCAAGATCGGGAAGGTTGCGGAATCTGTGCCGGGGGTCATTCCCGCCGTTGCACAGGATATTGAAACGGGTCTTGTCCTGATGGTTGGTTATGTGAATGAGCAGGCCTTGCGAACAGCGCTTGAAAAGAAAGTTGCTGTCTTCTGGAGCACCAGTCGCGACGAACTTTGGATCAAAGGGGCAACGAGTGGTGACACGCTTGAATTGATTGAGGCCCGGGTGAATTGCGAACAGAATTCAATCCTCTATCTGGTGCGTCCAAAAGGGGAGGGCGCTTGCCACACGCAGTCACCCGACGGAATTAGCCGCATCAGTTGTTACTACCGGGTCATCGATGAAGGAGAATTGAGACATGCCCCTTATCAGCCAATCTGGCAGGGACACGACAGCACCCAAGGTTGATTGGGCGGATCCCGGATATTTCGCCGGGTCCTCCGTTGTCGGCAATACCGTGCGCGTGCTGGTCCAACTGATCAGCCCGCCGCGTGGTCACCGGACTGTTCCCACCAAAACGGGGACAATGCTCATTGTTATCACGATCGGGGTGGGGACGGCTGCCTTCAATACCGGGCAGAACATTCTCTATCTGGGACTCTCGATGATGCTCAGCACTTTGTTGGTCAGTGGTCTTCTCAGTTGGATTAATTTCAAAGGCTGTCGTTGGCGTGTGGAAGCAGGCCGCCATTACCGGGTCGACGAAGAGAGCCCGGTTTATCTGGAAATCGAGAATACCAAGCGCTGGCTTCCATCCTACGACCTGATGTTTACCCTTTCGGCAGTTCTCAGTCAGGTTAAACAGGAGCTCTTTCTTAACAGCCGTTTGGATAGCCATGAGAAAACGCGTCTCCTGTGGGAGTTTGTCCCTCGTCAACGCGGCGAGGAAACGATCCGCCTTGAGGGACTGCTTTCACGGTACCCGTTTGGCTTCCTGAAAAAGACCATCCGGGACAGCTATGAGAGGAAGGTTACTGTCTGGCCGGCCCGTATTCCCTACCAGTTCTCGGCAAGCAAAGCTGGCCGGCGCTGGCTTTATGGCCACCACAGGCAAAAAGGGGAGGGCGTTGAACTGATCCATGTCCGTGGCTACAGGAGTGGCGATCCCTTGCGTCGAATCCACTGGAAGGCATCGGCCAAGCTGGGCTCCCTGCAGGTGCGCGAGACCGAACAGGAACATCATCAGGCCTTTGCCCTGTTTGTGGATCCCTCTCCCCATCTCTGGACGGATCCGGCACAGTTTGAGACCATGTGTTCCTTTGCGGCCAGCCTTGCTGAAGACCTCTTTCAGCACGATCAGCTTAGGAGCGTCCAGGTGGCGGGGTCCCGTCAGAAGATTGGCTCAATTGATGATTTGTACTTATTTCTGGATACGTTATCCACTCTTCAAAGGGAATCCCACAATCCGGGTGACGAACCCGCTGCGGCTCCCCCGGATGCCGTCACCTTTACACCCGGTCCGGATAAAACCGTAAACGCTAACATGGAGGGACAGCATGTCGGGCAGGCTTGACATATATGAGTTGTCCGGGATCCGCTGGATCATTGGCCAGACAATGGCCCTGGTAAGCCTTGTTGGTGCCTTCTCCATTGACCTTGGGGCCTCCGGGCTTTTGTCAGCCGCGATTGTCGCCATTCTCTTCGTATTGGCCTTTCCGCGACTTATCCCACTTCTTCCAGCCCTATTCTGGCGGATCGCCCCGGTGGGTCTTCTTGCGTTGATTGTGGCGGATTTTGTCATGAGCCGAGGCGATGTCCTGCCACCGCTTTTCCGGATGATCGTGATCCTCACGCTTTACCGGGCTATCCAGGCCCGCTCCCCGCGCGAGGATATGCAACTGCTTCTTTTGACGCTGTTCCTGATTCTGATCACAGGGGTGCTCAGTCTCGAAATTACCTTTGGCCTGCAGATGCTGATCTACGCCCCGTTGGCGATGGGGCTGCTCTTCACGGCAAACTTATCCCATTCCAGGAACATGGCCGGAATCCAAAAGGAGGCATTGCAGGTGTTCTATTGTGACGGATGGATTACCCTGTTCAGGCGCCTCTTGATTCGCGTGGATCGACGCACTCTTCTTGCGGGCACGGGATTGTTTTTTCTCACGACCTCGATGGCCCTGGCGCTATTTCTGTTCATGCCACGGTTTGATATTGGGGCGGCCTTACCCTTCCCACGGCTTCAAACAGCACAAAGCCTGACCGGTTTTTCGGATCATGTTAAATATGGGGATGTGGTCGATATCTTGAATGATGATGCCATCGCCATGCGTGTGGATGTGGAAATGGAGTCCATCCCGGCACGTCCCTATTGGAGGATGGTGACACTGGATGCCTATTATGACGGCGGCTTCATGGTCTCCCCCAAAGTTGCCCGGGAAAGGCGTACCCTTAATAATTATCGCTTTGATTTTGATAATTCTACAAGCGGGACAGACGAAAATGCGATCTGGACCCTTTACCTGGAAGGCGGCATCAGTGCCTATCTTCCGGCAGGAGACAGCTTTAATACGCTGCGATTCAAGAATCGGATCGAGCTTCAGGTGCACGACCTGACGCGGGTCCTGAAAACCAACGAGACCAATGCTACGACTCTTTCCCTGCGCTACGAGGGCTTGGATTTCGGGGGAACACTTCCCATCGATAAAAGCGATCTCGAGCTGACGGGATTGAAACCAATCCTGCTCGACACCTCGGATCCCACTTATCTGAAGGATATTTCCTATCCTGCCACAACACTGGTAGTCCCATCTGGAAGGGAGAATTTAAGCATTCTTAACGCTGCTTTAAGAAAGACAGGAAGATTGGGAAACCGGAGCGTGGAGGAATTTTCCAATCGAGTTGTGGCGTATCTCCAAAGTGGTCGCGGATACAGCCTCGATACGAAAATCCCGTCGGGGGATGCTGAAAGTGTCCTGCGCTGGGTGGATTCGGGCATTGATGGTCATTGCGAACTTTATGCAGGTGCATTTGTCCTGATTTCCCGCTACGCGGGAGTTCCGGCCCGCCTCGTGACTGGGTACGCCGGCGGGGATTGGAACGGTTATGAAAATTATTTCATGGTCAGGCACCGTAATGCGCATGCATGGGTGGAAGTCTTCGATTCAACAAAAGGTTGGATCCGCGTCGACCCGACGCCTGGATACCTTGTTGACCCGGGTTCTGTCGACAATGCCCTGGCTGTTGGCGGTTTGCGCCTTGACGACACCTGGAGGGCTTATCTGGACAGTCTGAAGGTGCTCTGGTTCAGAAGGGTCATTCAATTCGACAGCACGGATCAGTTGGAGATGGCCGACTCTGTCAAGGGGGTCGGGTTGGTGAGCTTTGACTGGTTGAAGGAAAAAGCAAAAGCCTTGCGCTCAAGTCTGAACAGGGATTGGCAGCAGGGGATACGGAGTGGAAAATGGTCAGCGCTGGTCCGGGACCTTTCCATGCCGACGGGGGTGGTCGTGATAATTCTTGTATTTGTATTTCTGATACGACAAATCCGGAAGCGCGATCACTACGAGACCTTCATGCGGAAAAAAGCAGGGAGATTGCTTGGATCGCTTTCCGGGATTCTTACACCCTCAACTCAAGGGTATCAAAGCCTTCTGGTCATTCGCTACGGCCCGGTTGATGCATGGCCGGATAACACGGAAAGCTATTTGAAACAGCTTGGCCGTCATCCCAAACGGTTTACCGGGGTGAGCAATCCTTGATGAAAGGGCGCCCTCCATTGCAGGTTCGGTATCCCGAGGAACTTCCGATTGCGATTCACCGGAAGGAGATCATCGAGCTGATTCAATCGAACCAGGTGGTTGTCATAGCCGGCGAGACCGGATCCGGCAAGACAACGCAGATTCCCAAGATGTGCCTTGATGCCGGCTTGGCTGAGAAGGGTAAAATTGCCTGTACACAGCCGCGTCGCGTTGCCGCCTTGTCCATCTCCCGACGAATTGCCGAGGAACTGGGTGTCGATTGGGGTGCCGAAGTCGGAGCAAAAATCCGTTTCACTGACAAGACCCGGCGGGACACGCTAATTAAAGTCATGACCGACGGGATGCTCCTGACGGAAATTCAGGGCGATTCCGATTTGCGCGAATACAGCGTGATCATTGTCGATGAGGCACACGAGCGCAGCCTGAACATTGATTTCCTGCTCGGTTACCTGAAGGAACTGTTGAAGCGTCGGCGGGACTTGAAGATCGTGATCACCTCGGCGACAATTGATACCAAGGCCTTCTCGGAGGCGTTTGACGGTGCACCGATCCTCGAAGTCAGCGGGCGCTTGTATCCCGTCGAGACAATCTATGCCCCAATCGATGAGTTGCTGGAAGAAGCGGGGGAGATGACTTATGTCGACGGGGTTGTCCGGGGAATTGAATTGATACTCGACTGGAACCGGCCCGGGGATGTCCTCGTCTTCCTTCCCGGGGAAAAGGACATTCGAGAAGTGCGGGACATGCTTGAGAAACGCGGCTTTAACCACCTTGAGATTTTGCCCTTGTTTGGTCGCCTGTCTGGTCAGGATCAGGACAGGATTTTCAAGAGTTCCCGTTTTCGCAAAGTCATTCTATCCACTAACATTGCCGAAACTTCCATCACCATTCCGGGAATCCGTTTTGTAGTGGACAGCGGTCTCGCCCGGGTGAGCCGTTACAGCACGCATACGCATACGCGTCGCCTTCCAATCGAGAAGGTTGCCCAGAGTTCGGCCAACCAGCGGAAGGGGCGGGCCGGCCGTCTCAGTGAAGGGGTTTGCCTGCGCCTGTACAGTGAACAGGATTTCCTGTCCCGTCCTGAATTTGGAACCCCGGAAATCCTGCGAAGTAACCTTGCCGATGTCATACTCCGGATGATCGCCTTTCGTATTGGAGATATCAGGACATTTCCGTTCATTGAACCGCCGGCGGAGCGGTCCATACGCTCGGGCTTCGAATTGCTCGTGCAGCTGGGCGCCCTGGACAAGGAACATCAGCTGACTCCGCTCGGTCGCAAGTTGGCTCATCTCCCCGCAGATCCAACTGTTGGGAGAATGCTCTTGGAGGCAAACAGGGAGGGCTGTGTCAGTGAGCTGCTTGTCATTGCGGCCGGGCTGAGTATCCAGGATCCACGGGAACGACCTATGGACCTTGCCAAGGATGCAGACGCCATGCACAGGAAGTTCCAGCATCCAGAATCTGATTTCCTGACTCTCTTGAATATCTGGAACAGTTACCACGAGGAGATGGATCGCCTGAGCCAGAACCAGCTGCGCAAATTCTGCAAATCGCATTTTCTGTCCTATTTGCGGATGCGCGAATGGCGGGACATACATCATCAACTGGAACGGACCTTGAAGGAGGTCCGATCATTCCGTGAAAACGCGGAGCCTGCCGAGTATGACCAGATTCACCGCGCTTTGTTGAGTGGCCTATTGTCCGGGATCGGGCAACTTGAGGAAGCCAATCATTACCGTGCCACAAGAAACCGGAAGGTCATGATTTTCCCGGGCTCAGGACTTTTCAAGAAGACTGCCCGCAAGTCTGCCAAAAAGAAGAAGCCTGATGCTGCGGAGGAAAAGAAGATTTCGTTCAAGTGGATTCTCTGCGCGGAGTTCATGGAAACAAACCGTCTCTATGCGCGGACGGTGGCCCGCATCGACCCCAATTGGATTCTACGAATTGGATCACATGTACTGACTCACAAATACACGGAACCATTCTACGAGGAAAAGAACGAACGCGTCCTCGTCCGTGAGCGAATCCTCTTGTATGGACTGGAGGTGGCAACGAAGAAGACCGCCTACCTGCAGGTGGATGCGCGGGCCGCGACGGAGATCTTCATCAGGGAAGCCCTTGTTGAAGGGCGTCTTTTGTCCAAGGTTCCCTTCCATGAAGCAAATCAGCGCCTGCTCGAATCTGTTCGGGATCAGCAAACGCGCCTGCGGAAAGGAACCGGTTGGGCCCTTGATGAGAAATTGTATGAGTTCTATGCCCGTCGATTGGAGCGGGTTGGATCGTATGGAGACCTGAGGGCCTTTTTACGCGATCAGCATGGCGGGAAAGATGACGCGTTGCGGATTACCGAGAATGATCTTCTTCAGGAAAGTGAACTGGAGAAGGAATTGAATGCGTTTCCGGATGTAGCGGACTTGAAGGGGCTTCGTCTTGATCTGGAATACGCCTACAAACCCGGTGAAGACGAGGACGGGGCAACTCTCAAGATCCCCGTGGAGGAATTTGAATCGGTCGAACCGGGCCTGATTGACTGGGCGGTTCCCGGATACATCTGCAAGCGGGTTGAATACCTTTTGCGCAGCCTTCCAAAAGAAATGCGGAAGCAGCTATTCCCGATGGCGGACGTGTCTCAGGAGCTGGCCCTGAAGGTTTCCGCGGAGAAGGGATCGCTCGTGGAGCAGTTGACGGAGTTGTTGTGGGAGTCCCGGAAAGTCCGTGTCCGCAAGGATGATTGGTCGGATGAGGCTGTGCCAGAATACCTGCGGCCGCGCGTTGAGGTGATTGACAGGAAGAAGAAAACTGTTGCTTCCGGACGCAACTGGCAGGAAGTGAGCCAGCAATACGAGCAGGCTGTCCGCAGCAGTTTTGAAAAAGGCGAGGGAAGGGAGCAGCTCCAGATATGGAAAGACGGTCAGGCAAAATTTGAAGCAGATCGCGTTCATCCTGATTCGTTCCCCGACTTGCCGCTGGAAATTGTTCTTGGGGACATTGCCGGGCTGCCGGTGAAAGCCTTTCCCGGGCTTGAATCCGGAAAGAACGGAGTGGCCCTGAAACTGTATCCGGATTTGGCTACAGCATCACGAGCAACTCGAAAGGGATTTCCGGAATTATGTGCTGAAGGACTTGGCCGCGACCTTGGCTGGCTGGAGCGTGATTTGCAAAAGGAGGTCAAACGTGTCGCCCTTGGCTTTTCTTTCCTGATGGATTCAA
This sequence comes from Oceanipulchritudo coccoides, assembly GCF_010500615.1. Taxonomy (NCBI): domain Bacteria; kingdom Pseudomonadati; phylum Verrucomicrobiota; class Opitutia; order Puniceicoccales; family Oceanipulchritudinaceae; genus Oceanipulchritudo; species Oceanipulchritudo coccoides. The sequence goes on from NZ_JAAGNX010000001.1 coordinate 493,539, forward strand.
AAGCCCTCGCTGCCGATTCCTTGTCATTGATTACCCGGGACTTGCTGGCCTTTGCCGAGCCGCTTCCCCTGCAACGGGACAAGGTTGAAAGAGTCATTGCCCAGGCCCGTGGAAAGATGAAGGGTCTCGTCCCGCGATATGTCGATTTGCTCGAAACCATAATCGGGAAGCGCGATAAGGTTCTCCGGCTATTGCAGACGTCTTCACCGTGGGAAATTGAACTGAATGCGCTTGTTCATCCAAAGTTTCTCCGTGAACTCAATCTGGCTCGGCTACATCAGTACCCGCGCTATCTGGAAGCGCTTACGCTGAGGATTCAACGGGCCCGCCAGAATCCCGCCAAGGATGCGGAAAAAGCCAAGCCCCTGATCCGCTTTATCCAGCGTTATCAAACCTTGAAGGCTCCAGCGTTGGAGAAACGCCACCTGCGTTGGCTTCTTGAGGAATTCAAGGTACAGGTTTTCGCCCAGGAGCTTGGGACATCCGACAAGGTCTCAAGCAAGATTATCGAGAGCGCATTTCGGGCTCTCGAGGATCAGGCGGGGCGCAAGGCGTAGAGGGTAATTGACGCCGCGACCGACGCATTGAGGGAATTGATCTTCCCGCTCTGGGGAATGGCCAGCGTTGCCGTTGCATGGTTGAGGATGAACTGGCCGACGCCCTTATCTTCGCCGCCGATCACCACCAGCAGGGGATTGTGCGTATCCTTGGCAAACTCCTCCAGCTGAACGGAGCCTTTTGCATCCAAAGCAGCCACGCAGTAACCGGCATCAAGTGCCTTCTGGACGTAAGTGACCGAATTGCAGTCCCGGGCAATGTTCAGGAATTCAACTGAACCCGCCGAGACCTTGGCCACGGATGGATAAACCTCGGGAACACCTTTTGTGGGTAGAAGAATGTGATGGAACCCAAAGACTTCTGCTGACCGGAGGATGGCACCCACATTGTGGGGGTCTTCAACATTATCCAGGAGAAGGACGCGCTCCGCTGCCAGACATTCCGTGTGGGTCACGTACGGATAGCGATCCACTTTCATGACCACGTTCTGGTGTTCGGTGGAAGCACTCAACTGGTGTAGCCGGCCCTTGTCGGTCAGGTTGACGCGAATGTCCCGCTCATCCAGTAGCCGACGCAGTGTCTTCAGCCTCGCGCTATTGGCCGTTAGCTCATTGATGAAGGCCTCGTGTACTTTGCGCCGTCCGGCGCGCAGGCATTCAAAGGCCGGATTCAGGCCGTAGAGATATTCAGTCGAGGAGGATTTTTGCACAGCTTCTTTCAATTAGCGGTTCAATTCAACGGAACCATCACCCTTGATGACTTCCCCAACGATCACAGCCTTGTGTTTGTGCTTACCGGCCAGCTTGACAATGTTTGCCGCGACATCCGGCGAAACCGCCAGCACCATGCCGATGCCCATGTTGAAAACCTCGTAGGCTTCCTCAAAATCGACTTTCCCCCCGGAAACCATGGTCTGGAAAACCGGTAAGGGCTTCCATGATTTGGTATTGATAATGGCACTACAATTTTCCGGGAGAATCCGCGGGACATTTCCCGTGAAGCCTCCACCGGTGATGTGAGCCGCGCCGAAAATGGCGTTACCACGCCTTTTCGAGGCCTGTGATCCCTTGTTGTACTTCTTGAACGCCTCCAACAGGAAGCCACTGTAATTGACATGGGCCTGCATCAAGGCATTGCCCACTTTCGAGCGAAAACCGGGCAAGGTATCCTCCGGCTTCAGCTTCATGTCCTTGAAGAGGATTTTCCGGGCAAGGGAAAAGCCGTTTGTGTGCAGGCCGCTGGAGGCAAGGCCGACGAGCACGTCTCCCGGGCGGATTGCCTTGCCGGTGAGGATCCTCGGCTTGTCAACGACACCAACAATGGTCCCGACGAGGTCGCACTCACCGTTGTTGTAGACGCCCGGCAGCTCGGCGGTTTCTCCCCCCACGAGGGCAATGTTGGAAGCCTTGCAGGCCTTGGCCAATCCCTTCATCAGGGTGACATAATTCCTGTCAAGCTGGCCGGTGGCGTAGTAATCGAGAAAGTAAAGGGGTTCCGCGCCACACACGGCAATGTCGTTGGCGCAATGGTTGACGATGTCCGCGCCGAGGTTGCTGTAGTTGCCGACAATCCGGGCCGCGGTCACTTTCGTGCCAACGCTGTCCGTGCTGCTGACCAACACAGGGTGCTTGCAACGCGTCTTCGAAATATCAAAAAACCCACCAAAGCCCCCGATGGAACCCAAGGACTCCGGACGGCTTGCTTGCTTGAGCCATGGTTTGACGCTTCCCAGGAGTTTGTCAGCCAATGCGATGTCCACGCCGGCCTCGGCGTAGGCTTTCTTTTTGCTCTGTTTCTTAGACATCGTAACTGCGACCGGAGCGGTTTTCGTAGTATTGAATGAAGGCTTGATTGGCGATCTGGATGCCGCCGGCCGTCGGGTAATTGCCGGAGAAGTACCAGTCTCCCGTGTTTCCGGGTGTGGAAGCGTGCAGGTTCTCAATCGTCTGGTAGAGAATGACCAACCGTCCCTTCCACGGGATATCCTGTGGGTAAAGCAGTTCCGCGATCTTGGTGGAGATATCCTCAGGGGAAAAGGAAGCGTAGATTTCCTTCACCCGGTTTACCTGTTCCTCCTTCGGTTTCTTCAACTCCTCGAGACAGGCCTGGTAGACTTCTTCAATGCGCTTACCGGCCCCCCGGTCTTTCAAAAGGGCAATTGCGGCTTGGAAGGCGATGAATTTACCCAGCTCGCTCATGTCGATCCCGTAACAATCGGGATAACGGATCTGGGGAGCAGTGGAAGCGACAATGATTGCTTTGGGATTTGTCCGGGAAAGAATCTTGATAATGGACTGGCGCAGGGTTGTCCCGCGAACGATAGAATCATCCAGAACGACCAGGTTGTCCTTGGGCTCCACAACATCATAGGTGATATCGTAAACGTGTGAGACCATCTTGCTCCGGCCCTTTTCCTGCGAGATAAAGGTCCGCAATTTAATATCCTTATGAGCGATTTTTTCCGCCCTCGGCCAATTATTGAGGATTAAATCGTCAAGCATGGACTCGTCCAGGGAACCATCGGCGTGAGCCTCGAGGATTTTTTCCTTCACGGTTGTGCGGCGATACATGCGCAGGGCATGAAGCAGGCCATAACTTGCCGTTTCCGCCGTATTCGGGATATAGGAGAATACCGCGTCCTCAAGATTGTAATCAATCTCCTCCAGAATCTGTGGACAGAGGGCGCCGCCAAGGCGTTTCCGTTCAGTGTAGATATCAGGGTCATTTCCGCGGGAAAAATAGATCCGTTCGAAAGTGCATGAGCTCCGTGGTGCGGGATTAGCGAAGGAATCGACGCGTACCTCCCCATCATTCTTCATGGAAACAACGTGGCCCGGCGGGACTTCCTGGATGGCATCCTTTTCCTTGTCAAAGGCAGTCATGAGTGGCACGCGCTCAGAGGCGAATGCGATCACCTCGTCATCCTCAAAATAATGGACCGGGCGAATCCCGTGTGGATCCCGCATGACAAAGGCATCTCCGTTGCCAACCAGGCCAGCCAGCGCGTATCCGCCATCCCAGACGCTGGCGCTTTTGCGGAGAATCCGAACAAGGTCCAGCTCATCGGAAATGACCTCCGGGATCTTTGAACCCGGCAAATTCGAGTTATCCCGCATCTTGTGGTAGATGGCATCGTGGGCCTCATCGAGATGGAACCCGATTTCCTCGAGGATGGTTTGCGTATCCGTGTCGAAAATCGGATGCTGGCCGCGATTGATGAGAATCCGGTTGAGCTCGGCCGTATTGGTCATGTTGAAGTTCCCGCAGACCATCAGGTTACGGGTGGGCCAATTGCTGCGCCGGAAATACGGGTGACAGGAGCTCTCCGTGAAATTCCCGGAAGTCCCGTACCGCAAGTGCCCGACCAGCACTTCGCCGCCGAAGTCAAAATGCGCCTTCACCGAATCGGTATATTCCGGGAGAATAATTCCTTTCCGGACCAGTTTGTCATACTTTTTGAGCGGTTTTTTAAAGAGCCTCCCGAGTGAGTTTTCCTTCAGGACCCGTTCACGGTGCATGTAGCTTTGCCCGTGGGGCATGTTGAGCTTCACGCAGCCGATTCCTGCCCCGTCCTGGCCACGGTTATGTTGTTTCTCCATGAGGAGGAACAGCTTGCTGAATCCGTACAGGGGTGATCCGTACTTTTCCTGGTAATAGCCTAGAGGCTTTTTAAGCCGTATCAGGGCGATTCCACATTCGTGTTTTATCAGTTCACTCATCGGGTGCCGGAAAATCGACTGCACGGTGTAGGACTCATTCTCATAGGGCAAATCTTTTGTCGGCTTTTAGTCGGGATTGAGGGTTGCAGTTCACCGAATGCTGGGTCATCTCAAATTGCATGATCAGGCGAGTTTACGTGGAAAAGCGGGAGGAATTCCGTCAAGAAGCCAGGGCCCTGCGCGACGACATCTGTCGCGACCTGAGAATAGAGGGGCTCGGCGCGGTCAGGCATCTCCTTCGCTACGATGTCGAGGGGATTTCTGAAGAGGTGTGGGAGACCAGCAAGCAATCGCTCTTCTCAGAGCCGGCAATCGAGGTCATTTTCGAAAAGGCTCCCTGGGAACCCGATTCGACGGTCTTCGCCGTGGAATACCTGCCGGGCCAATTTGACCAGCGCGCTGATTCCGCCCAGCAATGCCTGAAAATTCTGGCAGATTGCGATCCGGTGGTGCGCTGCGCCGAGGTATATATTCTCGAAGGCCAGCTCCCGGATGAGGAGGTTGCCCGCATCAAGGCCTACCGGATCAATCCGGTCGATTCCCGGGAGGCGGCGCTTGAGCGTCCGGAAACCTTGCGTCATCCTGTTCCTGAGCCGGAATCGGTGGCGACATTGGAGGGCTTCCGTTCGGGTGACAGCTTTTTCCTCAATGCCCTGCACAAGGAGCTCGGGCTGGCCATGTCACTGGAGGATCTGGCCTTCTGCCAGCAGTGGTTCAAGGAAGAGGCGGGGCGCGATCCCAGCCTGACCGAAATCAAGCTCCTCGACACCTACTGGTCGGATCATTGCCGCCACACAACTTTTCTCACGGAGATTACCTCAGTGGAAATCGAGTCCGGTCCCCTGAGCGGAGGCATTGAGTCGGCATGGGCAAGTTACAAGGCCGCCCGCGAGGACGTGTATGGGAAGGATCCTTCAGGTCGACCTGTCTGCCTGATGGATATCGCCCTGATGGGGATGAAATCACTCCGTAAGGCAGGAAAGCTGCCGGAGCTGGAAGTCTCGGAAGAAGTCAACGCAGCCAGTATTGTTGTTCCTGTTGAGCGCGATGGCGCGACGGAGGAATGGCTGGTCATGTTCAAGAACGAGACACACAACCACCCGACTGAGATCGAGCCTTTCGGTGGTGCGGCGACCTGCCTTGGCGGGGCCATCCGCGATCCCCTGTCGGGCCGGAGTTATGTTTACCAGGCAATGCGGGTGACCGGCTGTGCCGATCCACGTCAGGAAGTCTCTCAGACCCTGCCCGGGAAACTGCCGCAAAAGAAAATTACTTTGGAAGCGGCGCATGGCTATAGCAGCTACGGTAACCAGATCGGTCTGGCAACCGGGATGGTGAATGAAGTGTATCATCCGGGTTACGTGGCCAAGCGAATGGAAATCGGGGCGGTCATCGCAGCCGCCCCGCGCTCGCAGGTGGTCCGCGGGACCCCTGAGCCGGGAGATGTCATTGTCCTGGTGGGGGGCAGCACGGGCCGGGACGGCATTGGCGGGGCAACGGGATCCTCAAAGGAGCACACCGATACCGCCCTTGAGAATGCGGCGGAAGTCCAGAAGGGCGATCCGCCCATGGAGCGCAAGTTGCAGCGGCTCTTTCGTGATCCGGAGGTCAGCGGTATGATCAAGCGCTGCAATGACTTTGGCGCGGGAGGCGTTTCCGTCGCCATTGGCGAGCTGGCCGATGGGCTTGAAATTGATCTGGATGCTGTCCCGTTGAAATACGACGGGCTCGATGGAACAGAAATCGCCCTTTCCGAATCACAGGAGCGCATGGCCGTGGTGCTCGATCCGAAGGATCTTCAAGCATTTCTGGATCATTCCGCTGCTGAAAACCTGCAAGCGGTCAAGGTGGCTGATGTGACGGAAGAAGCCAGACTGAAGATGACCTGGCGGGGGCAGACTATCGTCGACATCTCGCGTAAGTTCCTAGATACCAACGGAGTGCGTCAGCAGGCGGCGGTTAAGGTCACCCATCCAACGGGCCAAAATCCCTTGCTCCTTGAGGAAGAAACGATCCCGCTGAAGACGCAGTGGGAGGAAAGGCTTTCCGAACTGAATGTCTGTTCGCAAAAGGGCCTCGTCGAGCGCTTTGACAGCACAATCGGGGCGGGCTCGGTCCTTCACCCGTTTGGCGGGGCTGAACGCATCACTCCGACTGAGGCCATGGCGGCCAAAATTCCTCTCCTTGAAGGTGACACACGGATGGGCACTCTTATGAGTTTCGGCTTCCATCCGGAAGTTGCTGCCTGGAGTCCCTTCCACGGGGCGCTTTATGCGGTTATCGAGTCGGTTTCGCGCCTGGTTGCAACAGGAGGTCGTCTTGAGGACACCTACCTGACCTTTCAGGAATACTTCGAAAAGCTTCGCAATGATCCAGCGCGCTGGGGCAAGCCGTTTGCCGCACTGCTTGGGGCATGGCTCGTCCAGAAGGAGCTGGGGATTGCCGCCATCGGCGGAAAGGATTCCATGTCCGGTTCATTCAAGGACATGGACGTGCCGCCAACGCTGGTCTCCTTTGCTGTCTGCCCGGTTGAAGTCTCCCGGGTCATATCGCCGGAGTTCAAGGGTGCGGACCATCCTGTTGCCCGGGTGAGTATCCCGAACGACGGTTCCGGGATGCCCGATTGGGATGTACTGAAACGTAACTACGAATCAATAACGAATGCCATTGCCCGCGGGGATGTCCTCTCGGCTTCGGTTGTCCGTGAAGGCGGCATGGCCGCGGCGGTGAGCAAGATGTCATTCGGCAACAAGATCGGGATGAATTTTGAAGGGGAAGTGAGCCGCTCCGAGCTCTTCGGGCGCGACTTTGGAGCAATCCTGCTTGAGCTGAAGCCTGGCGTGGAAGCCTCCTCCCTGAACGGGGAATATGTCGGAAGGACTTGTAGTGAACCTTTCATTACAGTGAATGGCGAATCACTTTCGCTTGATCGACTCCGCAAGGTCTGGGAAGCGCCCCTCGAGAGCGTTTTCCCGACACATGTGGAGGTGGAGAAGAAATCCGTCAATCTGCAGATGTTTGAGCCGCACAGTATCCGTGGCTCCAAATCCAGGGCCGCCCGGCCACGCGTCCTGATCCCGGTTTTCCCAGGGACAAACTGTGAATATGATTCTGCGCGGGCCTTCGAGGCCGCCGGGGCCGAGGCGGAAATCCTTGTTATCCGCAACCGGACGCATTCTGAGATCGAGGAAAGCCTGCAAGCCCTCGAAAAGAAGATCGACCAGGCCCAGATTCTCATGCTTTCCGGAGGGTTCAGTGCGGGCGACGAGCCCGGCGGGTCGGGCAAGTTCATTGCCTCGGTTTTCCGCAATGAGCGCGTCGCGGAGGCGACACGCCGCCTTTACAAGGAGCGGGACGGGCTGATTCTCGGAATTTGCAATGGATTTCAGGCGCTGGTGAAACTCGGGCTTTTGCCGTACGGCAAAATCCAACCCATGGCGGCGGACCATCCGAGCCTCACGGTGAACCATCTCGGGCGCCACGTTTCCTGCTACGTTCGCACAAAGGTCGTTTCGCGGCTATCGCCTTGGCTCTCGGAATGTCCGCTTGGTCAGGAGACCTTGACACCGGTTTCGCACGGCGAGGGGCGCTTTGTCGGCTCCTCGGAAGTCCTGGCCTCACTCTTCCGCAATGACCAGGTGGCGACACAGTATGTCGATGCAAATGGCAAACCGACCCTGCAGCTACCGGATAATCCAAACGGCTCCATGGAAGCCATTGAAGGCATCACCAGTCCCTGCGGCCGGATTTTTGGCAAGATGGGACACAGCGAGCGGGTGGGCTCTTACGTCGGGATCAACATTCCGGGAAACAAGGTGCAACCGATATTTGCCTCCGGGGTGAAGTACTTCAGCGGCTGATCGTGCCTAAAGCTGCACCGCGATCCGGCCCGCTTCCGAGGCATTGTTGATCAGCAGGGCGAGATTCGCATCGCGGGATTTTCCCTCGGTCAGCTCCGAGATGCGGGCCAGCATAAAGGGCGTGATGTCCTTCCCGCGGATGCCCTTGGCCTCGGCTTCAGCAAGCGCTAGTTCGATGGCTTCCTCACATTGTTCACGCGGCAATTCCGCAGCAGCGGGGACAGGCACCGTGACGAGCATTCCCCCTCCTGTTTCAAATTCCAGCGACGCCTTGATGATGCGAGCAGCCTCTTGCGCGTCGGCGACACAATGATCGACGCCCAATCCACTGTCGGAATAATAAAAAGCCGGAAAGGCCTCCGTCCCCAATCCGATGACAGGGACACCCTTGGTCTCAAGGTATTCAATGGTCAGGGGAAGATCCAGAATGGCCTTTGCCCCGGAGCAGACCACGGCAACCGGTGTCCGCCCCAGCTCCTCGAGGTCAGCCGACACATCGTAAGGATGACCCCGATGGACGCCGCCGATCCCACCGGTTGCGAATACGCGGATCCCTGCCCGGTATGCGACGAGCATGGTGCCCGCAACGGTCGTCCCGGCATGCTCCTTGGCCGCTATGGCAATCGCAAAATCCCGCCGGCTGCACTTGCGCACGGTCCCGGGAGCTTGTTTTGCCAGGAGCTCAATTTCCTCCCCGGTTAACCCGACCGTGACCCGGCCGTCCACGATCCCGATGGTTGCTGGCAGGGCCCCGGATTCACGCACTGCGGATTCCATGGCCATGGCTGTTTCAAGGTTGTCAGGATAGGGCAGCCCGTGAGTGATGACAGTCGACTCTAGAGCAACGACGGCCCGACCTTCACGGAGGGCTTCCTTGATGTCTGGCCGGATATGTAAGGATGAGGTCATAGGCATTGGCCACGACCACAGCAGATTCAGCAAGGACACTCAAGTTCAGGTTGCCCGAGCTTACCCGTGGGAACCCTGCCCGGCAGATAGCCATGGTGAAAAAGACGGCAGCCAATATTTGCCTCCAGAGTGAAGTATTTCGCCGAATAATCGTGCAATGCAGGGGAAAACCCGATTCTGTGTCCGGTTTTTCCAATGAACCCGAAGAACATCCGTAATATCGCGATTATCGCGCACGTCGACCACGGCAAGACCACCCTTGTCGATGAAATGCTCAAGGCTGGTGGGCTTTTCCGTGAGAATCAGGTGGTCGCCGACCGCATGATGGACTCCATGGACCTCGAACGGGAGAAGGGGATCACCATCAAGGCGAAGAACACCTCCGTCCACTGGAAGGACGATTTGATCAACATCGTTGACACCCCCGGACACGCCGATTTTGGCGCTGAAGTGGAGCGTGTAATGAAAATGGTCGATGGCGTGTTGCTGCTGGTGGACGCACACGACGGCCCGCAGGCGCAAACCCGCTTTGTCCTGATGAAGGCCCTCAAGCACAACCTGAAACCGATCGTCGTGATCAACAAGGTGGACCGTGAGCATGCCAACCCGGTTGCGGTGCATGATAAGGTCCTCGAGCTGTTTCTTGACCTTGAGGCAACGGATGAGCAATTCAATGCCCCGTTTGTTTATGCCAGCGCAAAGAATGGCTGGGCAGATTTTGATCTGGATGGTCCGCGCAAGGACATGTCCGCGCTCTTCGAGACCATCATGAAGCACATTGATCCACCCGTGGTAGAGGAGGGTGACTTCCGGATGCTCGTCAGCAACATCGACTGGAATGACTATGTGGGTCGTGTTGCGATCGGGCGTATCCTGAGTGGGGAAGTCAAGGATGGTGACCGGATGCAGATCATTCACAAGGACGGCAAACGCGAGACGGCCAAGATTACCAAGCTCTTTGAATATTCCGGAATGCAGACCTCAGATTCCCATCTGGGCGTTGCCGGTAACATCATCGGCGTCGCCGGGTTTGAGGAATTGGATATCGGGGAGACGATTGTTGCCAAATCCGAACAGGAACCCCTGACCTTCATGGAGATCGACCCGCCGACAATCCAGATGGAATTTGCCGTCAACGACGGTCCCTTCGCTGGTAAGGATGGCAAGAAGGTCACTTCCCGGCAGATCCGCGAGCGCCTTGTCCGCGAGATGAAATCCAACATTTCCATCCAGATGGATGAGGCCGCTGATGGTGCCCGGTTCATGGTTTCCGCACGCGGAGCGATGCAGATTGCAGTTCTTGTCGAGACCATGCGCCGCGAGGGATTCGAGGTACTCGTTTCCCGTCCGCAGGTGATCACTCAGGAAGTGGATGGCAAGCGTTGCGAACCCTTTGAGAATGTCTGGATTGACGTGCCGGAAGACGCCGTCGGTGGCATCATGAAGAACCTTGCCGGGCGCAAGGGGAAGATGACTGGCATGCACGCCCACATGGGACGGACGACCATTGAAGCCAATATCCCTACCCGAGGCCTCATCGGCTTTGAGTCCGACCTCGTCAACATGACCAGCGGTCATGGGGTGATGAGCCATATTTTTGATGCCTACAAGCCCTGGGCGGGCGAGATTGTCAGTCGCCAGACCGGTACGCTTGTTTCCATGGAGCAGGGTGCCGCAACCGGTTATACGCTGATGGCCCTTGAGGAACGCGGTAAGCTCTTCGTGGCACCGGGTGACGAAGTCTATGTCGGTATGATTGTCGGCGAATCCCCGAAACGGATCGACCTCCCGGTCAACCCGACCAAGGGCAAGCAGCTGACGAATGTCCGCGCCTCAGGTAGCGACAAGAACATCCAGCTGGCTCCGCCGATCAAGCATTCCCTCGAGCGGGCGCTTGAATACATTGAATCCGACGAGTATGTCGAGGCGACCCCGAAGGTCCTCCGCATGCGCAAGCGGATCCTTGATCCAAACTTGCGCAAGCGGGCGGAAAAGGCCGGGAAGGCTTAAAGACTGCCTGAATTTGACTGGTTTTCCTTGTTCCCGGATTCAGGAACTGACTGCACGCTTGCGGTATGAATCCTCCATCATCTATATTCAGGCAGATGAAAGCAAAGTTCACTGCCATCGTCCGTCGGGAAGAGGACCAGTATGTTGCCTTTTCCCCGGAACTGGACATCGCCAGTCAAGGCTCTTCCCAAAAGGAAGCCGTGGAAAATCTGCGCGAGGCGGTGACCCTTTTTCTTGAAACTGCTTCCCCTCAGGAGGTTCAGGGTCGGCTCTCCGAGGAATCCTGGATCACCCAGTTTGAGGCAGATTACGCCCCCGCGTAGGCGATTCTCCGGGGCACAAATTTGTAGACTTTTAGAACTGCACGGATTCATCCCCGTCCGGCAGAAAGGCAGTCACAGGATTATGCGCAAAACCACTCCAGATGGCTCACGGACAATCCCTATCCCATTGCACAAGGATTTAAAGCCCGGTACGTTGGCATCGATCATTCGCCAGAGCGGCCGAGGCCGCTTTCTGGCAAGCGGGCAGAGAAAGCCGGGAAGGCCTGAGGGTGGTGAAGCCTAGGGCCTCGGTTCCACCTTCAGGCGCATGAATTTTGTCGTCCCGGGGACCATTGGATCCGTGGAGCGGACGATGGCTGATTCACTGACTCCGGAATCAAATTCGTTAACAAGCTCCAGCTCTGGAATATCCGAGTTCCATGTGGTCAAATCGTCGCTCACCTCCACAGTGTAAATGAAATCCGATGAGGTGAAGGTTCCATTGCTGTCACCGATAACTGTAATATTCTGGCGCGTGTAGCTGATGGTCATGTATTTCTGGCCGTCTTCATCATAAGTGCCCACAGCAGGTAATGCGATCGGGTCCGGGCTGAACATATTCAGGACAAAAGCCCGTTCTAAAATGTTCAGGATACCATCGCCATCGAAGTCGCCGTTGGGGTCCTCGGTAAGGGGAACTGAGGGCAAAGGCTGCTCCATTGTTCCCACGTTGGAACCATAGCCGATTGCGGTCAGGCCTGCGACTGCGCCCGCCTGAATGTCACTTTCAGTAAGACTGTAGGTCCCCTCGAAGGTAGTTGTATCCACTTCCCCGACATCAAGCGTTGTCGGGCCACCGGTGAGTGATATCATGACAATCTCGAAGTCGTTCAGGGTTACGTTCCCTGTGTTCTCCACGGTGAAAGGATAGCTGACAGTTTCTCCCACTTCTGCAAATCCATCCCCACTTTCGTCGTTGAAGACCGGAGTGGTTGAGATTGTGAACTGGAAATTCTGGGGAAGCAGGGTGACTTCAACGTCATCATCAGACACGCCCTCATCACTGCTTGCGGTGGCAGTGTTGGTGACCCCCCCTGCATCAATATCGGCCTGGGTGATGGTGTAGGTTCCGGTGTATGTCGTGCTGTCTGTTGCACCAACAAGCAGATCAACCTGACCGCCGCCGGCGGCTACGTCAGTGGCCACAATGTCATCGAAGTACATTGGCCCAGGATTACCCGGTTGGTTGACATTCAGAGCGACGAACCTGACCGATACCGTACCAGCTGGAGCAACCGCCTGGGTCTCAGTAGGGATCCAGTCCCCAATAGCTGAAACGCTGTTCAGGAAAGGAGTCGATTCAGCTCCGAAGAACGGGGCGTCGGCGCTTCCACCAATCGAAACAGAGGCTGGATCGAGAGCCTCACCAAGGGCATTTGTGAATTCTATCTTAAGCAGGCCGAATGACGTCCCGGGAATGCTGCCTGCGGGCGCTAACATATAACCTTGGAGATTGAATTCCTGTCCGGGGCTTGCTGGAAAGGTCTGGGACAAATTCGGGGACGCCCAATCACCTGCACCAGTACTGTCAATGACCAGGGAATTCGCACCGGTTCTTACGTAAGCAGAGGAATTTCCGGCTGATCCGCCGCTCAGGTTCTGAGTCCATTCAGCACCAATGGCCGTATTAAAACTTCCGTTTGTCAGGAGGTTGGTCGGGCCAGTCGGGGTACCGAGAACAGTCACCAATGGATCGGTGACGACGATGTTGGTCAGGGGCACGCTGCCGGTATTCTCGATACTGAAGGCATAACTGATGGTCTCGCCAGGATCGGCAAAACCGTCGCCACTCTCGTCATTGAAGGTACCGGTCTTGGTGAGGGTGAGTTCCTGCAATGGTGGCACAGTGGGCAAGATCGTTGTCTCGGTGTCATCGTCGGATGCGCCTTCCGCACTGTTGGCGGTGGCTGTATTGACAAACTGGCCAGCGTCGATGTCGGCCTGAGTGATCGTGTAGGTCGCCGTGTAGGTGCTGCTGTCCGTTGCGCCTACTGGAAGGGTAGGCCCTGTTCCAGCAGTCACGTCTGTGGCCTTGATGTCATCGAAATACATGAGTTGGGTCGCTCCGGGCTCATTCACATTCAGCAGGTAAAAGCCGACCGTGGCGGTTCCTGGAGGGGCCACAGCCTGGACTTCGGTCAAGATCCATGTTGCGGCGGGGGAGGCATTGTTGAGGAAGACATTCGATTCTGCGCCAAAGAAGGGGCTGGCAGCCGCTGATCCAATGGAAACTCCGCTGACTCCGGGATCGAGAAGATCACCCAGGCTATTCCTGAATTCGATCTTGAGAAGGCCGAAGGATGCGCCTGAAACGCCGGTGTGTGAATACATGTAGCCCTTGAAATTAAACTCCTCGCCGGCGGTTGCTGTGAAGGATTGGGAAGCATTCGGGGAGGCCCAGTCGCCCGCACCAGTGCTGTCAATCAGGAGAGACTTGAGGCCGGTGTTCGGGTAGGCATAGGCATCCGTAACGACAACATTTCCGCCACTTGGAACCATATCCCAAAGGTTCAGACCTGAGCCGGCTTGAGTAACTTCGAAGCCTGGATTGAGCAGCAGGTTTGGCGAAGGGGCGGTTCCTCCAGAGACCGTCACCAGCGGGTCGGTAACCGTCACATTGGTCAACTCCACATCACCTGTATTTTCAATCGTGAAAGTATAGTCGATGGTCTCGCCCGGATCGGCGAAGCCGTCGCCGCTCTCGTCATTGAAGGTGCCGGTCTTGGTCAAGACCAACTGTGGATTGGTGACCGTCTGTTCGTATACCCGGACATAATCGACGAGCATCTGGGTCGGAAAATTAATGTTGTTCGCATCAATTGCTCCTCCGAAATTGCCACCGATGGCCATATTCAGAATCATGAAGAATCCATCGGTCGCCTGGGGCGGGTTAGACTCATTGAAGACCCAATCGTTCGGTGCCACATCAGCAGGATTGGCGGTGTGATAGAGAACCCCATCAAAATACCAGCGAATCTCGTCGGGTTCCCACTCAACAGCGAAAATGTGATAGTCGTTCACTACCGCTTCACCGATGTTAACGATTTGCCCATAGGCCGATCCACCCGAGTAGCCGGGGCCGTGGATTGTTCCAAAAATTTCATTCGGTTGGCGGCTGACGTATTCCATGATGTCAATCTCCCCGCAAAATGGCCAAGCGGTGTTAGGAAAGTCCGCCCCGAGCATCCAGAAAGCTGGCCAAAGACCATCTCCCCCCTCTGGAACCTTTATTCGCGCCTCAAATTTCCCATACAGCTGGTCAAACTTACCTTTGGTCAGCAAGCGGGCCGAAGTATAGTCATTGCCGAAGTAATCATCCGGGTTGCCATTGGTGCCGGTATCATCACGCATTTCGATGACCAGCTGGTTATTCTCGATTCGGGCATTATCTGTGCTGTCGGTATAGTATTGCTCTTCCCCGTTTCCCCAGCCCCAGCCGCCGATGTCGTATCCCCACTTGGAGGGGTCAGGTGGACTCCCGTTAGCTTGCGTGAACTCATCTTGCCAGACGAGGGTCCAGCCGGCCGAGACCATCAGGGGCGATTGGGCGATAAGGAACAGTCCCAGACCAGCGAGTAGCCTGAAGAAGAGGGAGGGGGGGGGTGCCTTCATATGGAATTGCACCAAATTGCACAATTCGCCCCTCTGCAAGAAAAAAGGGATTAGCCAGCTATTTGGGCAGATAGATCCATCCCCCGGGACTGGTGGAAGGGGCTGCGTAGATGTAGGAATCGAGATCCTCGACGTAAGTCCACGGGTAGTTTTCGAGATTGACCCAGCCCATGAAGGCGCCGGTGTCGACCCAGCCATTGACCCAGTCAAAGCCGTTGAACATGCCATAGTCGGTGGAGATGTTGACCAATTGGACATCCATCCAATTGATGTTCATGGCATCAATGCCGGGTCCGGGAGACTCTACGGTCATACGGAGGGTGACGAGGCCAGCTGGAAGGTCAATTTCTCCGACAGCGAGGGTGGACCAGGCCTGCCAGCCGCCGGTATTGGTGATATCGGGAGAGGAGACTGAATCGCTCTCCGTGGAGAAGATGAGTCGGCCCGTGACATCTGTCCCACTGGCGACCCGGGCCTCGAGGGAGTAAGTGCCGGCGACGGGCGAGTTGAGCAGGTATTCAAGGTAATCGCCATCGGCGAGGAAGCCGGCGTTGAGGCCGCCCCCTGAGTCGGTTGTGGTTTCAAACCGGGCCCCGGACTGGTTTGAGTAATCCTCAGCCTGGACAACTCCCGGAATATCCACGGTCGGGAGGGCGATTTCATCATTCTGGTAAACACGGACATAATCAACCAGCATCCTTTGAGGAAAGGTGATGTTGCGGGCTATTCCTCCGCCAAAAGTCCCCCCAATGGCCACATTGAGGATGATGAAGTGGTTGTGATCGAAGACCCACTGGTTCGGGGCGATATCAGCCGGGCTGGCGATGTGGTATAGAATGTCGTCCACATACCAGCGGATCTGGTTGGGCTCCCATTCAACAGCATAGGTGTGGTAATCGTTTGCGACGGGTTGACCAAAGTAGTAAATGTTTCCGTAGGCTGCTCCCCCCGAATAGCCGGGACCATGAATTGTCCCGAAAATTTCATCCGGTAAACGGCTGACATACTCCATGATGTCGATTTCGCCGCATTGGGGCCAGCCAACGGCATCGATATCATTGCCGAGCATCCAGAAAGCGGGCCAGAGGCCAGCTCCACCATCAGGAACTTTGATCCGCGCTTCAATGCGCCCATATCTCCAGTCGTGCTTATCCTTTGTCAGCAGCCGCGCGGACGTATAGTCATTATTCGGATACAGATCCGGAGCCCCGTTGAGGCCGGTATCATCGCGCAGTTCGATGACCAGCTCCCCGTTCTCGATCCGGGCATTGTCGGTACTGGTCGTGTAGTATTGCGATTCCTGGTTTCCCCAGCCCCAGCCACCGATGTCGTAGTTCCAGTTGGCCGGGTCGGGTGCGCTGCCGTCAGGCAGATTGAATTCATCGCTCCATACGAGGAGGTATTCAGCCGGGGCGGCAAGGGGTGCCTGAACAAGGGCAAGCAGTGACAGCAGGCGCAGGAGCACCCGATAGGGGGAAGAGGACTTTTTCATGAGGAGGGCTTCGGAAGTGATCACTTAGGTAGATAGGCCCAACCGCTATTCGAGTCAGAAGGGGCGGCGTAAATGTAGTCCCCGAGGGAATCCACGTAGACCCACGGGTATGCGGCAATATTTACCAAGCCCATGAAGGCTCCGGTGTTGATCCAGTCACCGTCCTGCGGGTACCCATTGAAGATTCCGTAATCAAATTCGTAGACCCGTACATAATCGACCTGCATCTCAAGGGGAAATTCCAGCGTGGGATCGAGTTCACCGCCGAATGTCCCACCAATGGCGACATTCAGGATGAGGAAATGCGGTTTATCGAAGACCCATTCCTTTGGCCCGCCCCGTGTTGAACCGATCGTGTCTGGCGTGGCTGTGTGATAGAGAATTCCGTCAACATACCAGCGAATCAGGTTGGGCTGCCAGTCCACCGTGAAGGTGTGGTAATTATCCGATACAAGTTCATCGAAGGTATAGATATCCCCTATAGATGCCCCGGCATTGTAGAGTGGGCCATGAATGGTCCCGAAAATCTCGTTGGGCTCCCGGCTGACATATTCCATGATGTCGATTTCCCCGCATTGTGGCCATCCGACGGTATCAATGTCGGCTCCGAGAGTCCAGAATGCCGGCCAAAATCCTGCCGGGCCCGCTGGCACTTTAATGCGGGCTTCAATACGCCCGTAGAGGAACTCCTGCTTTCCCTTGGTGAGAAGGCGGGCTGAGGTGTAGTCCCGCCATTCGAAGGCTTCCTCCTTGGCCTCAATAACCAATTCGCCATTCTCAATCCGGGAATTATCCCTGCGGTCGGTGTACCATTGAAGCTCTGAGTTACCCCATCCGCCACCACCGATGTCGTAGCCCCAATTGGCCGGGTCGGGTGCGCTACCGTCTGGCTGGTCAAACTCATCTGACCAGACAAGGGAGTATTGTGCGAATGCAGAGAGAGGAATCAGGGTTAACAGGCTCAGCAAGGCGGGAAGCTTCTTTACTGAAAGGAGGGCAGAGGGGATCTGTTTCATAATATAATTGCACCATATTTCACCAATTGCCTTCCGCAACCCAAAATCAAAAATATCTGGGACCCTGGACGGATCAATAGAGGTGATAGGCCCGCGACTGGGCAGCGAATTGGCGGCAGTAGTTCTCCCAATCGGCGAGGAGGGTGCGGACGGGAAGAGCGCTACCTTTTTCGATGAGGAAATTGAGGACCCGTTCATCGCCGACATGTTTGTTAAAGAGGCCCTGTCTTGAAGAGGAGGCGGTTGCGAAGGGGTTTTGGGAGCTCCACTCGCAGGCAAGGGCCATCATGTGAAGGCTGAGCTCAGTCGGCCGGAGGGCGTTCCAGTTGGTGACCTGGGCGTAGGTGGCGCGGCGCAGCTTGCCCTTGACCTCGAAGGGAATGACGGGGAATGAGAGGCCGCGGATTCCACGGGAGGTGAGGGCTTTTGAAATCGTCTCGGGCGGAGTACCGGTGAATTGAATGAGTCGGAACGGGAGATGTGTGCCGTAGCCGTGCGAGAAACTGCCAAGTTGTGCGCCAAGTCCGGTCATGGGGTAACCGAGGACGGCGGACAGATCCGGAATGGCGGGTGATGTGGGAATCCACTTGAGCCCGGTCTGCGTCCACATCATGGAGCGCCTCCATCCCTGCATGGAAATGATCTTGAGGCGGCCCCGGCGACGCACGGCATCCGGGATTTTGAGCACACCTGGTTTTTTAAGGGCCATATTGGCAAGCTCCCCGATTGTGAGACCGTGAACGTAGGGGACCTGGAACGCCCCGACATAGCTCATCCACTTTTCCTCCAGAGGGGGCCCATCCACTTTCAGCCCGCCGAGCGGGTTGGGGCGGTCGAGCACAATCACTTCCTTGCCGGCCTTGAAGCATTCCTCAATGACATACCGCATGCAACTGACATAAGTGTAGCTGCGTGACCCGATGTCCTGGAGGTCGATGACCATCGTGTCGATGCGGGCCAGCATTTCGGGAGTCGGGCGTCGGAATTTGCCGTAGAGGGAAAATACCGGGAGGCCGGTTCGGGCATCAATTTTGTCATCAACCGGAACATTGGCCTTTTCATCACCGTAGATACCATGCTCCGGACCAAAGAGCGCGACAAGACGCACTTCGGGTGCCTGCTTGAGTACATGGATCGTGGATTGTCCTGCCCGGTTGACGCCGGCCGGGTGCGTGAGCAGCCCGATCCGTTTGCCACGCAGCTCGCGGAAACCGCCCCGCGCGAGCACATCGATTCCGAGAAGGAACTGGCTGGGTTGGGCGGCTTCGACTGCGGAGTTCCCAAGAAAGGCCCAACTGGTCGTGGCCATTGTGAGGCGTGAGAGGAAGCGGCGACGATTGATTAATGCGGGAAGGCTTTCCATCAGGGAGTTTCTGCTTGTTTGGGATTGGGAGACTGTTCAGGAGGTTGTGCAACCTGCTCCTGACGCTTTTTCTGCAATTCCTTGAGGCGCTTGACGGAGACCATCACCTCGTAGGCTGCGAGCTTGTAAATGCCTGCGGCAATGGTCGCGAGGGATGTTCCAAGAATTATTCCGCCGAGTGCGGTCACCCACCAGATGTTGGCCAGATAAAGCAGGTTCATGGCCCAGTTGCCACTTTGCAGGGCGTCAATGAGCAACTTCATTTCCGCCATGTTGATCTGGGGAGTGTCGACGCCAAAGATATTCAGGAGAACGCGCCCAATTTGAAAACAGGCGAAGTAAGCGGGCAGGATTGTGAACGGATTGGTGATGAAGATCGTGCTGGTGAGAATGGGCAGGTTGGCGCGGAGCAGGAAGGCGAGGCCAACGGCAATCGGCAGCTGTATCCCGTAAAGTGGGAGAAGGGCGAGAATGCAACCCGCGTAGAGGGCCGGGATCGCATTCTTGACTCGAAAACACCACAGGTAAGACCGCTTCCGGGTAGCGGAGGCAAACCACCTCAGGACGGGATAGCGGTGCACATTGGCACGCCGTGGCATCCAGCGCAGGACACGCTTCACTCGGGCAATCCGCTCAAGGCGGCGCCTGTTGAGGCGATGCTCTTCTTGCGTCATCCGGGAAGGGCCACCTTTTCCAAAGCGTTGCGCAGGGATGCGGGTGTTTCGGATAGGGCCTTTTCAATGGGCCAATCCGGATCCGACAAGACGAGGGTCTCAAGATTTGGATGCGCGGAAGCGAGCTGCTTCACTGTAGTGGCATCGGCACTACCGACTAGCAGGACAACCTTTTGCGCCGGCCCTGCGAGCCTCAGAAGGGCTACAGGTCCTTTTCCCGCGAGGGAGCTTTGATCCAGCCGGCCCTCACCTGAGATAATCAATCCGGATTCCTTCACCTTGTGGGGCAGGTCCAGAAGGTCGGCAACAAGTGGAAATCCTTCCACAAACTCGCTGTCTGGCAAGGCATGCCTGAGGGCAAAACCGATTCCTCCCGCGGCACCAGATCCCGGTTCGGTCATCAGCTTGTCCCAATCCGTCGGATGCTTGCCAAACAGGCCAAGAACCCGACGGCCCATTTTCTGGATAGTCCGCTCCATGCGGTCGGCATCCTCGGGCAGGAGCCCCTTTTGCGGGCCGAATACCCGCGTCGCGCCATTCTCCCCGAGAAGTGGATTCGTGACATCGCAGGCAATCCTGACCGGAGGAAACTTGTCCAGTAAATGGGATGTGGAGCCCAACGTGTTAATCTGGCGAAAGGTGCCCGGGACGACTTTGGTAACGGGTTGCAATTCCCGGTCGTAGTAGCAAACCCCGAGGGCTTCAAGCGCGCCTGCCCCGCAGTCGTTGGTGGCGCTGCCGCCGATTCCCAGAATCAAAGCCTCCGCACCAGCCCGGATAGCTTCCTTCATCAGGAGACCGGTTCCGTAGGTCGTTGTCTGCCATGGATTGCGCTGATCATCGGACAGGCATTCAAAGCCGCTGGCTGAAGCCATCTCGACGATGCCGATTTTTCCATTAATCAATTCGTCCGGCAGGTTGAGCCGTTGCCACGCTGATTTGGGCAGGGATTCTGCCTCAACAAGGGCAAAATGGGCATCAACTGGTTCAAAGAGCGGCCCCGGAACGGCGACTGTCCGTAGCTCCCCACCGAGTGCTTCGGCAAGAATGCTGGCAAACCCTTCCCCTCCATCCGTGAGCGGAGCAGAATGGATCTTGGCCTTTGGCAATTTGACAGAGAGCGCTTCGCGAGCCAGTTCACAGGCAGACCGGGCATCAAGGGCCCCTTTGTATTTATCGAATGCTATCAGTGTGTTCATGGAAATGGTGAATCAGCGGCGCAAGCGCGGATCCAGGTTTGGATTATGGACTTCAATAATGCTTTCCCCGGTCGGTTCACCGGGTGCCTTGTCCGGGTCCTGGTTGATGAGCTCCCCGTTTGTATCGTAATAGCGGACAACGACTCGCCGCTCCCATAGCGGGCCCTCGAAGGTGAGGGTGGCAAAGTTCCTTTCGCCGTAGCGGTCGGCTTCCCCGGGAAAGATATCAAGCCGGTAGGGATTGTTTTTCGCGGGCGACCCCGGCCATGGACCGGCGGTCAGTGGCGAAGAGGTGAATTCGGTCACAGTGAAATTGCTTTCCTCGACAACCAGCCGACTTGCCTCGGAAAAGTGGACGTCTCCTGAAATGAAGATCGTGTTATGGAGCTCCTCTGCAATGAGGCGATCGATGAGGTATTGCCATTCTTCCGGATAACGCTGCAGGCCGTCTTTTGAATGAGGCGAGAAAATCTGCGAGCCGATGCCGATAATATTGAAGGTTGAGGGGTAGCTGCTGCGGGACTGCATCCGGTTATATTTCATCGATTCAATGAGCCAATCAATCTGAGCCTTGCCGAGTTGCTGCGGAGGATATCCAAATTGCCCGAGAGCCAGTCCGGGGGTGGTCCGGTGGGTGCGGTTGTCGAGAAGATAGAAATGAACGTCTCCCCAGGCGAAGTAGGTGAAAATACCGGGAATGCCGGGAACCCCGGCGCTCGGATTGCCGTTAAACAAGCTGAAGATTTCCTTCGCCATGCCCTTGTTCCAGAATTCACGACCGGCATCATTGGGTCCATAATCGTGGTCGTCCCATGTGGCGTACTGGGGGATGGTCGCCAGCATTGGCCGGAGGTGCGGAATCGAACGGTCGTGAGTCCAGCGGTGAATCATTCCGGTCCGGGATGTCCAGTCGGGTTCACGATAATAGATGTTGTCACCCAGCCAGACGAAGGCGTCCGGATTTACTTCATAGATTGATTCAAAGATCTCGTAGCCATCCCCGTACGGTTTGGAATTCATGCGGTCGTAGCCGCCTTCACGCTCATTGATGTAGGCACAACTGCCAAATCCGATGGTGAAGTCAAAAGGAGTGTGGCCATCCTTCCGGAAGCGCCAGTTGGGCGGGGTGGAAAATGTCAGAGGGATGGTTCCCTCGCGGTATTCCTCGCGGAACCGGGGCTCAACCTTATCCCCGTCTATGTAGAGGGCATATCCATATTGAGTTCCTTCCGCGACTGTGTCGGCGATACACTTTGCAATGAATCCGTCCTGCTTCCGGGTCTGGATTGTATCCGTAAAACGGATACTATCCGGGTCATCTTCCGGCCAGTAAGCCACCTTGACCTCCGCTGCGGCATCAGTCTGCACCCAGACCAGGACCTCGGCCATTGTGGCATATCCGATCATGGGTCCACTCTGCAGCTTTGCAGCGCTGAGAAAGGGCACCTGACAACACATCGCAACGACTAGAAACAACCGTGACATAACCTTATTGAGGATGTGCCTAATTCGGATGGGGTCAATCCTTGCAGGGCGGTTGTTGCGTCAGGACGCGTTTTGGGAAGAGAGCCCGTAGCACGCACTCCTCTTGATCAGCCGACGATTCCGAGCTCTCGCAATTGATGACGGGGCCGCCCAGGCCACTCGCGATTGGCGATCGGGCTGGCGGGGCTGGGGTGCAGGAGGGTTCCAATCCGCGGACCTTTCAGGGAAAGCCGTTGCAGGCATTTCGTCGCAAACCCGCCAACACCAACAGCGATTTCCGGCTGGAGCAATTCAATCACGGTCCGGAGGTGTTGATCGCAGGCGGCCTCAAGGGGCTTCCTTTCCGCAACCGCTATTTTGTCCGGAGTGATGTTGGCGCCACTTTCACTCAGGAAGGAGAGGGGGCAGTAATTGAGAATGAAGGCCTCCTGAAAAAACTCGTCCGCTGATTCGTACAGTTCCGCGAACAGTCCCCAGAGCCTCCTCCCGCTGACTTCGGACCGGGAACAGGCAAATCCCTCTATGGGGCGTTTGGGATGCTCATGGGCTGGTTTGGCAATGGGCACCTCGATTCCCAGCCAGTCCCGAACCGCGGCTATCTCGCCAAAAGGAACACCGGTCTGGGCCATGCCCCAAGGGCCGGGATTCATGCCCAGGTAGACGACTCGTTTCCGGCCACCTCCGCCAAATCGTTTGATGTAGGCCTCATGCCCTGCCCAGGCATAGTCGTAGGCATTGTAGACCATGGAGACCGGGGCCGAAAAACTGAGCCGCGAGAGGGTCGTGGAGAGCTCCCGCGCTGCATCCAAAAGGGCTTGTTGTTTCATCGATTATGAGACTGACCCGATTGACTCGTCTGACAAGCCCGACTTGCCCGACAAAGTGATTGCCTTGAGAGGGGCCTCGCCCACACAGTACCGGTTCATTGAAGCAGCTGGACACACATCGAGTTTTGTACACGACCCGGCGGTTGATTTCGAATGCAGATTCGACACGAACCGACTGGATCAGCCCGGTCTGCATGTTGCTTCTCTCGATCATCGGGATATTTTTCATATACAGCGCCCAGGCCTTTGTCGGGGGAGGCTATTGGATCAGGCAGATGGTCTGGATTGTCCTTGGTAGCGGGGTCTACTTCGTTGTTTCCCGGATTGATTATAAGTTCTATCTGGAGAATGCCTTTTGGTTTTATGCCGCCGCGGTCCTGCTGTTGCTCTTGATCTATACCCCTCTCGGAGTTGAAAGGGAGGGGGCCCGGCGCTGGCTGGACTTCAAGTTCATGGCCTACCAGCCCGCCGAGGCGGCCAAGGTCTGCAGCGCCATCATGATGGCCAGCATCCTTGCCCGGTCGGAAGTCGGGACTATTCGTCAGAGCGTTTGGACATTGTCTAAAGTGTTCCTTGTCACGGCCATACCAATGATCTTGATTTTTGCTCAACCTGATCTAGGCTCTTGCCTCATAATCCCTCCAACGATGCTCGCATTACTCTACGTTTCCAAGCTCTCACAGCGATTCTTCCTAGCCGTTTTCGGCCTGGTGCTGTGCCTTGGAACATTGATCAGCGTTGATCTGTACAAGTATTCCGGGTTTCTCGAGGAGAACAACCTGACTGCCCATGAGGCGCGTGGCGCTTACCAGAAGCAGTCTTGGGTCCCGCTGCGGGATTATCAGCGGGAACGTATAATGACTTTTATCGCACCGGAAGTGGTGGATCCCCGGGGAACGGGGTCAGCCTGGAATTCCAACCAGGCCCAGCAGGCTGTCGGTACCGGCGGCCTGACGGGCAAGGGATGGCAATCCGGCTTGCAGGCCCGCCTGGGATACCTGCCGCGTTCGGTTGCGCATAATGATTTTATCTTTGCCGTTCTGGCAGAGGAAAAAGGATTCATAGGGGGACTGCTCGTGATCGGGCTCTTCTCGCTACTACTTGCAAACGGGGTCCGCATTGCAGGAATGGCGAGGGATCGTTTTGGCATGTTGCTTTCAGTTGGTGTTACCGTGATCTTTATCATTCACGTATTCATCAATATCGGCATGACAATCGGTCTAACACCGATCACCGGGCTTCCACTCCCATTTCTCAGTTATGGTGGCTCGTTCATTTTGAGCTGTTGCATTCTACAAGGAATCGTACAAAGCGTTTACCGTTACAGGAGGGCCTTTTCATGAGCCCCCGAACCCGTAATCTTTGTTCAATTTGGCTAATGTATCAGTCTTGCGGACCCCTCAAGAACGAGCCCAAAACGCACCCAGCAAAGGAGTCCACAAGACAACATGAAACCATCAGACGCTATTGAAGAACAAAAATTATCAGCAGAACAAGAATCTGAATTAAAGCATCCCCCGGTGGAAGAAGCGGTTGAACCCGTTGATCCGGAAAAGCTCAAGGAAGATGTTGAGGAACGGGCCCGCCAGCGGCCAATTCTGCAGAAAATCGCCGCCAAAATCCGCAAGGAAGACGCGCCCTACCGGGAAATCATCATCAACTCCGAGTCCCTCGAAAAGCGGGTCGCGGTGATGAGTGAAGGGATTCTGGAAAAGTTCGAATTGGAACGGGCAGGCGATGATCGCCTTGTCGGGGCCATTTTCAAGGGAAAGATCCAGAATCTGGAGCCGGGCTTGAAGGCCGCCTTTGTCGACATTGGCATGCCCAAGAACGCTTTTCTCCACTATTGGGATATCCTGCCTCAGGCAGATAGCTCGGTGGAGGTTGTGCGTGACACACGCACCGATGCGCAGAGGCAGAAAAAGGATAAAATCACGGTCAAGGACATCCCGGGACTGTTTCCGATTGGTGCCGAGATTCTCGTCCAGATCACGAAGAGTACGATCGGCTCGAAAGGGCCTCGTACCACCACGAATATCGCGCTGCCGGGACGGTTCCTCGTCTTGATGCCGTTCGGGGGTCAGTGCGGAGTCTCACGCAAGATTGAATCCGACAAGGAGCGCAAACGCCTGAAGGAAATCCTTCGCAGGTTATCAATCCCGGAAGGAATGGGTGTCATCATCCGGACTGCCGGTGAAGGCAAGCGCTGGACCTATTTCGTCCGTGACCTGTCCATCCTGCTAAACCAATGGAATGAGATTCAGGCACGCCTTGATGCGGCTAAACAGCCCACCTGCCTCTACAAGGAACCGGACATTCTTGAGCGGACTGTCCGCGATTTCCTGACGGAAAATGTCGACCGCGTTCTGATTGACAACAAGGACGACGGGCAGCGCATCCTTGACCTGGTCAGCCGGGTGAGTAAGCGCAGTGCGGGGAAAATTGCCGTCTTTGAAGAAAACATTCCCATCTTCGAGCGTTTCAACATTGAGAAGCAGATCGAGCAGACATTCCTGCGGAGGGTTCCCCTTTCGAGTGGAGGCGAGATCGTCATTGAGGAAACCGAAGCGCTTGTCGCAATCGATGTGAACACCGGTTCCCACAAGCAGCAGAAAGACAACAACAACAATTTTATCCTTCAGGTGAATCTGGAGGCTGCCCTGGAGGCCGCCCGTCAGATCCGGCTGCGCAATATCGGTGGCCTGATCATTCTCGACTTCATTGACATGAAGAACCGGAAAGACCGGATGGCTGTCTACAAG
The DNA here is from genome assembly GCF_010500615.1 of Oceanipulchritudo coccoides. NCBI lineage: Bacteria > Pseudomonadati > Verrucomicrobiota > Opitutia > Puniceicoccales > Oceanipulchritudinaceae > Oceanipulchritudo > Oceanipulchritudo coccoides. The sequence continues at coordinate 519,348 of NZ_JAAGNX010000001.1, forward strand.
AAGATGAAGACGGAGATGGAAAAGGATAAGGCGAAATGCCATGTCCTCCAGATTTCCCAGCTCGGGATCATGCAGATGACCCGCCAGCGCCACAAGGAATCTGTCTCCAGCGGACTCTACAGTACCTGCCCATATTGCACTGGCCGTGGGACCGTCAAGAGTGCGCGGACCATGAGCGTGGAAATCCAGCGCCGCTTGACCAATGTGATCCGGCGTCTCCGGACGCATCTGGACGATGAAGGCGAGGATATCTGGTTGCGCGTCTTCTGTCATCCGCATGCCCTTGAGCGTTTGCGTCATGAGGACGAGCGCATCCTGTTGGAGATCGAGGAATCCTATAACGTGAAGCTCAGTTTCCGCGCGGATCCGGCATACCACGTTGAGAATTTCAAGATAATCGACGCCCGGACAGGCCAGGAATTGCGCTAGGAGATCCGATCCTGCTAAGGCAATGAGTCGGGCCTTCCATGCCCGGTTGGTCCGAGGGTGTACCGGCGCTGAAGCGCCGACTCACTTTGGTTCGTCATGCCCGGTTGGTCCGAGGGTGTACCGGCGCTGAAGCGCCGACTCGTTTCGGTTCGTCAGGTCCGGTTGGTCCGAGGGTTGTACCGGCGCTGAAGCGCCGACTCACTTCGGTTCGTCAGGCCCCCTTGGTCAGCGTCATTTTGATGTATTGGCCGTCCTTTTCGAAATGATGGTGTCCGATTTCCGGACATTCATCGAGGAGGTCGTATTGTGCGCTGTGATTCCAAACAATCAGACGGCTTTCCTTGAGGCTGAAATTCCACTGGTAGACGCCCTCGTAGTTTTCCTCCTCCCCCTGGTTGGCCAGGTGGATTGAAATGAGGGAACTGTTGGGTCTCAAAACCTTGAAAATCTCACGGTGTGCAGCAATTGGATCGATCGTCTGGTCGAGGCAGTTACCGGCATACGCAAAATCAAATGAGGCGGCCTCAAACTGTTCACTCAGGCTTTCCGCCATGCCATAAATTGTTCTTACCGGGGGTGTGAGCCCGTTCTTGCGGAGGAGCTCGTCATATTCCGTTGCGAGGGGATCAATCGGGACGATTGTCACAGTCTTGTCATCCCAGACATTACCAAGGACTGTCAGGGGTCCGGCACCAACATCGAGAACACGGATTCGTCCGGGTTGTCCCGGGATCAGCGGTTTTGCCCACCACGGAAAGGGACGGTTGCTACTCAGGCGCAAGGCACGATCCTCGGCATCCCCGGTTTCCCCGGAAAGCCAGTCGCCCCAGATTTCCAATTCCTTTGGAAGCCCCTTTTGCCAGTTGTCCTTGATGCTCGTCATCCTTTACCCGACCAGCTTGTCAATCTGCCGGTAGGTAAGGAAAATGGCAATAAAAAGAAAGATCCAACCCAAAAGAATGGACAAGCGCTTGAAATTGGGCCGCCCGATGTAGACACGCCTTTTGACGACCGAGCGCCATTCGTCTCGCCGCGCCTCGTGTGCAAAGAGCAGCCGGAAGGCGAAGAAAATCGAAAGGACAAGGAGGGCTGCATCGAAAATGGATTTAGCGACGCCGAAAGGACTCATGAAGAATAATCAGGTTGTTAGGTTGTAGGGTTGTTTCAGCCAGAATCCAGCTGAGCCAATGAAGTAGACCTCTGGATTCAGTTTAATCAAGACTAATTCCCGTGGAAGATTACGCCTCCGCTTTTTGATTGTGGGGAAACAGCTCCTTGCGTAGCTTTCGAACATGGAGCGTTCATTTGACGTGATCATCGTGGGGAGTGGCATTGCCGGATTAAGCTTTGCACGGAAAGTCGCGGACCTTGGCAGCCGTGTCTGTATCCTGACCAAGAAGGAGCGCGCTGAGAGCAATACCAACTATGCCCAGGGGGGGATTGCCGCTGTAACCTCCGACAGCGATGATTTTGAGCTGCACATCCAGGACACCCTGACGGCGGGGGATGGCCTGTGCGACGAGCAAGTCGTGCGGACGATTGTCCGAGAAGCGCCGGAGCGAATACAGGAACTGGTCGATCTCGGGGTCAAATTCTCCCAACTGGAGGATGGCCGGGTCTCCCTGCATCGCGAGGGTGGGCATTCCAAGCGCCGCATTCTTCACGTCAAGGACCTGACGGGAAAGGCGATTGAGGATGCGCTATTGCACGCTGTTGAGACACATGAACGCATCACATTGCTGGAGCATGTCCATGCGATCGACTTGATCACGAGGCAGAAACTGGCTCAACCGGACCATCCTGTGGATGCCAAGGAGAACCGGGTCCTCGGGCTGTATGGATACGATACCCGTCAGGGGAAGGTGGCAACCTATTCGGCCCCGGTGGTGATGCTTTGCACGGGCGGTGTGGGGCAGGTCTATTTATACACGACAAACCCGGGAATTGCCACGGGTGACGGGATTGCCATGGCGTACCGGGCCGGTGCGGAAATCCGCAACATGGAATGTATTCAGTTTCATCCGACAGCTTTCTATGCCAAAGCAGATGACCGCTTTCTTATCAGTGAGGCGGTTCGTGGGGAAGGTGGCATCCTGCGCAATCTTCGTGGGGAAGAATTCATGCCGCGTTATGATGAGCGGCGCGAACTGGCTCCGAGGGATATTGTCGCCCGGGCCATCGACAGTGAAATGAAAAAGTCGGGAGCGCGTCATGTCTGGCTGGATATCAGCCATCAATCCGAAGACTTCCTCAAGGAACGCTTTCCGCACATTCATGCCCATTGCCTTGAATACGGGATCGATATGGCCCGGGAAGCCATCCCCGTCGTGCCTGCCATGCACTATCTTTGTGGGGGAGTGAAAACAAACCTCCATGCTGAAACAGGCGTGACCGGACTCTATGCCTGTGGCGAGGTGGCTTGCACGGGCCTGCACGGGGCAAACCGCCTTGCCAGTAACAGCCTGCTGGAGGCGGTTGTCATGGCCCATCGCGGTGCATTGGCTGTGCATGAGTTTATCGCTACACAGAAGTATCCTGATTTGCGACTGCCGGACTGGCTTGACGGTGACCTTCAGGATAGTGACGAGCGCGTGATCCTCAGCCACAATCTTGATGAGTTGAAGCGCACACTCTGGGACTATGTTGGCATTGTCCGTACGACCAAGCGCCTTGAACGCGCCCGTACACGCATCCAGAATCTCAAGCGGGAAATCCACGATTACTATTGGAACTTCAAGGTGGAGCCGGGCTTGCTGGAGCTCCGCAATCTTGTTGAAGTGGCCGAGATGATTATCCAGTGCGCCCTCCAGCGCCAGGAGAGCCGTGGCCTTCATTTCACCCTCGATTTCCCGGACAAAAATCCTACGGCCACCGAGACGCGGGTCTAGGTCCTGTTTTCCGTTTTCTCCAAGCTTACCAGTTGCTATTAAGGTGAACATGCGTTCACATTAATGAGCCAATAATGATAAGCCTGGGAAATTTCAGCGCCTACAGCTTTTACGGGGCCGCATGGACAGTGGAAACGCTGGTTGAGCGGATCCGGGCTTCCGGCTACACCGGCGCGGGGCTGGCCGATATGAGCGGTTTCCACGGGGCAGTTGAATTTTCGCAGGCCTGTGACCGCGCGGGCTTGCGGATGATTCTTGGTTGTCGATTGCGGATTCGCGATTTTGTTCCCGGCTGGTTGCAGGTGACGGTGCGGGACCAGACGGGTTATGCGGCAACGTGCCGTTTGTTGAGCGAAAACCACGCGGGAGAGACGGATTGGGAAGCCTTGGAGCGCCTGCAGGCGGAAGCCTCCGGGCATATTTGGATTTCCTGTCCAATCCGGGTGGAGCATGTCTACCGGACCCGTATCGGGGATTACCCGCGCTGGCGGAGCGCGTGGGAATCCCTCGCTGAATATGGCTGGGACAACCTCTGGCTGGAGCTGGGCTGGCAAAGTGCGGCCGGGCGGCTGTTGCAGAGACGGGTCTTCAGTGAGTGGAGCCGGCTCGGCTGGGATCGCTGGGTCCTCGTTTCCGGGGCGCGGCATGATGGAAGCCCCGTGGGTAGTGAGTTGCTTGAATTGATGCAATCGATGGGGACCCTGACGCGGATCGGGCAGGCTCATCCAGACAAGCTGGTCCGGGCTGAGTACGGGCTTCTTCCGGCTGGAGAGATTCGCCGGCGCTTTGCCAAAGTCCCTCAGGTCCTGCGGCAAACACAGGTATTTGCGGATGCCTGTACCTTTGATTTTCGTTTTGGTCGCATGCATCTGCCAAACCCGTTGATCCGTACCGGGGCGGATGCGACGGAGGTTTCCTCGGGCCGGACCCGGCAGGATCGCGTGTTGGCCTGGCGCTGCCTCCGGGGAATCGTGCAGCGCTACGGGTCGGCTTATCCCTGGCGGGACAAACCGGGAAGGCCGGAGCTTCTGGAGCGTTTGCGACGGGAACTTGGCGTGGTCTCGGAAACCGGTTATGCGGGTTATTTCCTTATTTTTGCAGAAGTGGTGGACGAGTGCGGCCGCCGGGGAATTCCATTGCTGGCGCGGGGAAGTGCCGCCGGGAGCCTGATCTGCTATGCCCTTGGTGTGGCCAATGTCTGTCCTTTCCGTTTTGGGCTTTGCTTCGAACGCTTCCTCAATCGCGAACGGATGCGGCACAGCAAGTTGCCGGATATCGACCTTGACCTGCCATGGGACCGACGGGAGGAGATCATGACTTGGTTGTATGAGCGGCATGGGGTCGAGAAAGTAGCCATGATCGGCGGCTTTGCTCATTTCAAGGGCCGCGCCTCGGTCGCGGAAGTGGCCAAGGCGATGGGCGTACCGGCGCATGATGCCCACGCGTGGAGCAAGCGCCTGCCCCACGGATCCCTGCGCAAGTTTCTTGATGATCGGGAGGGCTACGTGGAGGCCAAGGGGGCGTGGGCGGACCAGCGCTTTCAGGAGGCGGTGGCTCGCGCGGTTGATCTGCATGACTTACCGCGCCATCCCATGATGCATCCCTGTGGAATGGTGATCGCTGATCGTCCATTGACGGATTTCACCCCGGTTGGAGGCAGTGCCAAGGGCTTTTCCATGACCCAGATGTCGATGGACCCGATTGAAGACCTGGGCCTTCTGAAGATGGACCTCCTCGGGCAGGCGGGCTTGAGTGTGATCCGGGATTGCCTGGAGAACACCGGGGAGACGATCGATATCTTTGAGAGGATTGATTACGCGGATGAGCGAATCTATGAAATGATACGCGACGGGGAGGCGAGGGGGGTCTTCCATATTGAGTCACCGGCGATGACAAGTCTCCTGAAACTGTGCCGGTGTGCGGATATTGATTGCCTTGTGGCCACGGTCTCAGTCATCCGGCCCGGAGCGGCCAATGAAGACAAGAAGTCAAAGTTTGCCCGGCGCTATCTTGGAATGGAGGAGCCGGTCTACGCGCACCCGGTGCTTGAAGAGGTGCTTGGCGACAGCTACGGGCTCATGATCTACGAGGAGCACATTCTCCTCGTGGCCAACCGCTTCGCCGGGATGGACCTTGGAACAGCGGATTTGCTCAGGCGTATCCTGATCAAGAAGTCGGACAGCAAGTCGATGGAAGAGCTGGAATCCGTTTTCAGGAGCTCCGCCCTGCACAAGGGGCGTAGCGAGAACGAGATCACCACAGTCTGGAAGGAACTGCGGGACTTTTCCGGATTCATGTTCAACAAGGCGCACGGTGCAGCTTATGCGGTGGAGGCTTTTCAGGGATGTTGGCTCAAGCTCAGTTATCCGGTTCATTTCCTCTCGGCAGTCCTGAATAACCAGCGCGGGTTTTATCGTCCCCTCGTGTATGTCATGGAAATCCTGCGACACAAGGGCCGCTTCCGCTTGCCCGATGTGCAGGATCCGGGGAATGCCTATTGTGTAGTGGATGAATGGGTACAAATACCGCTCTGGCAGATAAAGGGATTGGGTGAGCGGTTTCTGGATAAATGGACCAGGGAACGCAAAAAGGGCCCTTTTGCGGATTGGGAAGATTTCGCAAGGCGTATCCAGCCTGAGCCGGCTGACGCCGGGTTGCTTGCGCGGACAGGAGCCCTGCGCGGTTTTTTCAAGAACCGCCATGAAGCCTTCTGGAAGGCGGGCCAAATCCGGAGGCAGAGCCACCGCGGCCGGGCAGTGCCGGCAGGTGATGACCTCTTTACGGTTGTTCCGGAGGTATCGACGGAGGCGCTTGAGGAAATGAGCCGGCGGGACCGGGCAATCGCCGAGGTCGAACTGCTGGGGTATCCGGTCAGTATGGATCCGTTTGAGTTCTGGATGGAGGATCTGGAGAGAAACGGGACAATCCCGATTTGCGAGTTGGAGAATTATGTTGGCCGGGAGATGGAAATCGCAGGTATTCAGGTTTGTCACCGTCTGCACCGGACGCTCAAGGGCGAGCTGATGAAGTTTGTCTCCCTTGCGGATGAGAGCGGCATTGCGGAAACGGTTCTCTTTCCCGATGTCTACCGGGAATTCGGCTGGCCATTATCGCATTCCCACGCAGCTCGCCTGCGTGTGAATATCGAACGGGATGAGACCGGCAGTGGCTTGAGCCTGACCGTCACGGAAGCGCTTACTGGCCCTCGTGAATGAACTGTTGGAAAACTTCCTTGGCAATAGGGGCGGCGGTTGAGCCTCCGCCGTATTCCGTCTCCTGGTTGGGAACACCCTCGACGAGGACAGCCACAGCGATGCGCGGATTCTGGACGGGCGCATACCCGACGAACCATGCCAAGGTGGTCGGCTTTCCATCCTTGCGAACCTGGGCTGTGCCGGTCTTGCCTGCGACGGGAAGCATGGGATTTCCAGCGAGGCGGGCGGTCCCGCGTTCCCCGGCCTGACGCATGCCTTCCTTGATCAGTGCCAAGCGGTCGGCGGGAAGGCCAATGGGGCCATCAGTGATGGCCTCCCGCTTTGCATGGAGAAGGGTCGGGTGCAGGAAAGTGGTCTCCCGGGCGAGGGATGCGGCGAAAGTTGCCATCTGCATGGGGGTGAGGAGCAGGAATCCCTGTCCGATAGAGACATTGGCGGTATCACCTTCAAACCAACCTTCGCCATAAAAACGGGCCGCTTTCCATTCCGGGTCAGGGACCAGCATGCGACCGGTCTCGCCGGGCAGCTCAATCCCGGTTCGCTGATCGAGATGAAACCGCCTTGCCTCGTTGGCAATGCCCCAGATGCCTGTTTCAGTCCCGCGATTGTAGAAGAAGACATTGCAGCTGTCACGGATTGCCTCGACAAGGCTTTCCTCGCCATGACCGGATCGCCGGTGGCAATGGAAAATCCGTCTCCCGACCATGTGGAATCCCTGGCAGTCAATAACCGTTTCGGGGTTGATGGTACCGGTCCGCAATCCAGCTATCGCAGTGATCAACTTGAAAGTTGAACCGGGCGGGTAGAGGCCCTGAGTGGCCCGGTTCAGCCATGCGCCTTTCTCACGGATTTCCTTGTCGACTTTAAAGCTGATGAAGGGAGAGAGATCGTTCAGGTCGTAGGCCGGCTTGCTCACAATGGCAAGAACCTCGCCCGTCTCGATTTCAATGGCGACAACGGCCCCGGTCTTGTCGCCAAGCGCCGCTTCCGCAGCCAGTTGGACATCTATATCGAGGGAAGTCGTCAAGTCCGTGCCCTTGCGGGGCTGTTCATGCACGACGCGCTCGTATTGAAACCCGCTTGGATCGACCGTCCAGATTTCCCCGCCGGTGAGTCCCTGCAATTCGCTATTAAATTGTTTTTCCAGGCCACTGCGCCCGATTTGACCCTCATTTCGGAATGTCAGAAGCGTGTCGCCCGGGAGTGTTCCCTCGGGGAACTCGGTACTGTCAGAAACAAAACCGAGCGAATGGGCGGCCGCCTCGCCATATGGATACCAACGTGCGGTGCCGGAAATAATCTGGATGGGTGAATCGATGGAGATCTGCTCGATCAGCTTCGCATAAGCCTCTGAGGGCAGATCCTTGATCAGGGGAAAGGGGAGAAGCAACGATTGGGAGAAGTGTCTTTCGATATCCTTGGAGTCCACATCCTTGTCGGTCCCGATGAGAGAATTGATCCGGCTCATGTAGCGCTGGACAACGCGCCTGCGCGCTTCCGTATTGAGCTGGAAGCGGTCGGGATTGAGTCCGCGTTCACGGTTCCAGCGAACAAGATTGTAATATTCCGCACGGAATTCGCGCCGGAGCTCATTCAGGTAAACAACTGCAGAAAAGAGCGGCCGGTTGCCGACGAGGACACGACCATGACGGTCGTAGATGATCCCCCGTGGACCGGGCATCAAGATCCGGCGGTAATTCTGCCGTTCAGCGGCGGCAGAAAAAGCCTCCTCCTGCACGAGCTGTCGATACCCGAGGCCGCCCATGAGCATGAGCATGCAAATCACGATTACGAGATACAGCAGGTAGAGGCGGGGATTGACCTGCGGATTGGGAGCCTCGGATGTTTTCCGGATCGATGGGCGCATAATCCTGTGGGTCTACCGGTGCGAAATCTGGGCTTCAAGATCCCAGCCAAGTGAATATAGAAGACTGTTTTGAGTGCGGCACCAAGGCCAGACGACCAGGTACAGGCAAACACAACTCACCAGCACATCGCTGAGGATGCGTTGCCAATAGGGCCACTCACTGAGGGCGCCTTTCCCGAGGAAAAGACCGAGAAAGATAATCCAGCTCAATTGTGCGACCACGGCGACAGTCCTGACATGGATTTTGTTCTGCCGTCTGATCCGGCGCTGGCACCAGACGAAGAAAAGCCAGATTGCGAGATAGCCGACAAGGAAAGTGCCTGTTGGCACGGGATTCGCCGCATCGGCCAGCAATCCAAGCAGCGCGGCGAGGAAGAGCCCGGAAAGCCTTGTCAGGTAGAGGCCTGAAAAGATCAGCAGGAGAACATCCAAATGCAGGTGGATGGAGAATCCACTCGCCATGTTGTTGATCATCCCGATGAAAAAGTAGAGGAGGATATTGATGAGAAAGAGCAGGCTGATGCGGCCGTTGTCACTCATTGCTCTTCCTCCTCTCGTGCACGTAAAGGAATCATCACGGCTACTTCACGGAGCGTTTGCAGGCGCGGATCCAATCGGACCACACCGCTTTGGAACAGCCCGTCAGGAGAGGGGTCCAGGCGGTATACCCAACCCAGTGTGAGCCCGTCGGGAAAGACTCCCCCCAGTCGCGAGGAGGTCAGCCGGAGAGGGTTTTTCAAAGTGGCGACCATGTCCGCCGGGACAGTGGCTACGCTGCCTGAGGCAGCCATCAGGCCGGGGTTTATGCCTCCCCGGAATTCCACCGGGCGATCATCCCCCTCGATGTGCGCGGCCGAGCGAAAGCGCGGACTGCTGATCAATTCGACGGTGGCCGTATAGGCGCTGACGGAGGATACGCGGCCAACAACCCCGCCGGAGAAAACGACCGCCTGACCCGGTTCAATGTCGTAGTTCAGGCCTTTTCGGATGACAAGGTTCTGCCACCAACCGGTCAAGTCGCGCTTGACGACGCGGGCCACTTCGTAGCGATAATCTGTATACGAAGGCAAATTGAAGAAAGACTCCATACGGCGGACCTCTCGCTCAAATGTATCGGCTCGCTGGTTACGCAGAGCATAGGCGGCGTTAAGCCGGGAGAGGTCGACACCCGCTTCAATCAGCTCGCTTTTGCTGCGTGAGCGTGCCGCCCAGTAGGATTGAAGATCACCCAGATAGCTCAAGGCTGTCCAGGCGGGGGCTTGAAATTCCTGAAAGATAACACCCGTCCAGCGCTTGAAAAGTGCGGGCGTAAACCACCATAGCAGGAGGACCAGGAGGGCCAGCAGGAGGGATTTTGCCTGATAAGTGAGGTTACGCGGCATTCCCTTAGGCGCGAGTCTTCATGAGCCAATGCAGGTTCTGGAGGACAACACCGGTTCCGTTGGCTACGGCGGAAAGGGGATCATCGGCGACAAAAACCGGCAGGCCGGTGGCATCGCTCAATAGCCGGTCTAGATCGCGGATCATCGCACCGCCGCCGGCGAGGATGAAGCCCCGGTCGACGAGATCAGCTGAAAGCTCGGGCGGGCAGCGCTCCAAGGCGTTGCGGACTAGCTCAGTAATGGAATTAACGGTATCCGCGAGGGCTTCGCGAATTTCCTGGGAGGAAATATGTAGTGTTTTCGGAAGTCCGGCCACCGAGTCACGGCCCTTGACCTCCATGGTCAACTCTTCATCAAGCGGCGCTGCCGACCCGATCCGCACCTTGATCTCTTCAGCGGTTCTCTCACCGATCATGAGGTTGTAGGCCCGTTTCATGTAATTGACTATGGCGGCGTCGAGCTCATCCCCACCGACGCGGATGGATTTGGAAAAGACGACTCCTGAAAGGGAAATAATGGCGACTTCCGTGGTTCCGCCACCGATATCGACAATCATATTCGAAGTGGGCTCGTCAATTGGGAGGCCCACGCCAATAGCCGCAGCCACCGGTTCCTGGAGAAGCCGCACCTCGCGGGCACCAGCATGGATGGCGCTTTCCTTGACGGCGCGTCGCTCCACCTCAGTGATACCCGAGGGAACGGCGACAACGACCCGCGGCGGGACAAAGCGCATTGAGTTATTCACCTTTTGAATGAAGTAGCGAAGCATGGCCTCGGTAATTTCAAAATCGGCGATAACCCCATCCTTCATTGGCCGTAAGGCGTTGATATTCATTGGGGTACGGCCAAGCATACGCTTGGCTTCCGAACCCACAGCAACCACTTCGCGGGTCTCATTATTGATGGCCACGACGGAGGGTTCCTGGAGAACCACCCCCTTGTCCCGGACATACACCAAGGTATTGGCGGTCCCGAGGTCGATACCGATATCATTTGAAAAAATTCCTAGTGCCTTGCCAAACATGTAAGCGCTTTCTTTTTGGGCGTGATCTAATCACTCGTAATTTTGTGATAATTAAGGAGATGTCAAAACGGAAAAGGGCTAGCTGACGGGAATTGGAGGATTACTTTATGCATTTGGGCCAACTTCAGGGCGATCCTTGACCCGGGAGTGATATTGAGTAGGAAATTTGTAGATGGGGTGGATGCAGTCAGTCTTTGGTCAGATCGATCTTCATGCTTTGGCGGCAGCCGGGCATGGAGAAGCTGGATGGATTGATGATTTCGGGATCGTCCTTGCTGCCGCCGGGGTGGCTGTGGCTATTTTTTACCGCTTACGGCTTCCTGTCATTTTCGGGTATATTCTGGCCGGAGTGCTGATCGGCCCGAACCTTTTCAAGTCTCCCTTGGTTCAGGATGCCGCCGCCATCCAGCAAATCAGTGAGCTGGGCGTGATTTTTCTGCTCTTCTTCATTGGAATGGAGTTTGATTTGAAGCGCTTGCAACGCGTTCTGGGCCCGGCCTTTGTGGCGCTTCTGTTGCAGACCGTCTTCATGCTTTATCTGGCCCAGATGCTGGCCTCGTTCCTTGGATGGAATCCTACCAGCACGGTCTTCTTTGGCAGTTTGCTGGCGATCAGCTCGTCCATGGTCACGGTACGCGTTCTCAGGACCTCCAACCGCTTGCAGGATGCCAGTGCCCAGTTTACTGTCGGGATCCTGATTCTTGAGGATGTCCTGGCGGTCATCCTCCTCGTCATCCTGACTGGTGTGGCCCTGACACAGTCATTTGACTGGGATGCTGCCTGGCTGGTGACATTCCTGATGGGGATTTTTGTCGTGATGGTCTTCGTCATCGGGCGCGCCCTTGTACCACGATTCCTGTTGGCCGTTTCGGGGGATGATTCCGACCCGGAAGTGATCACGCTGGTCAGTGTCGGCTTGGTCATGGGTGTCAGTATGCTCGCCTTGAAACTGAATTTCTCACCCGCTCTGGGAGCTTTCATTGCCGGGACTTTGCTGTCACAGACTCAGGTGGCCCGCAAGGTCGAGCATATCAACCGGAGTCTTCACGATGTCTTTTCCGCCGTTTTCTTTGTCTCAGTGGGACTGCAGATGGATCCAATCCTTCTGTTGGAAAACCTTCCGTGGATCGCCCTTATCTCCGTTTTGGTCATCCTCGGGAAAGTTTCTGCCTGTTGGCTTGGACTCTGCCTGTCCGGGCAGAGTGGGAAGACCTCCTTTGATGCGGCTGTCCCGAAGGCGCAGATCGGGGAATTCAGTTTTATTATCGCGGGCCTTGGGAGCAGCCTTGGTGTCATGGATCCACAACTGACAGGCATCGCCTTCGGGGTTGCCTTGGTGACCATTCTCCTGACGCCCCTCGGGACCGCCTCCTCGGGCGGTGTCTACAAGGTCTTTCTGCGATTGATCCCGGAAAGTGTGCAAACATTCTTCGATACCTACCAGAAATTCATGGAAGGCCTGAGTCATGGTATGGGCCGCAGCATCATTTTAAAACTGGTCCGCCGTCCGGTCATCCAGATCACGACGTACTTTTTTGTCATCAACGGTATTTTTATATCCGCCTCCTTCGGCTCAAGGTACTTCTTTGAGCTCTCCATGAACTGGCCGATTGAATGGGCCTGGAAGTTCATTTACTGGGTTGTCGTGGCGCTCCTTGTGTCGCCATTCCTGATTGCGGTTATCCGCAATCTCAACGCAATGGCTTTTATCCTGTCCGATGCGCTTTTCAACGGGCGGTCGAGCCGTCCAATTTACCAGAACCGTATCCGGCAAATGATGAGTGCGGCCATCCTCGGCCTGTTCCTGTTTTTTGTGGGTTTGGTCTTCCTGATTGTCGCGGCGCCTTACTTGCCGAACACAGCTGTTGCCGGGGTTGCCTTCCTGATTGTCACGGCAGTCGTGGTCATTCTGCGGAGTCGGCTTATCCTTGTGAATTCACAAATGGAGGTTCTCTTCATCGAGTCATTCAAGGCTGAGGTGGAGAGCAAGGAAGAGCAACGCCGCGAGGAAATCCTGAGTATGATCAAAAACCAGGCGCCGTGGCCGGTCGAAATTGTCGACCTGACCTTGCCGCAGCATGCAGCCTGGGCTGGCAAGCGGATCAAGGATCTTGCCCTGAGACCGACTTACGGGGTGAATGTGCTCGCTCTCGGGCGTGGCTACTCGGTTGTTTATGATCCGGCTCCGGAGGCCGCTGTTTTTTCCGGGGATCGCCTTGTCCTGACAGGGTCGCGTGACAACCTTGAACGGGTTCGCGTGGAGATGCAGGCCCAAGTCAAGCCGGAGGACCGGCCCGCACCCGGACCATCGCAGTTTCGCCTGCAGCAGGTCTATGTGGCTCCGAATACCGAGCTGGACGGAGAGACCCTTGCCGGGGCCCGAGTACGGCAACGCTTCGGCGTCACGGTGATTGGAATTCAGCGGGAAGACGAACGCATCACTAATCCGCCACCGGACTTTCTCCTGGACGCGGGTGATGTTCTCATGATTGCCGGGCTACCCGATAAGATCGAAGCGTTTGCCGAGAGTTGCTGTGAAAAACCATTGCCAGAAGCGGACTGAGCGCTCATAATACAGGCATGGTACCATTAACCTTAGCAGAACAGTTATTACTACTCGCACTCGATGATGAAACGGGAAAGCTGCTCCCGCTTCCTGACCGGGCGTTGGATTACGCTCTTGCAGGCGCAGTACTCGCTGACTTGACACGTGTCGGCCGGGTCAGCGTCTCCCGCGACAATATTGAGATTTCCGATACGACTCCCGTGGAATCCAAACCGGAAGATTTCGGTTTGCTCGACTTGATCCAGGCGGACGTATCCAACCTTCGGGGCGCTCTGACCCATCTTGCAGGGGATGCCCACGGATTGCGAATGCGGCTGACAGAGCAATTGGTAGAAAAAGGCGTGCTCCGCGAAGAAAACAAGGAGTTCCTCTGGGTCTTCCATTTGAGCCGTTATCCGTTGGCTGATCCAACGTCTGAAAACGCGGTCAAGCAACGCCTTCGGAATCGTATCCGGATGAAGGACATTCCGATGAATGAGAAGGATCATGTCCTCATATCTCTTGTTCATGTCTGCCAGCTCGAGTTTCTTCTCTTTTCCGAGGATGAGCGGAAGACGTATGCTGACCGGATTCAGGACATCTCAAAGCATGACCGGATCGGACACGCCGTGATGGAATGCCTCGAGGAAATCCAGAAAGCCATTCTTGAGATCCGGACCTACTCGGGAATGTAGAAAGTATTGGGAAACCACTACATCAGTGGAGTTGTAATCCCACCAAAGGCCTTGATCAATTGAACTTTGACTCCGGTCAGTTCGAGGTCGATGCCGGGGAATATGCCTGCGCTGACGTGGTTCTCGTGAAAGTCGGGATGGTAAGGGGAAAGTGGCCGGCAACCTTCCCTTAATTTGTATGCTGCGACATTTTCCAGTGGCCAGACATCGAAAACAGGCAGTTTTGAGGAGATGCCGGAAATGAGCGTATTGACCTCCTTCACGCCCAAGGGAAGCCTGCGTTTGGCAAGTACCCAACTGTTGCGCGGGTGCATGGAACGCTCGATCAGGGAGGCAAGATGCACGGAGAAGGCCTCATCCTCGATGAGCAAGCCGCATTCGGTGTTGAGGTTGAAGGATCGCGGATCAAAATTGTGGGAGCCAATGAAGGCCACCCTCCTGTCGACAACGAGGCTCTTTGCATGGACGCAAAAGCGTGGACCTTCAAGATCCAGATGGATCACATCGGAATCCTTTTCCCAATTCGGGCCGGAGTAGGTCTCAGGCTGTTCAAGGAGCAAGTTATAGCGAGGAACCATCTCATAAATGTCCGCTGGCACAGGGCGGGCAATATGTATTTCAAGTTTGAGTTCCTGGATTTGCATTCGGCGTTGCTTAAAGGCGATGCCACTGACCGCCGCATGGTCTGCGGATCCCAGGCTATTGGTGGAAACCCGTATGCGCACGTTGGGGTTTTTCTTCTTGATATCCTTGGCCAGACGGGCACTTCGTTTTCCTAGAATGGGGTAGGGGGTCTCTATCAGTAATTCTGACTGTGTTTCATGAAGGAGTTCCATGAGCGGGGCAAACGGACTTTGGCTCCAGTGGTGGCTTGTCCTTTTGACTTGTCCGGGACCATCCGAAAAAAACCTGATATTTCGGATAAACCAGCTCTTCAGTACGGGCCTTGCTGAAGACAGTTCTGTTAGGTCAGCCAGTTTATCCAGTTCTTCGAAAATCTGAGAAACGGGATTCGCTAAATAATCAGGCATTGATGCGTTCCCGGACAGGATCGCAGATTTCAAGTCATCCATCCGGCTCGCTTCAATTGATTCCGGATCATCCCAGAAATCTTTGAAATAGGATTGAATCTCTCCTGTGACCGGTCCGGAAACCAGAATATCCCGATCGCGAAAGCACAGCTCAGGATCCCGATCGTAGTAGGCATTCTGGTAATTGCGCCCACCGACAATGGCAGCGGTTCCATCAACGAGAAAGACCTTGTTGTGCATTCGTCGATTCAATGTCGTGAACCGGGAGAAGGTGTTCTGGGTGACTATCCATGGAGAGTTGATGGCCTTGTTTGCAAGGGGTCGAAAAAGTCTTACCTCAAAATTGCTGTGTGCCGTAACAATGGCGGCATACTCGGCTGCATCTATTTTGGGTGAGACAAACTGGTCAATCAACAGGCGGACTTTGACCCCTCTACGGGCCGCTTCAAGAAGCTCCTTGAACACCCAGAGACCCGTGTCATCAAAGACATAGATGAAGGTCTGGATATCGATGGATTTTCTTGCCGCACGGATCAGGTGTATCCTCGCAAGAAGAGCGTCATCTCCGCGTTCAAGGAGGATCGCCTCGTGGGTGGGGGAAGCTGCCGCACGGGAGAGGAAACCTGATTCGATCGGCTTATTGCCCGAGAGGCTCTCATCACGCAAGACTGATGGACCCGGACCCGGTTCGTAGCTTTGTACGATATCGGGAGGGAGAAAGCACCCGCTAATAACGAGTAAAGTGAGTACTCCTGCTGAACACAGGAGCATCGGACTATAAAATCGAAACTTCTTGTTCACGTTAACCCACTATGCGCAGGGCGAGGTAGGGGACGAGATTGAATGTTAGCAGAAACAGTTTGAATAACGCCATTCCCGCATAATGTATCGCATCAAACTGGCCGACCGAGAGCTTGAACAGCTTTGAATGAATGCGGAAAATCCAGTCGTGTGCCAGAAGGAAACCGAGTCCCCATGCCAGCAGAACGGCAAAGTTGATCAAAGTGCACCAACCCAGTGCGTCCCGGATAATTTCTAGTGTCATCATTTTTTTTCCTGATTCTTGAGGTTAATACTTAGCCAATTAAATTATTGTTCGTCTTCCTTGTAAGCCACTCCGACTTGGCGGCGCCACTCTTCGAGGACAGCCAGATTGCCCATCGAGTCGGCCCACGTCATGGCGGGCGGGTCTGGTTCTTGCCTTGATGATGTGATGGCTCTAGCGACTCCGTCTGCTTCAAGGGTGAAGCTGGTTGAGGAAGCGGGAATCTCGTAAATGATTTCACTGTCGTGAGTTTTCACGACAATCTTACCAGTGTCGGAACGGGTTCGATTGTATGCAAAGGGATTTGGCAGGGAAATTTTTCCGCGGGAACCCTGGACTTCCAGCAAATCGCCCAATCCAACCCGGCTTGCTGCCGAGACCTGTGCCGTGATACCCGAGTGGAACTGGAGAATGGCGGCTGCCCATTCGTCGACACCGGTCTCCCCGACATGTCCGGAACCAACAATGCTTGCAGGGTTATCAAACGGTTTCCCGATAGCTGCCCCGGCAACCAGGCGGACTGCGGAAACGGCGTAGCAACCAACATCCATAATGCTGCCCCCTCCGAGCTCCTTGTTGAACAGCCGGTTTTGAGGATTGAATCCGTCTCCCACGTTAAACCCAAAATGTGCCTGGATCATGCGAATTTCGCCGATGACTTCATCCCGGATTAATTCAACCAGTTTGGCGATTTGTGGATGGAACCGGTACATGAATGCCTCTGAGAGATAGACATGGTTTGCCCGGGCGGCTTCGATCATTGTACTTCCTTGTCCTGTTGTCATGGCAAGTGGCTTTTCACACAGGACATGCTTGCCCGCTAGTGCCGCCTTGATTGCCCATTCAGCATGAAAGGGATGTGGGTTGGCAATGTAGACTATCTCGACGGATTTGTCCGCCAGCAGGTCCTCATAGCTTCCATGGCAGGCATCCACTCCGCGTGGTTTGGCAAATTTCTGCGCACTTTCCATGGTGCGTGAACCGACAGCGACCAGCTTGCCTGTTTCGGATGCTTCCAATCCAAAGGCAAAGGCTTCTGCAATTGCCCCGGTGCCAAGGATTCCCCATCGGAGTTGTTTCATCATCGGCTATTTAATTGTTAATGATCTGAATAAGCCAGTCATTTGAATTAGAAGTAGAGTTGATGCGATCTCTATGCAGAGATTATGCATTTTTTAATCTCGCTGTCGAAAAGCCTGCCGCCTAATTTAATGCGATCTTATGCAATCACTTCTTGACGATTTTCTCTTTGGTATCCGCTTAATCCGGCGTCGACCCTACGTGGCAGCCGTGGCCATTTTCTGCCTATCAGCCGGGATCGGGCTGAGCACGGCGATGTTCAGCCTGACCTATTCGATCATTGGGCGCGGCCTCCCGTTTGAAGATCAGGAACGGATCATCCATGTGATGAGACGGGACATCACGCAGCAATCTTCCCCTACCACACCGATTTACCTCGATGACTTCCGGTATCTAAGAGAACACCAGACCAGTTTTGAAAACCTCACTGCCATCGCCCCGGACGGCATAACTGTGGGCTTGGCCGGACACCCCCGTTTTCGCAGCGCCGCCTATGTCACACCTAACTTTTTTGAAGTGCTGCCAACGCAGGCTGCCATGGGCCGCCTTTTTTCCCCAGAGGACGGAATGCCCTCAGCTGAGTCCGTCCTTATCTTGAGTGACCGGGTCTGGCGGGACCAGTTTGCCGCCGCGCCAGATATCATTGGCAAGGCGTGCGTTTGCGAAGGCCAGCCCTACACAATTGTCGGGGTCCTTCCGCCGGAATATGATTATCCGTTTGGAGGCACGGAAGTCTGGATGCCTCTCATTCCCGAAACCCTGGTTGCCCAGACTGGATGGATCAATACCGTGACGCTGATCGGGCGCTTGAATGAAGATCGTTCACTCGAGGATGCCCGGTCGGAGGCGGATGTGCTCTTTCTCCAAATTGACGAAATGAAGGGAGAGACAGACCAGGCTCATGTTGTCCCGAATTTGCGCCCGATGAACGAGTTATTTATAGGGAAGGAAGTGAAGATCCTGATGTGGACGATGTTCGGTGCGACTTTTCTTGTCCTTTTGATCGCCTGTTCGAATGTTTCCAGTCTTCTCCAGGCAAGGCTTGTGGCGCGGACCAATGAACTGGCGATCCGCAGCGCACTTGGAGCGAACCGCAAGCGGATCATTTCACAAGTTCTCGGGGAGACCTTCGTCTGGGCCTTGATAGGCACGTGTATCGGTCTTGTTTGTTCGTTCTTTGCCCTCCGGTTTCTCTGGAACTTTGTTTCCCAACAGGTTTTTTCCCCGCCATCCTTCATGGAGTTCCGCATGGACCCGGTTTCCGTACTTGTCGCTGTCGGGCTCATGATAGTCGCTGTTTTCTTTGCTGGTTTCTTTCCGGCCCTGCGGGCTTCACGACCGAACATTGGGGTGCTGCTTAATGACAGTACCCGCACCGGATCCAGTCTACGCCTGAGCCGCTTCAGTTCATTGAGCACGATCACACAACTGGCCATGTCGCTGGCCCTCCTGGTGGCGGCCGGTCGCCTGATTGTGGCCATCATTGAAGCGGGTACCATCGAGTATCCGTTTGATGGCAAGAACCTGCTTGTCGGAAGCCTTTCAGTCGACAGCCAGACGTATCCCGAGGACGAAGACCAGGTGAAGTTCTGGGAAGAATTGCACCGGAACCTAAAAACGATTCCGGGGGCCAGCAGCGTCAGTATCGGCTTCAACATGCCTGCTGTTTTTGGGATGACCGATCCGATTCGCATTGAAGGGGAATCCTATGCCAGTGAGGACGATTACCCATTTGTCCGTTTTAATGTAGTGACTCCTGGATACTTTGAGACACTCGGTGTATCCCTGCTTCAAGGACGGGATTTCGAAGAAGCTGACAAGCGTGGCAATGAACCCGTCGCCATCGTCAATACGGTCATGGCGGAGAAATTCTGGCCGGATGAAAGCCCGCTTGGAAAGATCTTCTATGTGCAGGGAAGTTCAATTCTGGATGAAGCAAACCGGGCGCATCGCGTCATCGGGGTTGCCCCGGATCTGAAGATGGATGGACTTTTCAACGAAGAGGATGACGGCGCGGGCTTCTACCGGTCGCAAGGTCAGTCCCTCTGGGGCGACCAAAAGATCTTTGTCCGCAGTGAGATGGAACCCGGCTCCTTGATTCCTCAAATCCAGCGTGCCATCAACACGCTTGACCCGAATATCGCGCTGACTCAGGCCAAGACCTTTGAGAACCATGTCCATGACACTTTCTTCTATTTTCGATTTTTCATCGGGCTGTTTTCCACCTTTGGCGCGATGGCACTGGTCCTGTGTTCCGCAGGCATTTACGGGATCATCCAGTTCTCCGTGAACCAGCGTGTGACCGAAATTGGAATCCGCATGGCCATTGGGGCAAAACCATCCGACATCAAGTGGATGATTATCCGAAAGGGCATGGTCAATGCCGTCATCGGGTTGTTTGTCGGGACAATTCTCTCGTTTTTCCTGACAAAGGGGCTTATGATTGCCTTCCAGGGACTCGAAGTCGAGTACCTCAGCCTCGGGGCGGCGATTTTCATCCTTCTGATGGTTGCCCTTGTGGCCAACAGCATTCCCGCCCGCCGGGCAGCGCGCCTTGATGCCATGTCAGCACTCAGGACTCAGTGACCCGATGAGTCTTAAGTTTTGTGCCTGCCCTCAGGGAACAGTTGGAGGATCGACTCACGATCAGCCCGGCAGATTCCACGTTCGGTGATCAAGCCGGTCACCAACCGGGCAGGAGTGACATCAAATGCGTAGTTGGCGGCAGGTGAACCAGTGGGGGAAATGCGGACAGATTTGATTTTGCCATCACACAATCCCTCCACGTGGGTAATCTCCTCGGGATTTCTTTGCTCGATAGGAATTTCAGATAGGCCGTTCTTCATTTTCCAATCGAAAGTGGAAGAGGGCAGGGCGACATAAAACGGGATAGTGTTATCCTTTGCGGCGAGTGCCTTGAGATAGGTGCCGATTTTGTTGGCGACATCGCCTGTGACGGTTGTCCTGTCGGTTCCTGTAATGACTAAATCAATCATACCATGCTGCATGAGGTGGCCCCCGGCGTTATCTACAATGAGCGTGTGCGGGACACCGTGCTGACCAAGCTCCCATGCGGTGAGGGCGGCCCCTTGATTGCGCGGGCGCGTTTCATCGACGTAGACATGTACCATAATCCCCGCATCATGCGCTGCATAGATTGGAGCGGTTGCGGAACCATAATCGACAAAGGCCAGCCATCCCGCATTGCAGTGAGTGAGGATGTTGACCGTATCCCCGTTCTTGGCGGTGCTGATTTCACGAATGATTGATAATCCATGTTGGCCAATGCGCCGGCAGAAGTCCGCATCCTCGTCGGCGATGGCGCAAGCGGTATTCATCGCAATCCGGATCTTTTCATCTGCTTCTCGACCCTTGGAAATTGCCTGTAATTGCCGGTCGAGTGCCCATGCGAGGTTGACTGCCGTCGGGCGGGTTGACTCGAGCAAGGCATAACAGGAATCCAGATGCGAATCAAAGTCTGTGGCGGCTTTGGCCTCCAGGGCGGCAAGGTACATTCCGTAACCGGCGGCCGCTCCAATCAACCCGGCTCCCCGAACATGCATATCACGGATGGCGATAGCCATCGATTCAACTGTGCCGATGTCTTCCACGATATACTGGTGGGGCAGCCAACGCTGATCGATTATCTGAACGATTTCCGGACATTCCGAATGAATCCAGATTGTTCGTGTTGGTTTGCCGTTTACTTTCATCGTGGTCGCGCTTTGTGTTGAAAACGTGGTGTGATTCGGTTTAAGGTATTTTATGAGTTCTGAAAATATTATTCGTAGGGCTACTTTCAATCCCAAGGTCTGCACTTATTGGATTTTGAGTTTCACAATTGTTCTGACCGTGATTGTTGTCGGGATTCCATTTCTCCTTCTCTGGATACCCCTCAGTTTATACTTCACAAAGCGGTATCTTGACCGGATGGAGTGCATCCTGACAGAGCGCGATCTCAAGGTGAACAAGGGCCTCTTTGTTCGCGTCGAGAAGACCATTCCTTTGGAAAAAATCACTGACATGGGGATGGTTCAAGGGCCTCTCATGCGGTATTTTGGTATTCACCGGCTGAGTGTCGAAACTGCCGGGCAATCATTGGAGGGTTCATTGGTTTCACTAACTGGGATTGTTGATGTCGAGGACTTCCGGGAGGCAGTCCTGAATCAGCGTGACCGGATTCGCGATAAGCCAGGGCCATCCGTCTCCCCTCCTGAGCAGTCCGTACAGGGTGATTCAGGGCTTCTCCGGGATATCAGTGCGACACTGGTCCGGATTGAAAAACTGCTCGAAAAGCAGGATTGACCAGCAATCTGCCAGCGTAGCGATAACACCGCTACAGCAAAAATCCTTTTTGGAGGCTCGGAAGAATCATTAAGTCCCGAGCGGCCTTACAGCTTGAACCTGTATTTTTCCAATTCGGCTTTTTGGATTTCCGATGCTTTCTTGATGTAGGCCTCTGCCTCCAATCCACTGACTTCCTCGATGACTTCCTTGATCAGTTCCTTGCCGGAGGACTTCTTTTTAGCCGTTGCCAATTTTGCCTGCAAGGCGTCAAAGAAGGTGTCCGTGTAGCGCCGGTAGGCGTCCAGAAGGATAAAACGGGCCCCCTGAGGGTTGTCGAAATTCACATTGACGCCATCCTGATGTTTCGGGTCATAGGGAACCGAACGATCTTCATCCTCATTCCAGTTGAGGAGGTCGAGCCCGTATCCGAGCATATTCCTGTTTACGGGGACCTTTCTCAACATTTCCCATTGATAGATTTCATCGACTCCCTGAACCTTGATGATCGCGACGTCGAAGAGAAAACGCATGATCACGGGCTCAAACCAGTCGGTGTCGACCACTGGAAACCGCACCAACTTCACCTGCCGCCGGAATCGCGGCATGAAGACGGTCTCGGCCCGGAACCGCTGGTTACGCCGCCATGCCCAACTGAACGGATCGTAGATGTGGGTGAGGTTTTCGAGAAATTTTTCCTTGAGCTCCTGAACTTGTTCCTGCGCGGGCTGTTTTGAACTGATAAAGATGGGATAGGTCAGTCTGACGTGCTCAAAGTCGCCCGGAAGAACGTGTTGGGTCAGTCCACGGTTGATGAAGTGGTATCCCTTGTTTGTCTCCAGGTTGAGGCCTTGTTCCTTGAGAATATCGATGTATTGACGCCACCCGTCCTTGTGCGGTATCGAAAAGTCAACCTTCCAACTGGTCGTCACGCGACGTTCCCATCTGCCGGACTCCTCGTTGTAGCGGATATCCCTTCCGTATTTTGATTTGGGCCGCCTCTTGGTGCGTTCGAGACGATCCAGATCCCATACGACGAGTGCATCAATCCGGAAAAACGGATCGTCAATAAGCCTTCGCAAAATCTGTCTCTCGATATTCAGAAAGCGATCCCGGTAAATGCCGATTGTCCCAATTCCGAAGGCCTGCGCGAGCGTGTTCAGTTCCTGGACAAACTCCGTTCCGAATTTGGCCTGAACCAGCATATAGGAATATTCTTCCTTCAAGATTCTGCGATGGTATCCCAGAAGGATATCATTAAATTCCTCGCGGAATCCATCTACGACCGGATTGCTTTCGTGGTATGGCTTACCGGTAAATCCATCCACGACATCAATAATCCCGGAATACACGACAAAGGGTTGCAGCTCGATGATGTTTGGATCAATCGCGGATGAATCCTTCCCTGAAGCACTGATGGGTAGGATTACCGCCATTCCAATGAGGAACTGGTGATAAAAAGATCGCATGGTGGTTTACCTGTCAGGATCCTTTGTGCTGGATGGAGTCGAGAATTGCCATCATTTCAGCAACCTTCTCCGGATACTTGCCGGCCAGGTTGTCTCGCTGGCCAATGTCCTGATTTAAATTGTACAACTGTGGCTGTTTGGAATTTCCGGTCTCGATATCCTTGTCATAAAAGAGCCGTGGGCCTTCGTACGGCGGGATTAAAACCCAATCGCCCGAGCGGAGGACCATCCTGGCTCCAAAGCCTTCAGCGACGAGCTGATCGCGTCCCGAGCGGGTTGCTCCGAGAAGAGCTGCCGTCATGTCCACGCTGTCTGCCATTTCCGCCTCGGGGATGCAGACCCCGGCAATTTTGGCGAAGCTGGCGAGGAAGTCGGCGTGACTTAACAGTGCGTCGCTGACACCCGGGGTGGCCCGACCGGGTGCGCGCAAGATCATCGGGACACGTGAACCGCCATCAAACTGGCTGTATTTTCCGCCGCGAAGCGGCCCGGCCGGCTTGTGATTGCCGATTCGTTCGGGGGATTCATCAAGATACCCGTCATCAAGGATGGGTCCATTATCGCTGGAAAAGACAACAATGGTATCTTCGTCGATTCCTTCCTTTTTGAGATGGTCCATGAACTCACCCACGCACCAATCAAGCTCGACAATGACGTCCCCCCGTGGGCCGTGGTCCGTGGCTCCGGCGAAGCGCGGGCTTGGCAGACGCGGTACATGTGGCTGGTGCAATGCGTAGTAGAGGAAAAACGGCTCATCCTTGTTTTCTGAAATGAAGGCTTTCGCTTTATTGAGAAAGTTCTCGGCCATGGTTTCATCATCCCATTCGGCATTTTTGCCGCCTTTAGAGAATCCGATGCGTCCCACGCCATCGACGATGGTATCCCAGTGTTGCGTGTCGCTGTGTGTCATTCTCAGGAGCTCCGGATGCTCCTTTCCTGTGGGGATTTCCGGGAAGGGATTGTCTCCACCATACACAACTGTGATCGGGTCATCGGGATCCAGATTCTCCACGCGGCGGCCATCCACATAAACGCAGGGAACGCGGTCATTGGTGGCGGCCATGATATAGGAGTGGTCAAAACCGACATCCAAAGGGGTGGGGCGGATCTCGCCGTTCCAGTCAACCTTCCCGTTTCCAAGACCAATGTGCCATTTGCCGACAACGCCGGTCGTGTATCCGGCTTCCTTCAAGGTGGATGGGACGGTTCGCTCATCCTCCCCGATAATCATCCCGGCATTCCCTGAAAGGATTTTGGCATCCTTGTTGCGCCACGGATAGGAACCAGTGAGCAGGCTGTAGCGGGAAGGTGTACACGTTGCCGCAGTGGCATAGGCTGAAGTGAAGCGGATGCCCTCGGCAGCCATCTGGTCGAGATTCGGGGTGAGTATGCCCGTGGCTCCATAGCTGTTGAGGTCCCCGTATCCAAGGTCGTCCGCATAAATGATGATGAAGTTCGGCTTCTTTGCTTTTGGGGCCTTCGGGATCGGGAGCTTGGCACCCATGCGGTTGAGCCATCCCTCCTGGGCCGCGACCATTTCTTCAAACTTTTCCGGATTACATTCTGACAAGTCGCTCGACTCGCCCAAGTCCTCAGCAAGATTGTACAACTCGCGGGTTCCGGTTTCGTAATGCTGGATCAATTTCCAGTCGCCTGACCGGATGGCCGAGCCGGGAGCCCAGGTGGATCCATGATAATGCGGGTAGTGCCAGACGAGTGTGCGGGGAGTGGATTGTGCCGGTTCTGAAATTGCCGGGGCCAGGGAAATACCGTCCAAATGCAGATCGGGGCGGGCCGGGAGATCGAGAAGATCGAGAACCGTAGGCATCAAATCCATGCTAATGGCGGCCTGACTTGAGACCGAGCCCGGTTTGGTCTTGTCTGGGGCGCGGACAATGAGAGGGACGCGAATTCCACCTTCGTAGCACCAACCCTTGCCGGAACGCAGGGGAAGGTTGGCAGTCGGGGCGAGGCCGCCTCCCTGGGTTGACAGGCCGCCGTTGTCAGAAGTGAAAACGATTACGGTCTCCTCTTCCAAGCCAAGCGCATCGAGCTCATCGAGCAAGCGCCCGACATTTTCGTCCACAGAACGGACCATGGCTGCGTATTTTGGATTCGATTGATGGAGGCGCGTTTTGGCCTTACCCTCAACCGCGAATGCGTCCGGGTCCTCAAGATCAAGAGCGTCCCGTTTGGCCTTGTAGTGGTCATCCCAGTCTTTGGCCCCTTGGATGGGCGTGTGTACTGAGTAATAAGCCAGATACACCATGAACGGGTCGTCCTTATTTTCCCGCACGTAGGCAATGGCTTCATCGGTGAGGCGGTCGGTCAGGTATTCAGCCTCCGGCCCGTCATCAAGTCGGGGATTTTTATAGGGACTGTAATAGCCGCCGGGAGGGGAGCCTTTGCTGAAGCCACCTTTATTGACATCAAAGCCTTGGTTTTCCGGCCAGAATTCCGGGGTTTCCCCGAGGTGCCATTTACCGAAGTAACCGGTGGAGTAACCATGCTCCTTGAGCACCTCAGCGAGGGTGACCTCCTCCAGGGGAAGATTATCCCGGTCCTCAGGTGTCTGGAGCAGGGGATTTTTTTGTTCATATCCGCGAATCCAGTCAGTGATATCGACCCGGACGGGATGGCGCCCGGTCATTAGGGCGGCTCGCGTCGGCGAGCAAACCGGAGAGGCGGCATAGGCGTTATCAAAGCGAATTCCTTCCAAGGCCATCGCATCCAAAGCTGGGGTGTCGTAAAAATTGCTTCCATAGCAGCCCAGGTCAGCCCATCCGAGGTCGTCCACGACAATGACAATCAAGTTTGGCGGTTTCTTGTCATGCGTTTGGGCGTCTACCAAATGAAAGATCCCAATTAGGAGGCACGCTATTGAGAAAAGTTTTCTGCTGATTTGAGGCAATCGATTCATGGATTGTGGGGTAGGGCTGTTTCCAGCTGGTGGCGAAGAGCTACTATATTCTAACATACAGTTGATGCGGACATCGCGATCAATCCTAATCCAGCCATTGAGATGTTTTGCACAGGACTTTGGGACGTTTCTCCCATACAGGACCTTTTCATTGATACAAAAAGGGGGTCTGGCCCGCTTCTTTCTTCGCAGGAGCGTT
This sequence comes from Oceanipulchritudo coccoides, assembly GCF_010500615.1. Lineage (NCBI taxonomy): Bacteria > Pseudomonadati > Verrucomicrobiota > Opitutia > Puniceicoccales > Oceanipulchritudinaceae > Oceanipulchritudo > Oceanipulchritudo coccoides. The sequence continues at coordinate 545,421 of NZ_JAAGNX010000001.1, forward strand.
ATCCATGAATAATATTTGCGCTGGTCATTCCGCATCGTAGTTTGGCTTTAATGAGACTTTATCCCTGTCTTCTTGTTTTCATCCTTGGTGGTCTTTGCCTGCAATCTGAAGCATCCTTTCCGTACCAGCCTGAGCGCCCGTCGCCCCTGTCCGAGAGTTGGCGCTGGCACGCCCAGGAGGCCCTTGAGGGTCTGACGCTCCTCGGCTGTTTCGAGGGGGACGACGGCTCGGTCTGGTTTGTTTCCGACACCGGTTTGATCAATTACGACGGGGCCGAGATTCGCCGGTATCCGGCACCAAAGGATCTTTCCCTGATGCCGTATCGTGCTGGAGTATTCACAAGGCAGGGGATTATTTACATGCTTCTTCCGGGGCAAATCGTGGAATTCAAAAATGGCAATTACCGTGATGTTTTTACCTACGAGGGTCGATACGACATGCTCTTTGGAAGTGCAGTACTGACTCAGGATGACACTGCACTGTTCGGTACACCCGAGGGAATTGTTTCAATCAAGGATGGCGAGGCCCGAATTGTTTCACAGCGCAATCGGCGAGCTTCTTTCCTCCTCATTGATAGTCGCGGGGACCTTTGGACGAACCAGGTGAACACCGGGGTTGTCCTGCGGTATCAAGGGCTTTCCACTGATGGTCCGCTCGATGACACAACTTGGGAATCCTTTCGCATCATGCCGGATGTTGGCGCGCATTTGACGTTGGCCGAGCTTCCTGACGGGACGATTTGGTGTGCCAATGATAATCCGACAATTGGCATCTACGCGTTTGATGCAGGCTCAAACGAATGGTATCCCACACTCATTGATTCCGGGGCCGAGGAACTGGTCCACAAGCGAATCCTTGTTTCCCCGGATGGGACTTCTGTTATCTTTGGAGACAAACGGATCCTTCTCAACAAGAACGGGAAGACCGAACAACTGACCATCGAGAATTTCCGGTTCCCCCTGAGTTCACCCTTCGCAGCCACCCTGAGTTCGGGATCAATGATCATTGGGGGCATGCGCGAGACTATCTACCTTGTCGATTGCTCCACGAACTGGTGGCAAAGTTTCAGGGGATTGAATTATTTTTGCACGGACAAGGAAGACCGGCAATGGTTCATTACCTACGATGGTGCGGTTGTATCACGCAATACGGGGACCGACGAATGGACAATTCATGATAGTTACGAAGGTGTCATCAATACGCCATTGACGCTCATCAGCACACGGGACGGGAAGGTCTGGGCGGCTGGACGGCATGATAATGATGCGGCCATCAGTATTTTCAGCAATGGCGAGTGGACCCTCCGCGTGCACCCGGAGCTGGGAAGGCGGATCAGCCATCAATCAGTCCTTGAAACTCGTGACGGGGCTGTCCTTTTCGGCAGTGGTGATACGGATCCGGAGATGACGCCCGGACAGGGGGGCATATTGAAATACGAGGTCAATGGGGACCAGTTTACGGTCACGCACTACGCTCCGCCGAGGGTGCCCTTTCGCGTTGTCGGGATTGAGGAAGGGCCGGACGGGACCATCTGGACGGGTGGAATGCGCCTGAGCCGTCTGGATGACTTCAAGGCAATCCCGCTGGATTCCCTCGGGGAATTCGGCAACAGTTGGGTGGACGATTTCATCGTGTCCGAAACGGGCGATTTGTGGATTGCCCAGTGGGGAGTAGGCCTGCTCATCAATGAGGGCGACAACTGGTTTTACTCAGGGGAATTCAACCCGTCCCTGACTAGGGGCCTCGTTGCCTTACACGAGGATCGCTATTTTCCGGGCCAGATGTGGGCCGCTACTTCCGAGGGACTTTTCAATCTCGACACCCACAATTGGGTGAACGAACCCCTCAATGCTGACCTGAAGATTCTCCGTGAGGGAGGGACGCTTTTCCAATCCGCCGATGGGGCTATCTGGCTCAATGCATCCAGTCGCAACTGGCATTTCAGGGATACCGGCATCATGCCGGGAAGCGAGCGCTTCGAGGCATCCTTCAAGACAACATCCTTCAAGCGCTATGATATTGTTCCTGATACCCGGATCGTTGAATTTGAGGCGAGGGTCTACGAGCCGGGCCTGAGTCACTTCGAGTGGACGGGTAGCACGCACTGGTCACTTGCCCAGACAAATGATTTGTATTACTCCTACCGGATTGACGACGGTGAGTGGACGCCCTTTTCCAAGCGCACTGAAGTGGTTTTGGAGACTCAGTCCAATGGAGCGCACACTTTTGAGGTACGCGCCCGGACTCCCTACGGATTGATTGATCCGACTCCGGCGCGTATTGAATTTGAGGTTATTCCTGTTCTCTGGAAACAGCCGTGGTTCATTCTAACCATGCTTCTTGTTGTGTGCGTTCTGGTCATCCTTGTTGTGATCATTGTCCGCCAGCGCATCCATCACCTCCTGGCCCTTGAAGAATACAAAATGCAGTTCTTCACCAATATTTCGCATGAGCTGCGGACGCCACTGATGGTGATTCTCGGACCACTTGAAAGCCTCTTCAAGCATGTCGACGAAAAAGGGAAAAAGCATCTTCTCATTGCACAGCGCAACGCGCGCAAACTAGTCGGTCTTCTTGACCGTCTCCTGGACTTTCGGAAGGCCGAGCTGGGCAAGATCATGTCCAATCCGCAGACCTTGGATCTTGTGGTATTTGTCCGGCAGGAAATGGATACGTTGCAACCCCTGGCTGATCAAAAAGGGCAACAGTTGGGCTTCCACCCATCAAGCGATCACTTGTCCGTGGCATTTGATCCAAAGCACGTGGAGATTGTCCTGGATAACCTACTGACAAACGCCATCAAATACACGCCACGTGGCGGAAAAATCGGCGTTCACCTGGATCTTGTCCGTGAGGAAGAGGGGCAGGCCACTGTGAAAATACAGGTTGTCGACACGGGTCCTGGAATTCCGCGAAAGGAATTGGACAAGGTCTTCGATCCTTTCTACCAGATTGGTGGTGAAGATTACCAGAAGACCCACAGCACGGGGATTGGCCTTGCCCATACAAAGAGCCTTATTGAAGCAATCGGTGGGCGTATTTATGCCGAGAGCCCTGTCAATCCGGCTTCTGTGGATAGTCCCGGGACGCGCTTTGTTGTTGAGTTGAAACTTGCCTTGCAGGCGGAATCGACACCGGTTTCGAAAGCGCAACCTCCGCTCGCAGACGAAGAAGACACGGATTCGGACGAAGCGACCTATTCGACCGAGAAGAAACCGCTCATGCTCATCGTCGAGGATAATGATGACATACGTGAGTTTCTGGAAAGCGAGTTGAGCGAGACATACAATGTCATCCTTGCGCCAAACGGGAAGGAGGGCCTCGAAATTGCCCGGGAGCGTATCCCGGACCTGATTGTCTCGGATGTCCTCATGCCGATTATGAACGGGCGCGACCTCTGCCGGAATTTGAAGGCGGATCCCCTTACTTCGCATATTCCGGTAATTCTGCTCACGGCTCAGAAATCCGAGGTCAACGAGCTGGCGGGTCTGGAAACCGGTGCTGATGATTATATCACCAAGCCGGTCAATCTGGCCCTCATGGGCAGGCGCTTGGAAAACATCCTCCTGAACCGCCGCAAGGTCCGGGAATTTATCAGTAGCCACACCCGATCCATCGCGATCAATAAGGATGAATTGCCGGTCAACAAGATTGACCAGGAGTTCATGGTCAAATTCATGGAGACGATCGAGGAAAACCTGACCAGCGAAACCTTTGATGTGGAGGGTCTCGCCAAACTGATGTTCATGAGCCGGATGACCCTGTACCGGAAGGTGAAGGCTCTCACCGGGGAGTCCCCGGGTAACATCATCCGGACCGTCCGCTTGAAGAAGGCCGCGCAGTATCTGGAGACTGGATCCTGGATGGTAAGCCAGGTCATTGAAAAGGTTGGCTTTCTCGACATGAGCCATTTTTCAAGATCCTTCAAAAAGGAATATGGTTGTACCCCCACGCAGTATATTGAGCGCTACAGTGCAGGTTCTGTGACAACCGAGGAGAAAATAACCTCTGAGGAGTGAATTCCCTTACAGATCGTGCTATTGTTACCATTCTGCCATGGAATTGGGATTCCTTGACTACCTGCATGGAAGCATTTCCGCTATTCTTGTTTTTTCAATCTAATGCAATCCTCCATTGTAAAAGTTCTCCTCTTGAAAAGCCTTTGTCTGCTTTTTTCACTTGTTCCCAGCGTTGGTGCGCAGATAAACACCGGCCTGGCCTGGGACCCTTCGGCTCCCGGTTGGAATATCCACTGGAATAGTACGCCCGGTCTTTATTACGCTGTTGAAAAGACGCATGATCTTCAGGCGTGGACGCTTCTGGAAAGCGGAATCCTGGCGGAAAGTGCTTCTCTTGAAAGGTCACTTCCTGAGGAATCCTCCTTTCCTGTCTTTTACCGGGTCCTTGAGGATGCCTTTGTCGATCCGGCCACACCGGCCGATGCCCAGCCAGTCCTGAATGTTCCGACGGGCGATGATTGGGTTCTCGAGTTCAGTGATGAATTCAACTTCCTGGATCCCTCCAAGTGGAATGTGACGGTCAGTACGAAAACGCGCAGCCCCCGATGGGACAAAGGGATCCAAAGGTGGTTCTGGAAGGAGGAGAACGTCTCCGTTGAGAACGGCGAGCTCGTCTTCAAGGTGACCAAGCCAAATAGCACAACCATGTATTGCGGATCCGTCGATTCGCGGGGAATTTATGAGCCGCTGTATGGATTCATGGAGGCGCGTATCCAGATCGCGCCCGTGGTCAACGCCATCCATACCGCGTTTTGGACGCAGGGCCAAAATATGAATAATGTGGATAACAGCGGGGCTGACGGGGCAGAAGTCGACATTGTGGAAACGCCCTGGGCGGATGAACGCGGGCAGACGGTCATTCACTGGGACGGCTATGGAGCGAACAAGAAATCAAAGACCAACCGCTGGTCAGCGCCCGGGCTCCATACTGGATATCACACTTTTTCGATGCATTGGACGGAGTCGTTCATCGATATTTTTTACGATGGCGTATTCAAGTGGCGTTATGAAGGGGTGGGGATCCCTCAGGTCCGTGAATGGCTTTGGCTATCCGTGGGAGCCAGTTTCGGGGATGGGGATTTCCAGAATGGCACTTACCCGTCCTATGCCTATGTCGATTATGTGCGGGTCTGGCGGAGTGAAACGGCCGGAACCAGCCAATAACATGAAGTTAGGGGTTTTGATCAAATTAGCACACGGGTTGGTTACATGTGTTCTAACAGTATTTCCTGATTTATTCTAAATTCTTCTCTTTTAAAGCGGACGTATTTCGCATAGTCTACTTATTCTAACCTCTAATTAAAATAAAGTTATCCCCATGAAAAAATTATTGTTTATTGTACCCCTTCTCGGCCTTGTTGCCACTGCGACTGCACAAACGACCCACTGGGCAGCCAACTGGGCGACCGTCCAAGGTGTCGCGGACTTTAACACGGACTACTATTTCGAAGCCACCGCGAATACCCCGGCAGATGTCGCTGGCGGCACCGATGCGTGGTATAATTCCAATGGCGCTGTAAACCCGAATATCGCCTCTTCAGGCAAAGGTGGGATTTTCCAGGAACAGACAAATGGCGCCTCACGAGGAACAAGCTATGTTCTGGATAGCTCGTTCTTTTCCGGAGCTGGAACCTACACCTTCAATTATGAGATCTGGGCCATTTATACACCCACAGACTTGTCAGTGAGCATTTGGGAAGCAACTGGTGGCGCCGAAGTGGAAAACAGCTATAACATCAATAATGCAGGGCCCGCCTACACGGATTTATCGGTCACTTCAAATGGGACATCAACCATTGCATTAAAAGGCCGCAAAATTCACAAAAGGGATCTTGAAGGAGGCGATGTCGTTAACAAGCAATGGGATGCCTTCTCCTTTACCTTTGAGTATTCGGGCTCTGGCGATGTCGTCATTCACATTTGGGGCCGCAAAAGGGATTCCGCCGGTGAATTTGCCCAAGTTGGTTTCACAATTGGTGGCGACATGAGCATAACTTCAGAAGGTGGTTCATCACCGACCTGGGCTGGATACGATATTGCCGAAGGGGGCCTTGTTGACACGGGAGACTTCCTTGGCTGGCTCAATGTTGGTGAAGGCACTTTCGGAGACTGGGTCTTTTCATACGACCTGGATAGTTTCCTGTTTCTCCCCGAGGAGATTGTTGATCCCCAGGTGGGCTCATGGGCATACGTACCGCGCTAACCCCTCTCCCCTCAGTTTAAACCTCAATTAACCTGCCGGTACACTCTGGCTACCCAGGAATCCTATATCATGAAACTTATACGAACGATATCCCTCTTTTTGCTGACTTTGGCTTTGCTCAACCCATCCTCTGCCTTCGCGGGTGAAACTTCGATGACAGAGAAGTTGAATGAGATGGTTGGGCGCAAGCTCTACGTAGACCCTGCTGATATTCCAGGCAAGATACACACGTGGAAGGACGTGAAAAAGTGGTATCCTGCCCGTGGGAAGGATCCCCTGAGAATGTCTTACCCGGAGAGCTTGAAAGGAACCGGGATCAGCGAGATGGTAACTGTCAGGCTGATTATTACCCCTGAAGGGAATGCGATTAATCCGAAGATTGAAGACCTCCAAAACAAGGAATTGGCAATCCCAGCGATTCTGCACGTTGCCGGTCTCCGTTTCCAGGTTCCGAAAATCAACGGGGAACCCGTTTACTTGAGCCAGAAGATCAAGCTGAAGTGTTCAGAAGATCCTGACTTTGGAAAAAAGTAGACGCTGGGGGATCGCATCATGTCACAATTGAAACTGCTTCTATCCGTTGGGCTGGGCCTTGCGGCGCTGGCACTCCATGCAGAAAAGCCTAATGTCATCGTCATCATGGCGGATGATCTCGGGTATGCGGATGTCGGATTCAACGGATGCAAGGACATCCCGACTCCGAACATCGACACACTTGCGCAGGAAGGGGCTAATTTCACCAACGCCTACGTGACCTATCCCGTTTGCGGTCCAAGCCGGGCGGGTTTTATAACTGGGCGCTACCAGCAGCGATTCGGCTTTGAGCGCAACCCGCAGTACAAGTCGGGAGATCCGAACATGGGCCTTCCGCGCAGCGAGGAGACTATTGCGACAATCCTCGGCAAAGCAGGTTATACGTCGGGCATTATCGGCAAGTGGCATTTGGGTGCGCATGAGACGCTGCATCCGCTTGAGCGCGGCTTTGATTACTTTTATGGGCACTTGGGTGGTGGTCATAATTATTTTCAGGAATTGCTGCCCATTCGCGAGGATGCGAAGGACGAAGGGGAAAGCTACAAGACCTGGATTTTGCGCAACCACGAACCGGTCAAGATCGATAAGTACCTCACCGATGTGTTTTCCGACGAGGCGGTTACTTTCATTGAACGGCACAAGGATGATCCATTTTTCCTCTTCCTTTCGTATAATGCGCCCCATACACCCATGCAGGCCCCGGAGGAGGAAATTGCCCGCTTTGTGGAGATCAAGGATCCAAAACGCCGGACTTATGCAGCGATGGTCAGCATCGTCGACAGGGGCGTTGGACAAGTCATGGACAAGCTGAAGGAGCTGGATCTGGACAAGGAAACACTTGTCTTCTTCCTTTCTGACAATGGCGGCCCGATTTACGCCAACGGATCCAATAACAAGCCTTTACGCGGAGCCAAGAGCGACGTCTGGGAAGGCGGATGGCGGGTACCGTTTGTCCTGCGCTGGACCGGTGAAGTTGAGCCGGGCTCAGAGTTTGATGAGCCAGTCTCCTCGATGGATATCCTTGGCACGATGGCTGGCCTGACCGGTGTTCCCATAGCTGAGGAACGCCCGCTTGACGGGGTTAACCTCATCCCATTCCTGAAGGGTGAGCAGTCTGGCAGTCCGCACGAGGTTATTTACCTGAGGAAGTTTGACCAGAAGCGCTATGCGGTGCGCAAAGGTGATTTCAAACTGGTGATTCCCGATCCGGAAATTCCGACCCGCTTGTTTAACCTGAGCAAGGACATTGGTGAAAAGAAGAACATTGCCGACTGGAACGCCAGGAAACTTGAGGAGCTTGATCAGTTGCGCCTGCAATGGGATGCCGAATTGATGGAGCCCCAATTCCTTGGACTTATCCACAGTGAATGGTGGAAGAAGCAGATGGAAAAGAAGAAGAACTGATGCTGAATGGGTCTTTCGCATCATCTTATAACCGCAAAAAATGCCTGTTAGAATGAAATACAAAATCCTCGTGACTCTTCTCATCCTCGGTCAATTCCTGACAGTGCGAGGTAATGAAAAAATGGAGACAATCACATCACCGAACGACGGTGTGTTCCCATACAAAGTCGGGACTGTCTCCGGAACTTCGCTTGAAGCCAGCAACTTTGGTCACGCTGGAATGGGCACTGGAAATTTCCGTGTCAAGCTCCTGCCGGCGTCCGGAGACCTGTGGAACATGGAAAGCGTCAGGACGCTTGGAGTCGAGTTCAAGAACACCGGACCGTCCGAGCTGGTACTCGACCTGATGTTGTGCAACCGGAATGCCACGGCTTGGTCCAATTCCTTTGTCGGACGGACAATTGTCCAACCGGGTGAGACAATCCCGCTCGCTGTCGGTTTGCCCAGGAAGGGGGACCGGACTGTCACGCATCCGGATTACAGCCGTATGTCCGGTCGTCCGGATGGAACGTTCCGCCACTGGCATCATATCCAGCCCGACCGAGTCAGCCACCTCGAAATCCAGGGATCTGCCGTGGGCGAACACGCCTTTGAGTTGGGAGCACTCTACCCGCTGCAAAAGCTCATGCCGGAGCGGATGGGAAAATTTCCCTTCATCGATGAATTCGGACAGTACATTTTCAATGACTGGCCCGGGAAAGTTCATTCGATCGAGGATCTGCAGGCCGGTATTCAATTGGAAACAGACTTGATCAGCGAACTTGGCACTCCCCCTGAGTGGGGACGCTACGGTGGCTGGAAAGCAGGACCCCAGCTTGATGGAACGGGTCATTTCCGTGTCACGCAACACAAGGGACGCTGGTGGTTTGTCGATCCGGATGGCTACTTGTTCTGGTCATTCGGGGTGACCTGTGTCGGGTTTGAGTATGCAGGGCAGGTTTCCACCGAACGCAATCCAGCGGTCTTCAGGAATCTGCCGGTGGCGGATGATCCGGAGTTTGGCCAGTTCCACACCAAGATCGATGTTGAGGACAATTATGTCCTGCGCGAGGACGCCCCACACTACGATTTTACCCGGGCAAACTTGTACCTGAAATATGGTGATGAGTGGAGGGAAAAGGCCCTTGAGCAGGAACTGGAGCGTTTGCATTATGTTGGTCTCAATACTGTGGGGGCCTGGTCGGATAATGAAGTCGTTCTCAATACCGACATCCCGTACACGGTGATGCTTCATTACGAATACGAGTTTGCGGCAAAGAAGCTGCCGGACCCGTTCAACCCAGAGACCCGCGAGGGGGTCCGGAAAGCTTTGGAAGCATACCCGGTGCCCTTTCAGGATGATCCCCGCTGTCTGGGCGCATTCGTGAATAATGAGCTCCACTGGAAAAATGATGCCCGCCGCCTTGTGGCCGCCGTTTTTAGTTATGGAAAGAAGTCCACCTCGGCCAAGGAGGTCTTCAAGAATTGGCTGCAGGACCGGTATGATTCCGTGGATAGCTTCAATACAGCCTGGGGAATGAATCTCACGAACTGGTCGGATTTGTTGGACGGTGTGCCAGAGGATTCTTTTAAGAAGGCTGATGAGGCGGATTGCTCGGCACTCGCAACACTCTTGGCCGACGCTTTCTACCGAATGGTGGATGAGGAACTGGAGCGTTTCGCCCCGGGAGTGCTGTTTCTTGGCTCACGCTGCAATTCCGGCGGGAAGGAAGTCGTCGACGCGATTGCCCGCCATGCCGATGTCATCAGCGCGAACATCTACCAGTTCACGGCCTCGCCATTAAACTATGGTGGTCGTGACAAGCCTGTGCTGATCAGCGAATTCCACTTCGGGAACCTTTCCGGCAACAACCTCGGAAGCGGCTTAAGAAGCGCGCAGGATCGGACGCAACAGGCACGCCTCTTGAAATCCTATCTTGGGGAGGCCGTGAATCATCCGGAAATAATCGGTGTCCACTGGTTCCAATGGCGCGACCAGAATATCGGCGGGCGGTACGATGGTGAAAATTATGATGTAGGCTTTTTTGATGTGACAGATTTGCCCAAAGCAGATTTGATCCGGGCAGCTGCCGGGTTTGCTCGTGAAATGTACGACAAGGCGGATTAACAGGGAACACTATGGACGCAGAGAGCGAGAACAAGGGGACAACGGAGACATCAACACCACGGCATGACCGCCTTCCGCTCGCTGAGAAGCTGGGCGTCGGTACAGGCGGCCTGACAGTTTCGCTTGGCAACCAGAGCGTGCGAACCACGGGCATGGGCGTTTTGAACATGATCCTTGGGATCAATGCCAAATGGGTCGGTCTGGTGCTCGCAATTCCACTTTTATGGGATGCCATCACGGACCCCATCATGGGGCACATTTCCGACAATTTTCGTTCCAAGTACGGCCGCCGCCGGCCCTTCATCTTTGGCGGGGCGATCTTGATGGGGCTGACCTTCGCCAGCATTTGGATGATCCCGCTCGGATGGAGCGATGGCGGAAAGCTGGCATGGTTTCTCATCACCAGTCTCTGCTTTTATACGTCCTACACAATCTTCTCGGTTCCGTTCATCGGACTGACTTATGAGATGACGCCGGATTATGACGAGCGCACGGCTGTGCAGGGCTATGTCACTTTCTGGAACAGGCTGGGTGAGATGTCCTACATGGGGCTTATCCCGCTTTCCCTTGTCTTTATTGCATGGAAATATGGATACGAAACAACCACTGACTTGACGATTGCCGAGAAGATGGAAGGGATCCGTATTTCTGCCGCGGTGTACGGCGGCATTGGCATGACGCTCTTCGGAATGGTGCCCGCCCTGATCGGCAAGGAGCGCAATTATCAATTAAATCTCAAGGAGGCGAAGGGCCCCCGCCCGCGCTTCTGGCAGACGGCTAAGTCCGCCCTTCAGAACAAGGCTTGCCGCCTGCTTTGCATCCTCTCCGTTTGTACCATCGTCGCGGGTGTCTTCGCCAGCAACATGGATTGGTATCTGCTCATTTATTACCTGTCTGACGGTGACATCGCCCTCGGGACGCAATGGAAACTGATTGTGACCATCGGGTATGCCACCACAGGCATCATTGGGATACCGCTTATTGTCTGGCTGACAGGCAAGATGAGCAAGATCCAGGGGCTTCGGTTCATTTATGGGATGATGATGCTCAACGCAGTGTTGCGTTGGATTGTCTACCGGCCTGGACGCTTTGATGATCCTCTCCAGTGGACAGGTTTAGCTGAAATCATGGGCTCCCTCGGAGCGGTCTTCCAGTCGCTGATCTGGCTCGACCCGATGACCGGGGGCCTGTTCTGGATTGGGGTCGGCGTCCTCATGCAGTCAATGATTGCTGATGTGTGCGATGATGATGAACTGAAAAACGGCAGCCGCCGTGAGGCCATCTTCGGGGCCATCTTCGGTTGGGCCACGAAAGCTTCCTTTGCGGTGAGCTTTGTCATGGTTGGTTTCTTCCTGAGTTTTATTGGATTTGATCCGAGCCTCCCTGCCCAAACCGAAAGCACCTATTTCAACATGCGGGTTGCCATGTGCCTTGGAGCAGCAACTCCGGCACTTCTCTGCTTTGTCCTTCTCGCGCTTTATCCCCTGACCAAGGAGAAGTCCGAGGAAAACCGAAGACGCCTCATTTCCCTGCGGGGAGAGGTGTGAGCGTCCGCAGGAAGTTTACTTCATTTAATACTCCGACCGGAAAAAGCGCTTGGATGAAGGAACCGGTACTTCCATCGGGCTAAAGGCATCCTCGATTTCACCTCGACAATGCACCTGACGAATCCCGCTCTCCGCGCACGTGGTAAAGGACCGGATCACTAACCGGATCCGGGTCCCTGAGAACCACCTTCTCACCGTTTGGATCGCGAACCGTGGTGGGCAGCTGGACCCAGCCATCCGAAGTTTCAAGATTATAGCGCCAGAGGTTGAGAATAAGCCCTGTGACATTCTGGCTGGAGACCGCGAAAAAGGCGCCAGGGAGCAGGGTGGGATCAACTGCTTCGAGAAGGCTGGAACCGGGTGCAACGACGGCCTGTTCGGCAACGGTGCGACCAATTATGGCATTCCGGTCCTCCGCGCCATCCACGAGGTCCTGTAAGTCCGCCTTGAGGCTGTCACTGCCGACGTCCTGAAGGTAGACCCGCAGGTTGATGATTTCATCCACAAGTTCCTGTGAAACCAGGACGTCTTCCGTCTCCCCGGTCAAGATAGCCACAGCAGGTTCGGCCAGCAGCTGGAACACTGTCTCAAGTTGCGCCTGTGTACTTGAATTTCCACTACGAGTTTGAACCGGGAAACCGCCCGATTTTTCCACAATGCCTTTCGCGCTCGAGAAGCTGTCCGAAGCCAAAGTGAGGGAAAGGATTTCGGCGATGTGCCTTTCGTAGAGAGCGAGGTAAGGTGCCCATTCCGGATACCGAAGCGCTGCCAGCTCCATAGCGGAGATCAGGCCCGAATCTGAATCCGAACCCGGGTAGGCAACGTCCACCACACGCACTTCAATTTCCGCCGAATCTGTATTTCCTGCGCCGTCCTCGATAGTGTATGTCAGGTTGTCGGTTCCGAGAAATTCAGCCGGAGGGGTGTAGAGAACAACTTGTCCATTGGTGGAAACGGCTGATCCAACGTTTGAGTCACTTACCCCCGTGATCGTTACCGACTCCAGTGCAGAGGCGAGGCTCCGGTCATTTACCTTAGCGTGAATTTCATAAGCCTCGGTGTTCTTCTGGATCGTCGCGGTGTCGTTGTTTGCCACCAGTTCGGGTCCTCCTGAGCCAGTCCCTTCAACGGAGAAGCTTTCAAAATAGATGCTCCCAGCAGACACGGATTTGGCATCGGCATACCCCCAAAGGGTGAGGTCGAAGGTATCTGCGGCTCCCAGGCCCCAGTTGCTGTTGCCCTCATTGCCTCCGCTGCCACTGACACCGAATGTCGCCAGTTCGATCCAGCCCGGCTCGCCATTGGGCCAGAATTCGGCCGTGATGATTCGCGTCGCAGAATCGTAGATCAGACGCAGCTGGCCCTCACTTACCGGAATCTGGTTTCCGCTATCCGCCCCGTAGTAGCCATCCGGATCACTGGCTTTGACCAGTTGGGTGTTGTATCCCCAGACCGCATCCCCGCCTGCAGTCCAGCTGGAGTAGAGCTCGATCCAGACTTCCCGGACCTGATCACCGGCGGGGAATACAGCAATCCCCAGCGAGGCTATTTGCGGATTGAAGGCGGTCACGACAAAATTCGCCACCTCCACCGTGACAATCCAGCCACTGTCCACGGGCAGAGCCAATTGGGAGGGTCGGCTGACCTCAACCTCTCCAATGAAATCAGAATTAGTGAATTCCAGCCGTCCATTGGTTTCGGTCAATTGGGCGGATCCGCTCCCTTCGTCAGTTCCCCACAGGGCCGGGTCCTTCAGGTTATCCTCAAAATCATCGACGGTCAGTTGGGCCCAGAGCCCGGTGCTTGCCAATCCGCCAATTGCAACACACGCGAAAAGATTACGGAGTAGAGCGCTCATGCGCCAATTATGGGATAGATTCAAGTTACCTGTCAATTCTTGCAGACGCCCGGATTTTTACAATTCCTCGCGGGGAGGGAGTTGAGGTTATATCGATAGATCATTGACTCCTCGGACAGTAGGCAGAGATTCTGGATCTTCCCGTTATGAAGAGTTTCATTACCCTGCTCCCATTTTTGCCGGTTGTTTGTTTGTTTGGGCATTCACCCTCACCGGTTGAAGTTAACCAGCCCTATCCCGGCGTTCTGGCTTATGCGCCGACCCCTATACCGGACCGGATCGTACTGACGTGGACGGGAGACCCTGCGACCACTCAGGCCGTGACCTGGCGGAGCGCGCCAATGGAACGCAAGGCTGTTGCACAAATCCAGGAAGCGACACCAGGTCCTCTGCCTGATGTGAAGGACAGGATCCCTGCGACGACCCGGAGCCTTGAGGCGGAGACGGGAAAATCGGACTATCACACCGTTGAGTTTGCCGGACTGAGCGCGGACACCCTGTATGCTTACCGTGTCGGCGACGGGATCAACTGGAGCGAGTGGCATCACTTCAAGACCGCCAGCTCCGAAGCGAAGCCTTTTTCATTCATATACGTCGGGGATGCGCAGAACAATATCCGGAAACATTGGTCCCGCCTGATCCGTGAGGCCATTCGCGAAGCACCGCGGGCGGCCTTCACGCTGCATGCGGGTGATCTGGTCAACAACGCCAACAACGATATCCAGTGGGGGGAATGGTTTGCCGCCCCGGGATGGGTCAACGCATCCATTCCTGTTGTGGCGACGCCGGGAAATCACGAGTACAACGCAGAGACCCGGATTGATGAAGCCGGAAATAAAGTCCGCCTGTTGAGCCGCCATTGGCAACCGCAGTTTGCCTTCCCCGAAAACGGTCCAGAGGGACTTGAAGAATCCTCCTACTATTTTGATTATCAAGGTGCCCGTTTCGTCATCTTGAACTCGAATGAACAGCTTGAGAAACAAGCGGAATGGTTGCGGGAGGTACTTTCCGTAGATCCGCAGAAGTGGACCCTGCTCGCCTTTCATCATCCCGTGTTTTATCCTTCAAAAAACCGACTCAAGAACGAGGGCCAAAGGGCCAACCGCCGCCAGATTTTATGGAAGCCGATCCTGGATGAATTCAATGTGGATCTGGTCCTTACCGGGCATGATCACACCTATGCCCGTAGCGGTATTGAGAATGTCCCCGTTGGGTATCCCGCAACTCAGGATGTGGAAAATGGAACGGTCTATGTCGTCTCGGTCAGCGGCCCAAAGATGTACAAGGTTGGAGAGGCCGACTGGATGGTGCGCTCCATCCAGGATACCCAGCTTTACCAGGTCATCCGGATTGAAGGGGATACCCTGATTTACGAAGCCCGCTCAGCAGACAATCAATTGTTCGACAGCTTCAAGCTGCACAAGCGCGACGGTGCCCCTAATCTCCTTGAGGAGCGGCTTCCTTCGACGGGCAGGTAGTTTGCGCACTACCCACGCATTCACTGACGAATGACATTCTCAGCGGTTCTGGATGGATTGCTTAATCACCTGAAATCCAGACAGAGAAACCGCTATCTATCTCCACGCCTTCAGCTGTCTCAGCGGTTACAGAGGCAGAAAAGTTCCCGGAGGCAAATTGGGGAGTCAAGACGCTGATGTAGGAGTCATTCCATGAATCGATTTCTGCCTCATATCCGCCGACATAAACCTTTCCGGTCTGATCGCCGAAGGACAATCCGGTGATCCCGAGGTTGAGGCCGCCGCTTTGAGGAAAGGAGCTGCCGGAGAGTGCCTGTATCTGAGGAAATCCCCAGACAAGTTCAACTGTGCACTCCTCTTCAGAATAATTATTGACGACCCCCATCCATGAGCGGTTGGGACTTGCATAAATTCCGCCGTCGATACCCGTCTTGCTTGTCGTGAGTCGACCAATACGGGTCCATGAGGGAGTCGCACTAGGATCGGATGAAGCATAGACAGTAACATGCTGATCGGTCCCGATTCCACTTGCCCGGATGACAACGGGGACACCCTCATGCTCAGGTTGGCTGGCCACCTTGTGTGTGAAACGATGGGCCTTGCTGGCATAAGCCGGGACGGTTATTGTCCTGCGCACTTCGCCGGAGCCAAAAATCGGGCTACCGGCATATGGTAGAGACATACTGTCGACTGGTACGAAGTTCCTGCTCCAGTAATCATCGGCAAACTGCTGCACAAGGCTCTTGAAGCTGCCGCTTGAGGCGGAGTCGGAAATCAGTGTTCGCATGTTCAACCAGTAGGATGGACTGAGCCACAGGTTGTTGTACAGTTGTTGAATGACAGCGTCCCCGTAGGTTTGGCTCAGCCATATGAAAAATACCGCTGCTGCGTATTGCTGCTCCTGAGTAAATCCAGAATTGCGTGAGGCGGGAAAGCTGACAGTTGGAAAATCGGACCCTGCTTCAAATACCTCCTGCAGGTCGGAGGTCATCCCGTGCATGCGCCAGGCGATCCAGTTCGCGGTGGCCTCGTCGATCCAGTATGTTGATAAATTGGTGGTGTATTCACGCTGGAAAGCATGTCCAATCTCATGGCTTACGGTTGTATTCAATTTTCCACTCTCCAAGCCGGTGGCAATGAAGACCCAGGGGTTGCCAAAGACCCCTTTGGTTGTTGAGCCATCGATGTCCGCGCCAAGGCTGCGGAAGTGAAGATTCAATCCGCTGGGCTTATCCCAACCGGCGCCGACCAGATAGTCGTATGTGGATTCAGCTGTCGCAAAGGCTGTATTGGCATATGAATCGGGTATTGTATGGCTGCTTCCTGAACCCGAAACATATTTAAGGTAAATTCCCTTTTCCGCGTTTTTCTTTTCCCCCATTGTATTTGCCCAGGAAACCGGGGCCACATACTGGAACGCTACATTGAGACTGGCTTTCTTGTCAGAAAACCAATTGCTCACGGCGTCGGGAATATAAGACAATTGACGGAAGCCGCCACTGGCAGCGGCTGCTTCTCCATATGGTCCCGCGGGTATGTTCAGGATCATGGTTCCATCGGAGGCATTCACATCCATCGGAAAGCGTTGGAAGATATGTGATTCAGGATCCCGGATACCGAATTCCGGACTGCTCTCGTAATCGTTTGGATCATATGGAATGATCAGTTGGATGGTACGGCGAAGCTCGTCCGGTTCCGGATCAAACTGGACTTGAAATTGCCTGCCGAAGCTTGTTTCCGCGGAGTCAAACAGCTCCTCGCTTTCGTCCACTTGCATATGGGCAAGTTGGATCGTGTAGGACTGCTCTGATCCATTGTAGTAGGGTAATGCGTTTGGCGGAATGATCAACCGGGCCCCGCCGGCATGAATTTCCGCGCCCTTTGTCACCGCTTCGGGGAAGGTGCCCGTGACAAGCCCTGGCACTCCGGAAGGAACAACAACCAGCTCAAACTGATCCCCAGTATCCTGGTTTTGAATGGTAAAGATCCCGGAATCCGGTCCGGGAATCTGGAAGGCAGGAAATCCGTAGGCCGTGCGAGGCTTTTTAGATTCATCGAACCATTCGGGGTTGAGGTGAAGGCTGCCTGTCCACAAACCGGGAGCAGTGTAGTGTCCATATCCTGAGATATTCAGCCAGGTATTGCGGGAGATAGGTATGCTATTTGAGCCATCGTCCCAGAGTGTTATATTCGTTTGCGAACCTGCCGCGATCTCCCGGGCGGTGAGAATGAGCGGTTCGCTCCAGCGGATATAATCATTGTCGAGCTCGTAGCCCATTGCCCGTACGGAAACTGTATCGCCGTCTCGGAGAAAATTAATGCCCTCGGAGTGATCCGGCGGAAGATCGTTGGGCCACGGCGAGTATAGGTTGACCATCAAGCGCCCGTCATCGAGCATGACAGCCTTAAGAGGCGCCGGCCAGACGTCATCAGGACCTGTAACCTCAAGTTCAATGATGCCTGGATCAAACCCGGAGTAGGGCCGTAGTCGGAATTGATCGAATCCAGTGCCGGACAGTACCCAATGATCATGAGCGTCCCCTCCCGGTCCCGAAATCCGAATCCCGCCGGATTCGTCACCTGCCGATAAGGTCATGACTGAAGCGGGCCTCCGCTGGAAATTGACCGGGACTGAAGAACCTGGCTGACCGTCCGTCCGTCTGACCGAGAGCGTCTCTGTACCAGTACCCTGCGGGACCACTACTTCAATGATCCCGCCGTGGTCGCCACCGTTGAATGTGTAGGACTGAGCCAACTGTGAACCACCACCAAAGAATACCATGTTCTGGCTCGGGTTGGGGGCAAAGCCGTCTCCCCAGATTTTGAGGAGATCTCCAGGGCTCCCCGATGTGTTGTCAATAAACGTTATGACCGGCTGCATGGGTGGATTGTTTGTCAGGATGAGATCCACTTCATTTGAATCATTGCCATTTACCCGTACAGTAAGAGTTAACTCAATTTCCGTATCCCAGCTAGGCCATGCCTCTGGAGCGGGGGCCCGGATGTTTGTTTCGCTGACGGAGAGTGGTTCCAGATTTTCGAAGTTTGCTCCATCCCAGTAGGAGATCAGTGTGCTGGCCGAGTCTTCCCCAAATCCAAATCCGGAGAGGGACAGTATTCCTCCCGCCTCAACCAATTCCGGATAAGCAAAGCTGACTGAGGGAAAATTTTGTCCATTCCAGGAAGTGCTGCTGTGCAGGGAAATAGCTGGCGGGGAGTTGACCGCATTGGATTCAAACAGGACTGAAGCATTGTAGTTGGCCGCCCCATACACTGTGGATGTGACCGTTGCATAGACAGTTTCCCTGGGAAGAATCCACTTATCCTCATCACGAAGGATAAATTGGAAATCCCACGGATTGGTTCCGCCCATGGTCACGTTCTCGACCTTTAGAAGCGCATCCCCTGTGTTTGTGATCGGGTAACGTGTCATCCGTGTGCTACCCGAGGCTGAGAGCCCGAAGTCCAAGTTCCCGCCGTGGCTGAGCTCAGGGCCTGCCGGGAAGGCCGCATGGCCGATGGTCAGGGCCGTGCAAAGTGTAATTAATCGAATTGTTTCCATCCTTCAATCTCCATGCTGTAGATGTGGGGAAAGATGTCGGAACGGGTCCACCACCATGTCCCGTTGGGATCATAAAACCATGTCCCCTCTTCAAAGGGGAAGAGGAACTGCCATCCCAGCCTTTCCGAGTAGGTGCGGTTCTCCGGTTCCGCATGAATGATGCCGATCGTAGGGTGTGCCTTCCAGCCATCCGAAATCTCTTTCGCTTCTTCCCAGAATCCGCCTGCACCCAGGTTTCCAAAATATCGTAGCCCCTGATGAGTGATAATGGCCATTGCTTCCTCACCATTCGGTGCCAGCTCGATTGCTGGAAAATGCCGTGGTTGTGGATCTCCCTGGAAAAGCGTCTCGGATATCCACCCGGCTGACTCCTCCCGGAATACGTGAAAGGCGGCAGTCTCCAGATCCTGAACGATTAAAACGCGGAAGCCATCTGGCCTAACGAGCATGGCAAGCGAGCCCGATACTGCCGGCGATTGTGGAAGGTCCTCGATCTCCCAGCCAGCGTGAGTCTTTTGCGCAATGCGGACACGACCGGTTTCCGAAGAAATCCATGCCGCTTTAAGTGTTCCTGCACTATCAATCCCCAGTTGAATAAATCGGCCGGATTCCGCAATTGTTTCGATAACCCAGTCCCCGGTCCCCGGCTTGGCGAGTCGAATCTCTCCGGCTGAGGGGGCGGAATAGAGAACCGTTGGCTTCCCATCAGGGGTCTCGACCGCGGCAATGTAGATCCCGTTAACACGGCTGAAATCAACCGGCTCATTCTGCCAGCTGAGGTTGCTCTTTTTCGCATAGGCAAGCATCTCATTGTAGCGATCAAACCAGAACAAATGAGACTTCCCGGAGCTGTCCTGCAACTGGTGGGCGTATTCGCCGTTATAATTCCAGATAGCGACATCCTGAAGGTTCCAGTTGCCGGATTCCTCAACGGCCATGCGGAGTCCGGTCTGGGTCCAGTCAAAATAGGCGATTCGTGAATTGTTGGAATCATCCACGACGATCGAAGCATATTCCCCGGTATCCGGCGTGGCATCAACCGTTGTCATCTGCCACTTGGAACCGGTCCACCTTGCCTCGCGAAGGACCCCGTTGACGAGGCCGGCGCGATACGCCAACCTGGGATTGCCAGCCCTGTCAAAGACAAGATCAACTGACTGGGCTGCCTCTGTTTCCGGCAGGGTCCGCCACTCTGCAGCTGAGAGGAACTGGCCGCCGGGCACTGTCAAAAGGCATACAAGAAGTAACTTTAATCTCATTGGTCGCTCGATTTAGGGCCTTGGTTAAACTGGATCGCGACCACGATTCACAACGACACATGCCGTAATCCCGGTCATCACCGCTTCGTTTAAGCAGCTGAATTTTAATGGTCAAGGCGTGATCACGACTTTGACCTGAAAAGCCTCGGAGTGGGCTATCCGTGCGTTCTAGTGAGTTGAAGGCGTTTGTGCCTGCAGGAACTAAGGCGATCGACCGCACGGCAACTTGTCATTTGCTGCAGTCAATCAGGATATGGATACTGTCTGCGGGGCTGGCATCCCGTTCGTTGAAGGCTTCGACAATTTCCGCGAGCGGATAGATATGGGTGACCACCGACTGGAATTCGACGGCCACAGTCATCGAGATGGTCTGGGACGGGATGAATAGTAAATGGTTTGCAGACAATGTATTGGACAAACGCTCCCCAAGCATAGCGTCAGGTGTCTCTTTCGGGACCAGATCCAGATCGGCGCTGCTCATTATTTTGGCCATGGGATAAATTTAGCGGCGCAGCCCAAGCTCTTCAAGGGATTTAAGAGAGGGGCGATGCTCCGGAAAGAAGGCGAAGATGGTTGCCCCGCTTCGTTCTGCGAGCTTCGACGGGACACTCCAATTTCTTGCGAAGCGGAGCTTCGAGAAAGTGGGCCGTGCCCAGCGTAGCTTCCGAAGGAAGTGAAGATGGGTGCAGGGGAAGGATTGGGCTCTTGTGGTCATGTCGCCTTTCGGGCTCGGTAGAACCTCGACCTTCAGGTTATGAGGGGGACGGGAGGAATGAGTTATGTGTTGTGAGGGAAGGGGTTAGGGAAATTAGGGTAGCGAAATTTAAGGAAGTCTTTGAGGTGGGACAATTTGTGCGAAAGTGGGACTAGATGTCGGCTTCCCGGATAATCCGTCCGATGAGAAGGCGGCAAATAATTTGCATATCCAATAAATTATCTTGGATTTGCAAATAAGTTGCCTAGAGTGCGCTGTATGAAGCAGATCAAGCGCGAATTGGAAGGCGAGCTGCGGAAGGCGGCAGGGATGTATCCGGTGGTGAGTGTGGTGGGGCCGCGTCAATCGGGCAAGACCACCTTGGTACGTGCGGTATTTGCGGAGAAGGCCTATGTTTCCCTGGAGAATCCGGATATTCGGGCTTACGCGGTTGAGGACCCGCGTGGATTTCTGGCGGAACACAAGGAGGGAGCGATTCTGGACGAGGTGCAACGGGTCCCAGACCTGTTGTCATATCTGCAGGAGATGGTGGATACGGATCGTCGGGCGGGCCGGTTTGTTCTGACAGGCTCGCAACATTTCCTGATGATGCGGGATGTATCACAATCCCTCGCCGGGAGGACAGCAATCCTGTCGCTGCTGCCGCTAAGTCTGGGCGAGATTCAGGAAGATTCCGGTCTGGAGAATCTGGACGGAGTGATTCAACGGGGTTTTTATCCCCGGCTACATGAACAGCAACTGGACCCGTATCCGGTTTTACGGGATTATTTTCAAACCTATGTGGAACGCGATGTGCGAAGCCTCTTGCGGGTGCACGATTTGCAGACATTTGAGACCTTCGTGCGATTGTGTGCGGGCAGGGTGGGGCAGTTGCTGAATTTGACCTCACTGGCCAATGACGCAGGCATTTCACCGACAACTGCGCGGGACTGGATAGGGTTGCTGGAAACGAGTTTTATCCTGTTCAGATTGATGCCGTACCATGCGAACATCAGCAAGCGGCTGATCAAGTCTCCCAAACTCTACTTCCACGACGTGGGCCTTGCTGCCTTTTTATGTGGGATCGAGGAAGCCCGACATCTAAAAAACCACCCCTTGCGCGGAAACCTGTTTGAAAACATGGTGATCGCCGATCTGCTTAAGCAGCGGTTTAATCGTGGGCGGGACAACCGGCTCTGCTTTTTCCGGGACAGCACGGGCAATGAAGTGGATCTGCTGTATCCTCTCGGACCTGATTTCCTTCCGGTGGAGATCAAGGCCGGACAGACCGTGAGCCAGGACTGGCTCCGGGGATTGAAGACCTTCAGGAAAGTACGCACCGACAAGGGTCCTCCCGGTTTGATCGTTTACGGAGGCAAACAGGGCCAGCGCCGAACAGGCGGGACGGTAATTCCTCTGGGCATGATGGTGCAGGAGATCAGAGAACTGGAAGAGAACCGTTAATCGCCAGGGATTCGACCCGCACATTTGTAGCGATATTTCAAAGCGTGCCAACCCTTTCCTGCGAGCGTGTAAGCCTGAACAGAAAGACCCCGGCCTTGCAGGACCGGAGTCTAATAAATTGGGTGCAGGGGAAGGATTTGAACCTCCGACCTTCAGGTTATGAGCCTGATAGGAATGCTTATAAATAGCGGTATATAGGCGTTCCTATACGTTTCCTACCTTTTGAGCTTGCCCGTTCACCTTAATTCACTATGCTTCTTTGCCATGTCACAGGAAGCATTCAAACCCCAAACCTACCAGTTCAGCTACACAAAAAACGGAACCAAGTATTCAGCCTGGCGCGTGCGCTATGAAGACAAGAAGGGCCGCAAGAAGCTGCGCCAGTTCAAGACCGAGAAAGAGGCGAAGGACTTTGCCGACCTTGAGGTTATCAATGCCAAGAACAAGGACGTTCGCCTGCGAAATATCGTGACAGAATTGACGAAGGCGCAGGTTCAGGAAGCGCAGGACGCATTCAACAGGCTGGGGAAGGCATACACCCTGACGGAAGCCGTGGACTACTTCTTGAAGTTTCACAGGAAAGCCGACAAGGAAATGCCGCTGAACGAGGCCGTTTTCCGCTATACGGAGATAAGGGAGCAGGACGGAAGCGTTAGGCCAAGAACCCTGAAGCAAATTAAGTCAACTTTGGGACTGTTTAAGGCATACTTCCCGCAAAACCCGAACCTTTCCGAAATTGGAACGCCAGACGTGGAAGCCTTCCTGAAGTCATTAAAGGCCAAAGACGGAACAACAGCAGCCACGAAGAAGACGTGGAACAACTACCATTCCGACCTAAACCAGTTTTTCGACTATTGCTGCGAGTCTGGGGGAACGGACAAGCACGACGAAGACAACCTGAAGAAGCGCTGGATAATGGCGAACCCCTGCGAAAACATAAAGCGGTTCATAATTAAAAAGAATAATACGCCCGAAACCATAACCGCTAAACAGGCCGCAGACTTAATGAAGTATGTTGCCGAGTTTAAGGAAGGGCGTCTTGTCCCATACTTTGCCCTTGCGCTGTTTACTGGCATTAGGACGGGTGACGAAATTGTGAAGCTGGCCAATCACCCGAACCTTGGCAGCCTGATAAACCACCGAACGAAGAAAATTCTTGTCACGCCCGAAATTTCCAAGACGAACAGCCAGAGGAAAATAACCATTCAGCCCGTCTTGGCAAAGTGGCTGAAGGCTTACCCGTTCCCCATTCTTCCAGTCAACGCAGACAGGGACATTTCAACCATTCGGGAAAAGTTTGATATAAACAACGCAAGGGGGCGGGATATTCTGCGGCATACGTTCATTAGTCACCACGTCGCCAAATTTGGAAGCGTAGGCCGAACTGCCCTTGAGTCTGGAAACACGGAACACATTATCAAAAAACACTACCTTGAACACGTTTCCAAGCGGCAGGGGTTGGCCTTCTTCAAGATTGAGCCGCCAGCCGTAGAGAACAAGGTTGTTGACTTCAAACAAGCAGCAGGAAACTAAGCCATGAAGAAGAAACCAATTGATAAACTTAACGAAATGCGGGCTAAAGGGCAGCCCGAACTAAACGAGGAAATGCTTATCTTCCAGAACCTGTTGGCAAACTCAGTTAGAACAGACGAACCGTCAAAAGAAACCCTTGAAGCGATAGGAAGCGCAGCAATAGCCGCCGCTAAGTCACACAAAGAGTTTAACGCCTGGAAAGCCGTTGAGGCATTCGATAGAGAAGGACAAAACGCGAAGCAGAAGGTTAAAGAGCAGGACAAGCGAATACTCGTTTACGCAGCCTGTAAGGAATTGTTGGCGAAGGGCGACGACGCGTCTTTAGCCATACTGAAAGACATTGCCGAAGACTTCCAATTTCCCTTTGACGAACTGGCAAGGCAAGGACTGGAAATTGAACCGAACCCCACAGTTTTAACCACGAAGGAATTGATATTGGTAAACCCTGAATACAGGGGCCGCGACCCGGTTGCACATTTCAGAAGGAAGGCAATTGAACAGCTTGGTTTAAAGCTGGACGACGCTAGGGAAACTGGAGACTGGGAAAGCCTTTCTGACAGTTGAAAATGCAAAAGTCATAAAATTTACGTCTAAATGCACCCCGTTATTTTAGGGTGCATGAAAGTCAAAAACCGCGAACCTAACGGGGCGAGTTTGCCCCAGCTGGAAACCGTTCCCGACAAGTGGGGAAAAGTATCAGGGCAACGCCTTCTGGAAATTCTGTTCCCCGACGAGGCCAGCCGCCCGACGCTGCGGTTTTTGCGCAGTCTTCAAGCTAGGCGACTGATACCGTTCTATAAAATTGGCCGCCTTGTCTATTTCGACGTAGCCGAAGCGCAGGAAGCATTGAACGACAGAATGCGCGTGAACGCTCGCTGGGAGGCAGACGCATGAAGCGCAGCCAGCTGCCAAAGTCAACACAGCGCCTTATTGACCGCATTGCCGAAGGGCGCGAAGTGAAAACGTCGAAACGTCGCCAGTTACAGTTGCGGGCAAAGGGGGTGAAGCATGAATGCCGCTGAACTCACACTCGAAGCCCTTGCCGCAACTGGCGAAACAGCAGAAAGCAAGCGCCTGCAGGAAATTGAGAGCAGACTTGAACTGTTAAAAGAAAAACGGTTCGACCCGAACAAACCGCCGAAACCAAAGCCAGCCATTCTAACCCTAAATGGACACAAGGTTTTAACCGAAGGGAACATTTGTGGCGAAGGCGGGCAGGCAGGCACAGCAAAGTCGCACCAACTGGCAGCGATAATGGCCTGCACAATGGCCGAGGATCCCAGCAAGGGCGACTTCCTTGGCTGGCATTGCCGAAACCCTGAAGGCAAACTGGTTTTATATATCGACGCGGAACAGTCTGAAGAAGACTTCCATTCATTGCTTGATAATGCAATGCGACGGGCAGGCGCGCGAAAACTTCCCGAATGGCTACACGCCTACAATATGACGGGCGAAGAACCCGAAGCCATAAAGGCGGCCATTCAAGACCTGACAGACTTCTACGGAATGAAGGGCGCAGGCGTTCAGCTTGCTTTGTTGGACGGGTATGCCGACTTGCTACGCAACGGCCCGAATGACGAAACGGAAAGCAAGGAAACCGTTCGCTGGCTAATGGCGCTGGCCCGCAAACACGCAACGGGCATTTTCGGCGTTCAGCATTACAACGCCCAGGCTGACGGAATTAAAATGCGGGGGCATTTTGGAAGCGAACTTGAACGCAAGGCGCAGACAGTTCTTGCCCTGAAGCGTGACAATGCCGACGCCGTAACCGTTTACGCAACGAAGACGCGGGGCCGCCCTATTCCTGAACGGGAAGGTTCCCGCTTTGCATGGGACGAAGACGCCAAAATGTTTCTGTCGGTTGCCAACAAAGGGAAAATTCAAAGCGAACAGAAAACCGTTGAACGGGCGCAGTTAGTTAAAGACGCCCTGCGGAATGACTGCAGCCTATCGCACACAGAATTAACGGCCCGTATTGCCGAACTGGAACACATTAAAACGGACGCCGCCAAAAAGCGAATTAGCACAATGAGGAAGGAAGGCTTTCTGCAAATTGTTCCCGCAACCGGGTTTTATACAAAAGGGGGAAACTGTGAATAGGGAACAGGGGAACTTTAAGGGAAACTTAGGGGAAACTTCCCTTGCGGGGAATAGGCAGGGGAAAAGGGAAATTACCGTATATATAAACGGTAATTCCCTTCCCCAACTTCCCCACCGTCAATTTTCACCACAGGGGAACTTTTGAAATGATAGACTTTGAAGGAATAAACGCCGCTGCCCTTGGAAACGCTGAAGGCATATTACAGAACTGGTTGCCAGACGGAAAACGCAACGGGCGCGAATGGGTTTGCCGCAACCCGAAGCGAGCCGACAACCGCGCAGGCTCTTTTTCAGTCAACCTGCATTCTGGCGTCTGGGCAGACTTTGCCACAGGGGAAGGAGGGGGCGACTTAATTGCCCTTTATGCCTTCCTGAATGACTGCGAACAGGGACAGGCTGCAAGGGCCGTTGCCGACGAATTGAGAATGACAAACCCGATACGAAAACGGGAAAGGCGGCCCAAGTATCAACCCGCAAAACAAAACGCCCCACAGGCCCACACAGCACCCTTGAAAGCGAAAACAGAACCCAAGCCCGCGCCCGAAATTAGGCACTACAAATTAGGCGCTCCCGCTTTTGCATGGGAATATCGAAACGAAGCAGGCCAGGCGACGGGATACGCTTGCCGATACGAAGACGAAAACGGGAAACAGGTTCTGCCCTTTTCATGGACGGGCGAAAAATGGGAATGGCGAGCAATGCCAGAACCGCGACCGCTATACAACTTGCCGCGCGTTCTGAATAAACCTCAGGCCGTTGTCATTATTGCCGAAGGGGAAAAGGCAGCCGACGCCGCGCAGGGGTTATTTCCCGAAGGCGTTGCTGCAACTTGGGCAGGCGGTTGCAAAGCATGGCATAAAACAGACTGGCAGCCATTGAAGGGGCGGGCCGTTATCTTCTGGCCCGACAATGACAGGCCCGGACAGACAGTTGCCGCAGACGTTCAGGAACACTTGCTGGGGCTGGGCGCGAAATTCGTTAAGGTTATAGCGTTGCCCTTTGGATTGCCGCAGGGCTGGGACGCCGCAGACGCCGTTGCTGAAGGTTGGACGCGGGGCATGGCCTTAGAACTTCTGGCAGGCTTTCCGAATACACCTGAAGGGCTTTGCCCCTTGTGCTGGTTGCGTTCCGTTGTCGCACCCGTTGGCGGCCCGACTTGCAAGCACACTTTCAAAGGCTGGCCCGAAACCTGGCCCGCAAACCACGAAGACTTTTGCCACGGCCCACGAAGGGCAGGCGATTAACGACAAACGAAAAGGAAACATGAAACCAACACTAGACACAACCGAGGTGCAGAATATCCTCAGCCTGAAAGCCGCAGCCGAACGCCTGCACGACAAGGAACGCGAGCGCATTGCGTTAAATAAAAAAGAGCCTGAACTTGAACCCATATTCAAGGAAGCAGCCGACTATTCCCCAGAAAAGTTTGCTTGGGAAAAGTGGAAGCGCGACTTTGAATTGAGCAGTGAACAAATTCAGCGCGAGCGTGAAGCCCTGCGATTTGAAACAGGCCGCATTGCCCTTGGCATTATTGAAAAGCTATCAAACCGCGCCCGCGATATTCGGGAACAGGAACTGGCGCAAGCTGAAGGCGGGGCCATTGCTAAATTCAATGAGGCTTTTGGCGCAACCCTGACTGACGCGGGCAACTTCATTTCCCGATTTGTGCCAGAGGTGCGGGCTATTCGGGAATTTTGGACAGGGCAGAACCCGCCAACGCTGTCTTTCGTGTTTGAACGCAAGGGAAGCGTTCAGGCGCTGAGGCAGGGAACAGGAACAGGCGAAATTCTGGCATGGGCCAAACGCGCTTTGGAATTTGCTGAAATGCTCGACGAACGCGCGCAACGCGTTGGCGCAACCGTTTAAGGAATAATGCAATTCCAGACTGATAGCGAAACGGGCCTGACGGAAACCTTCTCTTTTTCCGGTGGCGAAATAATAACCGTTGACGGAATTACAGAAGGCCAGACAGCAACGCTGGAAAAGTTGAACGGTTCTGAATGGGAAACCTTAAAGGAATTGGTTGCCGGTTGCAATCTGGTTACTGTTTCAACCCAGCCCGAAACCTTCAGGGGCAAGGTTGTTCCTGCAGGCTTGATAACATTCTCAACGCCCGTTGCCGTTCGCGAAGTATACGAAGCGCCAGGGCCACGGATTCAAACCAAACCAAAGGCCGCACTAAAGCAGCCATACGAAACAAGGTAACAAATGGAAACTACCGACAAGAACAGAAACAACAAACGCAGCGCCAACACCGCAGAAGAACATTTTGCGCTGGCATTGCCGCACCTGAAAGCGGGCAAGATTGTTCGCTTTAACAGGGGCCGAATGACTACAACCGAAAAGGCTGCAAAGCGTGAAGCATGGGCGGCCCGTCTTGGAATGAGGAAGCGCAGCACAGGCAACGCACCCAAGCGCGACTTGTGGGCCGCCAAGATAGGGGGGGGCAAAGTGAAGTCCCCAACCCGCCGCGCACACGTCATCGTAGGTGGGCTTACGCGCAGAACCAATTCAGGGGCGGGGGCTTAACAATGGAAATTGAAGAACGCAAATATCCGTTGCCGCCTGCGCCTGACTGGTTGCCCGACATGGCACAGCTAGAATACGTTCGCGTTGGCGAAATCCTCACCGAAACCCTGACGGCCCTAGACGTTGGCTGCCTCTGTGACTATTGCACAGCATGGGCCGACTTCGCCGCCTTGACTGAGGAAATCAAGGCAACCAGCGCGCCAGCAGTTCTGAAGTCTGAACGCGGGGGATTTTATATGAATCCGCTTCACGCCGGACAAACAACCGCAGCAGGCCGAATGCAGAAGGCTAGCGAAAGGCTGGGGCTGGACCCACGCGCCCGCAAACGCATTGGAATTGACGACGGCTGGCGCTTCCTGACAGACGAAGAGATTAACGCGCAGATTCCAGACTTGTAATTTCCTGCGGGTTAAACACACGAGGGGCCGTCTTCCTTGCGCGTGGGGCGGCCCCTTCTGTTTTTCGTCATAGTGTCACAAAGTAAATAAAAAGTGTAACGAAAAATTAACTACAAAAAGGGCTTGAAGTTTTGACCGCGCTTCCTAATGCTGGCAGGCCATGAAAGACACGAAACCCAAAACCAAAACCCTAAGCGCAAGTTTTAGCGCCGCAGAACTCAGGCAGATAGACGCGGCAGCCAGAATAACAGGGCAAACCCGCGAAGAATTTGCGCAGGCCGTTATCCTGGAATTGTGCGAAAAGCTAAGGCGGGCAGTTTAGCCAGCCGCGTTTTTATCCCCAGCCCCGCCATTTAGCCGCCGGGGCTTTTTTATGGCTGCCGCCCTTGTCTCTTCCCTCAGCAGGCGCAGGGCAACCTTCTGGGCAACTTCCCACGCGTCAGACGGGAACAGCTGCACCCCTTTTGAACTTTCGACGCAAATGCCTTCAGGCGTTGGATACAGGCGCACCATAGGGGCCGAGGCTGGCAGGGGAAGGGGTAGGAACAAGGTAGGAAAACACCCAGAAATAGGGCAATAGAGTTGTTGACAGGCGGGAGCATTGAACCGCCAGCTAAGTTTCCTATCCGTTTCCTATCCAATTCCGTTCATTTTGGTTCATTTTGAGCGTATATTGGGCTTCCTATCGGGGAATAAGGTAGGAAAAATTCAGGCAACAAAAAACCCCTAAGGTGTTGATTCTTAGGGGTTTAAATTGGGTGCAGGGGAAGGATTTGAACCTCCGACCTTCAGGTTATGAGCCTGACGAGCTACCGGGCTGCTCCACCCTGCAATAAAGTTAAATGGGAGGTGGTGGGCCTCCATCCTCTGTGAGGAGGAAAGTTGGTTAAGATGGACGGGAAATTGGATGGATCAAGGATTTTCTTAGAAAAAATTGGGCAGGCCTCTCAGGAGGCGGGTTTGCAGGGGACCGCATTGAGGCAGGAGCCGGATTTCTGGAACTCGGTGATGCTGTTGAGGGTCGTGCGGGCAATGGCTTCCAGGGCATTCCTTGTGAAGAAGGCCTGGTGGCCCGTGACCATCACATTCGGGAAGGTCGTGAGACGGGCAAAGACGTCATCCTGCATGACCTTGTCGGAGAGGTCTTCAAAGAAAAGATCCCCCTCTTCCTCGTAAACATCCAGCCCGAGATAACCGATTTTTCCCTTCTTAAGGCCGTTGATAACCGCGCGCGTGTCGACTAGGGCCCCGCGGCTGGTGTTGATGATCATCACACCATCCTTCATTTTATTAAGCGCTATCTCATCAATCAAGTGATGGCTTTCCGGAGTCAGCGGGCAATGCAGGCTGATGATGTCGGAGGAGGAGAACAGTTCATCCTTATCCACGTAACGGGCACCGAGGGCCTCCGCCTCTGGATTTGGATAGGGGTCGTGGGCAAGTACATCGCACCCGAATCCGCGCATAATCCGGATGACATTGAGCCCGATCTTCCCGGTCCCGACAATCCCCGCTGTCAGCCCGTGGATGTCGAAGCCGAGCAGTCCGTCGATGCTGAAGTTGTTTTCGCGGACCCGTGTGTAGGCCCGGTGGACCTTGCGGTTCAGGGCAAGGATCAGAGCCACCGTATGCTCCGCCACGGCATGCGGTGAATAAGCCGGGACCCGGACGATGGTGATCCCCAAGCGCTCGGCCGCTTTCAGGTCGACATTGTTGAAGCCCGCACAACGCAGGGCCACAAGCCTTACCCCTATCTTGGAGAGCTCTTCCAGCACCGCCTCATCCACAGTGTCGTTCACGAAGACACAGACCGCCTCAAATCCCTGCGCCAGGGCGGTCGTCCTCCGGTCGAGCCGAGGTTCGAGGAATTCAATCGTCGCCCCGAATGCCTTGTTCACTTCCTCAAAGGAGCGCCGGTCATACGCCTTCGTATTGAAAAATGCGATTCTCATGATTCCACTATACGCGAGCCATGGTCCCTTCGCAACCGGATAGACCCGCCCATAAATAAAGAATAAACAGTACTTTATTCTTGATTTAAGGAATAAAGGGTCTTTTTTTATGGAATATGAACGAGACACAGACGGAAGAAGTGCATGCGCATGAAGTGATGGAAATGATGGTGAGCAGCGGGAAGCGATGGAGCCGCGGGAGCCTGCTGGCAGCGATCGACGGAAAGTTTGGCGAGGGGACAAAATTCTATGCCTGTTCAGCAGACGGGATGAGTGCGACTGAGCTGATTGAATTTCTGGACGGGAAGGGAAAGTTCAGCGGTCCGGAGGATGACTTTGTTTTCGACCACGGTCGGATGTGTTCGGGCCATTAAGAGGGGAAGAGAATCTCATGAAGACCGCGCAACTATGCAAACGGATGACCCTTGGGCTGGTCGTAGCGACAACCGCTCTTGGAACAATCGCGGAAGACATGGAAAGCAGGCTGGATGAAGTGCCTGGGAATTTTAATCTGGAGAGCCGCCTACGGTATGAAGTTTTCGACCAGGCGGGCGGATTGGATGTGGACGGGGTATCGCACCGGATCCGGGTTGGTTACACAACGCCGGAGTCCGGCGGATTCCAAGGGATGATCGAGGGCGAGACCCTGTATGCATGGGGCCATGGACGTGACCTGCATCCGGCGGACAATGCCGGGGACGGAACGGATCTGAACCAGCTCTGGCTGGCTTACCGCAACGAGGACCTTGGTTCAGTCAAGTTGGGCCGTCAGCTCTACACGCTGGATGACCATCGCTTTGTCGGACATGTCGGGTGGCGCCAGAATATCCAGACCTTTGACGCAGTAACAGGATCCATCGACCTGATCGAGGGTTTGAGCTTGAAGGCCTTTTTCATTGATGCCGTGAACACCGTGACGGACATGCACAATGACATTGAGGCGTTCGGCTTGAATGCGGGATATGCCCTAAACCAGAATGCCGACCTGGTTCTGTTTTATTACGCAATTGACGGAAGCCCCGATGCGGCTGGCTCCTCAAGCGACACCCTTGGAGTACGGTTGACCGGGAAGTTAATACAAAACGAACTGACATGGGCCTATGCGTTGTCAGCAGCCCGTCAGTGGGAGAACTCGGGGTTCCCGGGAGTTGATTTCGGACACGACTACCTCTCGGCTGACCTTTCGGTTGATTTAGAAGGGGTGACAATTGGCGGCGGCGTGGAATTGCTGGGAGGAAATGGTATTCACGGATTCAGTACGCCTCTGGCGACCCTGCACAAGTTCAACGGCTTCGCGGATGTCTTCCTTGGGGCAAGCGGATCGGGCGGACTCGTGAACGGACTTGAGGATTACCAGCTGTATGCCGGTTATACCTTCAGGGTCGGGAACGGCATCAAGACACGTTTGATCCATCATTGGTTCAAGCCATGGACAGGATCAGGTGACTATGGTGAGGAACTCGACCTTGTCGCCAGTTACCAGATCAACGAGCGCTTCTCGGTCCTTGGTAAATATGGTGATTACAATAGTGATGGCGGATCGGGTGGCGTGGGAGGAAGCGACAAGACCCTGCTCACTGTGGAACTGAATTTTGTATATTAAGACTTCATGCAAGCAAACGGGAAAAATCCGAAAATTCTGGGGGCTGTGGGAAAACGGCAGCAACTGCTGTCCGTGGGAGGAGCCTATCTCCTGACGGCGGTTCTTCTCGGAATATTCTCGGGGCTGGGAGTCTTTACCTTCGGTTATGGGAAAGGGGCATCCTATCTGAGCAATGACCCGGCTTCCTGTGCCAACTGTCATGTCATGAACGATCACTACAATTCATGGCAGAATTCGAGTCATCACGCAGTGGCGACCTGCAACGATTGCCACTTGAGCCCTCATCCGGTTGGAAAGTGGATGACGAAGGCGGACAACGGATTCTTTCACTCACTTGCCTTCACGACAGGGAATTATCCGGACCCCATCCGGATCAAACCGCGTAATCAAAAAGTCACTCAGACTGCCTGCTTGAAGTGCCATTCAGATTTTGTCCATGCCATGCTCCCGGTGAAGAAAGACGGGGACATGCTGGATTGTGCCCACTGCCACACGGCCGTCGGACATGCCCAACGATAAACAGACATTCAACGAACCAACGAATCATCATAAGCCAAGAACACATCCTGTTATGAAATACAATACCAAGTCCGGATTCTTATCCCGTCCAGTCCTGCTGGGCCTTCTCACTGGGATCACAGCGGTCGCAACAATTTTGGTGGTATACATCCTGATGACCATTCTCGAGCACAAGACGGAAGCCCGCAGTCCGTATTTGCGGATTGTCGAGCTGGATGAAGCCAGTGTTGATCCGGCACTCTGGGGCCAAAACTGGCCTGTCCATCACGATCAATACCTGGAAACGGCAGGTGATAAATTTTACGGAGGCAGCAGTGCCATGCCGGCGAGTAAACTTGAAACGGATCCCTGGCTGAAGCGGCTTTATTCGGGCTATGCATTTAGTCTTGATTACCGGGAGGCCCGCGGCCACGCCTACATGCTCTACGATCAGGTAGTTACCGAGCGGGTCAATCAGCGGCAGCAGTCCGGGGCCTGCCTGCACTGCCATTCCTCGCCAAACGTGCTTTACCGGAAGGTGGGACTTGAAGCGATGGGCCTTCCTTCTGACGATGAAACCCTTGCCGCGGAATTCAACCAAGAGGCAATCATCGAAGGATTCAAGCAACTGAGCCGGGAACCATACCACAAGGTCCTTGCAATGCTTGCCGAGGTGCCTGATGGCAACCCCGACACCACTCAAAAGGCGTTTGAAGACCCGCCTTTAGGTGGATTCAGTGGGAAGGAAATTCCGGAAGGGCATTTCTCCCTCGGTGAGGTCCATCCAGTCAGCTGTATCGACTGCCACGATCCGAAGACCATGGCCCTGCGAATTTCCCGTCCGGGATTCCTGCTCGGAATTGCCGATTTTGCGGAGAGCAAAGGCGAGGCTAGTATTTTTCCCAGTATCGAGAAATGGCGCAAGGGAGACCGGTCCGAGAGTTACGACCCAAATCAATTGGCAAGCCGGCAGGAAATGCGCAGCTTTTCGTGTGCCCAGTGTCACGTTGAATATTACTGTGCCAGCAAGGATACCCTTACATTTCCCTGGACACAGGGTCTGAGAGCTGAAGACCTCGAGGCGGATTGGGAGAATCGTCAATTTCCCGACGGGTCGGATTTTTATGATTACAAACACGGGGAGACAGGAGCCAAATTGTTCAAGGCCCAGCATCCCGAGTTTGAACTGTGGAGTCAGGGAATTCATGCCCGCTCCGGCGTGAGTTGTGCTGATTGCCACATGGCCTACGAGAGGACTGGAGCAATGAAACTCAGCAACCACAATGTCCGCAGCCCGATGGAAAATATCAACAATGCCTGCCAGACCTGTCATAAGGTTCCCGAGCAGGAACTGCGAAACCGGGTCCTCCATATCCAAGAACGGACTGAGGGACTCAAGCAACGGGCAGCAGTGGCGATGACGGATATGCTGGATGCGATTCTCGCGGCAAAGGCTGCAGGGAAGACAGACGAAGAGCTCGAGGAAATTTACAGCCTGCAGCGTGCTGCGATGTGGCGTCTTGATTTCATCAGCAGCGAAAATTCCCGTGGATTTCACGCAGATCAGGAGTCAGCCCGGATCCTTGGTGAGTCCATTGATTATTCGCGCAAGGCCCAAGCAGCCGCTCTCAACCTTCGCGCACCACCACCAGAAGATATTTCCGGGCTTCCGCGCGAGCCCGTCAAGGGCGTCACCCCTAGCCGTTGAGTACCCTGGAGAATTTTTCAGATTGAGGATATAGAAATCTTTCGGGAATAGTTGAAACCCAACTCTTTTCATTCCTAACTCAAAGGATCATGTTTCCTTACGGCAAAACGGCATCAAATGCGGTGGCGGCGATGAGCTATCTCGCTGAGGGCTCTGGCGACCCTTATTTCCGGGCTAGTTCAGTTTCGATTTCCAAAGGGCGGAATATTTCGAAACCCTTGGTTGCAAAGGTCCTTACGATACTCTCTCAGGCCGGTCTAGTCGGGGGTGCTCCCGGACCGGGCGGGGGATATTATCTGGCAAAACCCGCCAGTGAGATTTTCCTGATCGATATTGTGCGGCTTTTTGAAAAGACGGAAGAGGCAGATCGCTGTCCTTTTGGACCGCATTGGTGTGGTCACAATGATCCCTGCCCGTTGCACGACCAGATTGTCGCCTTGCGGGAGTCGGGGAGAACGTTTCTCGATGAGACCAGCCTTGAGGTCTTTGTGAAGAATAAATCGTCAGATCTAGTTTGAGGAGCATGGCTGATTTGCCGCCGGTCAGCCAAAGCCATCAGAGGAAAATAACTCATCTTGAAAGAAAAAGACTTCATTTTGTGAACCAAGGCCGTTAGTTCTTACGGTCTTATGCTATTCAAAATCCGATCCAGCCGTAATTCTCTACATTTGCCCCTCGGGTGGTTTTTCTCGGTGCTTTCAGTACTGGTTGTTGCCACCGCTGCACAGGCCGCCCTTGAACTGCCCTCTTTGTTCACCGACCACATGGTCCTGCAGCGTGACCAACCAAACAAGGTCTGGGGCTGGGATGAACCAGGAACAGAGGTTACGGTATCATTTGGCGGTAAGTCCTATTCGGCCCAGGCGGGTGAGGACGGTAAGTGGAGCCTCTTTCTGGACTCAAGCCCGGTAAATTCAGAGCCAGAAGTGCTGGCAGTTGAAGGGACGAGCACGGTCGAGGTTCTGGACGTCCTCGTTGGCGAGGTATGGATTTGTTCCGGGCAATCCAACATGCAATGGCCGCTGCAGAAGGACTGGACGGGCGATTTGAATGGACTGGCCGCCAATCTTACGGGGTTGCGCCTGATCTCTGTCCCTCAGGTCGGTACGCAGGAGTTGCAGGATAATTTCGTCGGCGAGTGGAGCGTATCCAGTCCGGAAACAGCCGCTGATTTCAGTGCGGTCGGCTTTTACTTTGGCCGTTACCTGCACCAAATCCTCGGGGTCCCGGTGGGCCTCATCGACAACGCTTGGGGCGGGTCGAATGCGGATGCATGGGTGCGCCGTGATTTGCTTGAAAACGATCCACGCTTCACGGCTGCAATGGAACTGACAAGGGGGAACGAGGAATGGATGCAGGCTGCAGACGCATGGGAACAATATGAGAGGAGGTTGGAAACCTGGAAACAAAACCAGGCTGCCGGGGGCAATTGGATGCCCAAGCCGAGGGAGCCATGGCGGTGGCTGAGCGGACAGCATCGCGCGGGCAACCTGTATGCCGGCGTCCTGTATCCAACAATTGGATACGGAATCAAGGGAGTGATCTGGTATCAGGGAGAAGGCAACTCTGGTCGCTCTCATGAGTATCGTGAGCTGTTCCCCTTTATGATCAAGCATTGGCGGTCGGAGTGGGGGCAAGGCGACTTTCCGTTCTACTGGGTCCAGTTGGCTGACTTCAAAAACGAACAGGAAATGCCGGGCGAAAGTGGTTGGGCAGAGCTGCGAGCTGCCCAGACTTCAACGCTATCGCTGCCCAACACAGGGCAGGCGGTCATTATCGACATTGGTGAAGGCAACGATATCCACCCGCGCAACAAGTACGATGTGGCCTCACGGTTGGCCCGGTGGGCCCTGGTCAAGGATTACGGGTTCAAGCTTCCTTACCGCAGCCCGGAGTATGCCGGAATGACTGTTGAAGGGGCGACGGTGACGATCAAATTCAACACCTTCGGCAGTGCCTTGAAGCTATATGACCTGAATGAGCTGAAAGGCTTTGCCATCTGTGGCGAAGATCGCGTCTGGCACTGGGCGGATGCCCGTCTTACTGGGAAGGATACGGTCGAGGTCTCGAGCGAGGCCGTGCCCGAGCCGGTGGCGGTTCGTTACGCCTGGGCGGATAATCCTGTCTGTAACCTTATCTCGACTGACGGCCTACCGGTCACGCCCTTCCGCACGGACGACTTCCCCTGGATCACGGATCGCTCTCAGTAATCCCCCTTCAGGATTGCCGGCAAATTATCCTGGATGAATTTCCGGTGGTCGAAGTACCAGCGGAAGCGGACGGTAAGGCCAAAATCCCGGCCGGTTTCCTCAACCACTGGGATCTTGACACGAAGCCCGAGGTCCCAGTTTCCCGGGATGCCGACCTTGTCCCGTGTTTGTCTTGAAGGAAACCAGGTAATAGCTGGATAGACCAGCAGCTCATGCACATCCCGGTGAGCGAGTATCCAATTACTCCGGCGGAGGGTGGGTGGCGGCTCGTTGACGCCATCGGGAAGCGGAGGCTCCACATCCCGGAAATCCAGCGCATTGGTGATGTATTCCAGTTCAACTGAATAGCGAAACGGCCCCCCTGCGTAATACACCAGTCCGGGTCGGAGGAAAAAGCGATCCTTGGGTTGCGGATCAATCGGGTGGTCCTGGAAAGGGGAGTCATCGACAAACTCAAAACTGGCATTGAGGTAATAGAGCCAGTTTGGTTTGCCCCTGAGTTTGTGGCTGACAGTCACATACGGGGAGTAGCGGGCATACCCATCGATCAGCTCGTACGGAGCATCAAAAATCGGCATTTTGGCTTTGAGCCCTGCGGCAAAGCTGAGCCGGCCTTCCTTTCTTTCCAGCCAACTGTAGCGTGCCCCCAGCTCCCAGATGTAAAGCCCCGCCTCGTCACCATCATTTATCGGATTCGGAAAATAGCTTCCGAGATTTGTGTAGGCGTCAAAGTGCCGGCTAAAGATGTATCTGGCTCCCACAAGGAGCCGCATATAATCGTCATCCAGCCATCCGCCCAACCTCGGCTTGAAATGGAGGCTCCATGCTCCTTCCTGGTATCGGACAGGCAGTTCGGTATCAAAGACCTCATCGTAGGCCCGCGAGGAAATCCCCCTCTTGAAAATTCGCTTTTCATCCACATCCCGCTCCGGACTCTCGCTCACGGCCCTTGCGGGGGAGACTGAGAGAAAACACACGGACAAGGCCAGAATGGGGCCCCAATCCAATAATCCATGCCGCAGCTTATAAACCATGCCAGTGTTTAAACATACTGACATGATTCGACAATCCTATTGACGAGCAGCCTGTCACTTTTGTGAATATTGCCATGGTTTCCAACGGTCAGTCCCCGCCGAAGCGGGCCATGGTGCATACCCTCGGGTGCCGGCTGAACCAGTCTGAATCGCAGATGCTGCGGGATCGTCTGGCCTCGGCGGGCTATCTCGTGGTTCCTTTTGGCCAGCCTGCCGACCTTGGCATCATCAACACCTGCACAGTCACGCGGGAAGCGGATTCAAAATGCCGGAAGTCCATTCGCCAGTTCATTGCCCAGAACCCTGAGGCCTACACGGCCGTGATTGGCTGCTATTCGCAGATGGGGACAGCGGAAATTGCCGGGATCCCCGGGGTCGATTTGATTGTCGGAAACCAGGACAAGTTTGCTGTGCTTGAGCATATTGACCAGGGGAAGAACGAGCGGCCGGTCATATTACGCGAACGCATCAGCCGGGCGGACTTCACCCTGAGCCATGTCGGGGACATTCCCTTCGACAAGCGAGCCAACCTGAAAGTCCAGGACGGCTGTGATTTCATGTGCAGCTTCTGTATCATTCCATTTGCCCGCGGGCAGGCGCGTTCCCGTGAATGGGAGAATACGCTGGATGAGGCACGGACGGCTGTCGCCCGCGGTATCAAGGAACTTGTCCTGACCGGAGTCAATGTCGGCACCTACAACAATTCTGGCCACGGAATTGTCGACCTCGTGGATGCCCTGAATGATATCCCGGGTCTTCTGCATGTCCGTATTTCCAGTATTGAGCCGACAACCGTGCCGATTGATCTGCTCGACCGGATGGCCGATCCCAAGCACAACCTTTTGCCTTTCCTGCACCTGCCGCTCCAGTCAGGGAGTGATCCTGTCCTTGCCCTTATGCGAAGAAAGTATTCAATGAATGAATACAAGGCCTTTGTTGAAGAGGCAATTCGTCGTGTTCCAGGATTGTGCCTTGGAACTGACATCATGGTGGGTTTCACAGGAGAGTCCGAGGCCGACTTTGAAGAGACCTGCAAACAGTTCCTTGAGCTGCCTTTCGCCTACACCCACGTGTTTCCCTTTTCCGAGCGCGAGGGAACGCTCGTCATGAAGCGGGAGGACGGATGGGTACCAATGGAGGAGCGGAGCCGTCGGTGCACGCGGTTGCGTCGATTAAGCTCGATGAAGCGACATGATTTCATGGAGGCGCATTCAGGCAAAGAAGCGCTCGTGCTACTGGAAGACCCCCGTGATGGTGGATTTCCCGGCTATACTGCCAATTACATCCGTGTCCGGGTGGGCAACCCCGGGCATGACATCCGGAATCAACTTGTGCGGGTGCGTCTTGGGAAGATTCGGGCCGACTGGATGGAGGCGGAGATTCTTGAATTTATCAATTAGCAAGAATACAAGAAGCTCCTTTCGAGTCCGTTTACCTTGTACCCTGCTAACGGCCGAAGGCCGGATTACATACCAGCCCCGCCCAACGGGCGGGGTAAATAGAGTGAAAACAAATTAAGGGCTGAAGGCCAGATCGTGCACAAACATGTGACCAGCTTTCAGCCCTTTACGATTGGGTATCAATTAACCCCGCCCTTTGGGCGGGGCTGGTATATCTGCGGGCCCTTGGCCCTCCTGTTGGCTAACGACAATTGGTACCAGAGGAAATAGTTAGCCCGCGACCCCGTTTCGGCAGTGGGATCGCGGGCACGTATTTCGGGGATACGTTTTAGGCTCGGCTCTCAATCTCCCTCTGCGGGAGAAAGCGTTTGAAAGTGAAGAGCCCGGCGACCAGGCCGAAGACAAGAGCCATGGCCGCCGGTTCAGGAACTCCCACTACTTGAATATTATCAAAGGCCACCGCCTCGCCACCTCCATTGACCACCGTGTCGATTCGTACATCGAGCAGGCTGCCGGTAATGGGGAATGCGGCCGAGGTGAAGGTTTGCATGGCGAACCCGAGCATGGTGCCTTCGCCAATCCCATCGAAATTCAGATCCTGACGCATGTTGGAATTGAATGTCTGACCGTCATTCTGGAAGGCGAGGGCAGTCTGCCAGCTGCCTGCATCAATACGGTATTGGACAAAAACAAAGTCGTCCACGCTGTCGAAGGTGACGATCGATCCAGCTCCGATGTCGATGGAGATCGTGAAGCTATCAAATCCTGTAAGGTCGATATTGGCAAAGTCCAGGATGGCCTCCCCGGAAGGGTTATCGGTTGAATCAATGTCTTCCGCTGCCCAGTACCAAGTGTCCCCGTAGTGGGTGTACTCTGGAATTCCGGTCGCCCCCGCATTCCCATCCGTGCGAATGAAGTAGTCATCGGCCCCATCCGAGAAACTGTTGGTGGCGAGAAATCGTGTCCCGAGTCCTTCTGTCTCGAAGGTCTCGAACATCAGGACGCTCGCCTCAATGTTCCGGGTGCATAGAAGGCATAGCGGAAGGGCGATTGGAATTAGCTGAAGTTTTTTTAAGTGAAGTTGTTTTTTCATTACACGGACAGCTTTTGGCCGTCCGTATCCGCATGCAAATTCACTTTATAGACATTATGAACCGAATGATTTGCCGGAATTCAGGTAGTCTTTTCACTTGTGTCCGCAAGATAAGCCTCCATTGCCTCCCTGCTGATCCGGTAACGGCCTGCACAGCGCGGACAATTAATAGTGATAGCTTCCTCTTCCCCGAAGAGCCCCTCTGGATCAGCCTGCATCGGGGACTTTAAAATCTCCAGGATCCTGTCGTAATTGCATCCGCAGGACCAGCCGTAGCGCCGCGTCTCGAGCAGACTCACCGTTTCCGTGTCCTGAAGGGACTGGACAGTTTTCTGGTCAAGATTCTTAAACCAGCTTTCATCCCAGTCCGGGTGGGCCGTGACGAGGGCATAGCGATCCTCTCCCAGATGAAAAAAGCGTCCCGGTCGCTGCTCCGACTGGCTGTAATAGAACTCAATGGTCGCCTTGGGATCTGCCCCCTCAAACGGGACGATGCTCCGGTGTGGCGGTTTTCCCCGGACAACAAGGTCCTGATAAAACATGTTTGTTTCTTCTTCCTTCAGCCCATCGGTAAAAATCCGACCGGTGACGGTCGACAACTCGGTGTCTCCGGCGAGGAAGATATTAAGATGTGGATCTTGAAAATGGACTGTCCAGGCGAGCACCTCGTTTCGTGGATGGGAAGCTGCGTGCAATGTAAAACCGGCAAAGAAGTCCTTGAAGTACTCGGCGTTTTCACGGGTCACCTGGATGCCGTGGTGTTGCAGATGAAGAAAGTAATCAACAAAGAGCCCGCTGAAGTCAGCGCTGGCGACAAGCACGTTGCGGCCGCGGACAAAGCGGTTTTCGATCAGGCACCCTTCTGGTTCAGAGGCGGGCTGGTTTCCTTTTTCGGATGACATGCCTGCACGGTGCCATGGATCTGGCAGAAATCAAGTACTCAGCTCAAGGTTGCAGGGCGTAAGTGTAACGATCGTTATTTCCAAAAAACAGCCCGGTTGTCAGGTTCCCGTCATCAAGAATTTCGTCGACCTTTTGAAATACGGCTTCCGTGCCGTCCGACCCGACAAGGCTGATCCCTGCGGTAACGCCCAAAATTTCCTTTTCCCAGTCCCATTTTCCGCCAACCACACTCAGGTCGCGAAATCTTGGCAGACGTCCCTTCATTTCCGGAGGAATCAATCCCTCATTGACATCTTCCGGCCAATGCCCGTGTTCCGTGGCATACATCTCGAAAGCGGCCGCATAAATCCGGTAGTTGTTGGCCAGCGAAGTGGCCTGCGATCGGGTCTGGTAGGAAAGAAATGCCGGGATGGCGATGGCCGCCAGTAGACCGATAATGGTCACGACAATCATAATCTCGACAAGGGTGAAGCCCCGAACTCGCTCTCTGGTCCTTACCATGAACACAAAATCTAGCTAACGGATTCGAGTGAGTCAATTTTCCACTTGATGAAGAAATTGCTAAAATCCGGCCATTAATTCAGCTCAATCTCGTCGTCCCGCGTCGATCCCTGAAGCTTGTCAAAGAGGTCGAGGCGAGCTTCCTCCTTGATGAGGAACTGTTCAAAAATTTCATACCGATGGCCGAGGGAAAGGGTCTCCAGAAGTCGCTGCTTGATTGCAGGATCATGGCAGATCGAGTGTATAGCGACATCGATAAACGGCCCCGTTTGTTCCAGTGACTGAAGAAACTGGACATACTCCTCGGGAAGTCCGCGTGTCAGCTCCGGTTGCTTTTCAAGATGTGAAAGGATCTGGTTCCTGTTTATGGAATAGGAATCATTGTCTTCGTCGCTTTCCTCGCATGGGCAGGTTTCAATCCGGACCAACCGGTAAGGAGACTCCTGCACGACTTCCAGTAGCCGGACCCGGATGATGCCCTGAAGGGCCAGGTTTGAGGTGCCGTCCGGATTTTGGTGTGCCGCCCGGACGACTCCCACGGTTCCCATTTTTGCAGGTGGCTCTTCCTGTCCTTCGGTCTCGGAGTCGGTGTCTTCATTGAATATCGCGAAGAGACGGTGCGACTTCAGGATATCGGCAATCATCTCCCGGTAGCGCTGTTCAAAAATGAAGAGTGGCATGACGGCGTGCGGAAACAAAACCGTGTCACGCAGGGTCATGACCGGAATGATTTCGGGAATATCGATGTCTTCGGAAAGCTCCATGCGGCAGTTTAAACGACGATTGTGGATCGTGCAACTAGAGTATGGAACCTTCGTCGGCCCATTTCCATGCTTGTAACAGCTTCGGATCGGGATCGTCCGATTCAGCGAAATAGACCGCCAGACGTAAATAATGGAGGCGGTCGGCAGGGGTTTGCTCACGGAGGTTCAGGATGTCCTCGAAAAGAGCCTCCGGGGAACGCCCGTTGAGCTCCTCTATTTCCTGTATACCGAGATCAAGGAGGTCACGCACACTGGGCAGGTCCATCCCCGGAATCCGCTTGAGGGGCGAATTCAGGGCTTCCATATCGACCTTTTTCTTTTTCTTCCTCGGGAAAATGTTGTCCTCCATGAGCTTCAAGGAAGGCAAGGGTCGCCAGCTTGGCAAGTCGGCAGGCACCTTAAATTCAGGTGTGCCGGGCGGGGCTCCGGATGCCTGTCACAGGTGGGACATCGGAAGCCCAAAGTGTGACAGAAGGTGTGACAAGGCGGGACAGGATACGGGCTGGAGTGCATCTCTAAAATGTACCTAATAATCCATAAAATACTGATAAATAGATGGTTAGGGTTTAAATAACAGATCTGGCACAATAGGTGCGATTGGGTTAGCCGATATGGGTAAAATTTTAGGAATTGATTTAGGAACGACAAACTCCTGCATGGCGATCATGGAGGGCGGTGAGCCAACGGTGATCCCAAACAGTGAAGGAGCCCGGACAACTCCCTCTGTGGTGGCTTTCGCCAAGAATGGTGAGCGCCTCGTGGGGCAAGCCGCTAAACGGCAGGCAGTCACCAATCCGGAAAACACGATTTTCTCGGCTAAGCGTCTGATTGGGCGTAAGTTTACTGAGATATCAGAAGAAGCGGCGAACATGCCGTTTAAAGTGATCGAAGGAAAGAACGGGGACGCGTGGATCGAGGTTATTGAAGGTGGTGAGAAAAAGTCTTACCCGCCCGAGCAGATCAGCTCGATGGTGCTCGCTAAGCTCAAGGCTGACGCGGAAGCGTACCTTGGAGAGCCGGTGACCCAGGCGGTAATTACTGTTCCTGCTTATTTTAATGACTCCGAGCGCCAGGCAACCAAGGACGCCGGAACAATTGCCGGTCTGGAAGTGCTTCGAATCATCAATGAGCCGACTGCCGCATCTTTGGCTTTCGGCTTGGACAAGAAGAATGAGGAAACAATTGCTGTGTATGACCTCGGTGGTGGTACATTTGATATTTCCATTCTTGAAATTGGTGATGGGGTTTTTGAGGTCAAGGCGACCAACGGTGACACCCATCTTGGTGGAGACAATTGGGACAACGCCATCATTCAGTGGTTGGTTGACGATTTCGCGAAGGAGAACGGAGTTGACCTGCGTCAGGATAAAATGGCCCTGCAGCGCCTGAAGGAAGAAGCGGAAAAGGCTAAGATTGCCCTCAGCTCCTCCCAGTCGACTGATATTAATCTTCCCTTTATCACAGCTGACTCCTCCGGTCCAAAGCACCTGAACGTGCAGCTGACCCGGAGCAAGATCGAGCAGATCACCGATCACTTGTTCGAGCGTACTGTCGGACCCTTCAAAGCTTGTTTGAAGGATGCAGGCCTGAGTGCTGGTGATATCAATAATCTGGTTCTGGTCGGTGGCATGACCCGTATGCCGAAGGTCATCGAGACCTCTCGCACACTCGCCGGCAAGGAACCCAACAAGGGTGTGAACCCGGATGAGGTGGTTGCCATTGGCGCGGCCATTCAGGGAGCGGTGCTCGCTGGCGACGTGAAGGATGTTCTCCTCCTTGATGTGACGCCGCTGACCCTTGCCATTGAAACTGCAGGCGGGGTGGCCACGGCGATGATTGAGCGTAACACGACCATCCCGACCAAAAAGTCGCAGATCTTTTCAACTTACGCCGACCAGCAGACGGCTGTTGACATCAAGGTGCTCCAAGGCGAGCGCCCGATGGCCAATGACAACAAGCTGCTTGGTAATTTCCGGCTTGATGGTATTCCCGGGGCACCTCGTGGCGTTCCGCAAATCGAGGTGACCTTCGATATTGATGCCAACGGCATCCTTCACGTCTCGGCAACCGACAAGGGGACTGGCAAGGAGCAGAAGATTTCCATTACAAACGCTTCCGGCCTCAGTGAAGATGAGGTCAACAAGATGAAGGAGGATGCTGAGAAGAATGCCGAGACGGATCGCAAGGCCAAGGAAATCGCGGAGACGCGTAACCAGCTCGATACCGTTGTCTTCTCAACGGAGAAACTCATCAAGGAAAGTGGTGACAAGTTTGCCGACAGCGACAAGAAACTGATCCAGGAGCTTGTTGATGAGGGCAAGAAAGCACTCGAGTCTGGTGAGGCCGAACGCATGAAAGCTGCCTTGGATAAAATCAACAACAGTGAGGAAATGCAGCAGGCGGTTGCCAAGCTCTACCAGGAGCAGGCCGCAGCCGGTGGTGCTGATGCCGGAGCGGCGGGTCCTCAGCCGGGAGCTGACGCGGGCTCTTCTTCGGAGGCTTCTTCCCCGGCAAGCGAC
The DNA here is from genome assembly GCF_010500615.1 of Oceanipulchritudo coccoides. NCBI lineage: Bacteria > Pseudomonadati > Verrucomicrobiota > Opitutia > Puniceicoccales > Oceanipulchritudinaceae > Oceanipulchritudo > Oceanipulchritudo coccoides. The sequence continues at coordinate 590,295 of NZ_JAAGNX010000001.1, forward strand.
GACAATGTCGTTGATGCTGAAGTTGAGGATGTCGAGGACGGCAAAAAATAAACTCTTTCGATCCGTCCACTCGCGCTCCAGTGCAGGTGTCCGGATTGTTTATGTGAACAAACTGACTCTTATTTAAACATCAAAAAATCGATACAAAATGGCAAAAAACAAAGTCAAAATCACACCTCTCGGAGATCGCGTTCTTGTAAAGACCGTTTCCGTTGAGGAAGAAGTCAAAGGCGGGATCATCATCCCTGATTCAGCCAAGGAAAAGCCGACCACGGCCGAAGTCCTTGCCCTGGGTAACGGGAAGAAGGATGGCGAGAAGTACGAATTCTCCGTCAAAGTAGGTGACACGGTCATCATCAGCAAGTACGGCGGGACACAGGTCAAGTATGACGATGTGGAATACACCATCCTGCGTGAAGATGATATCCTCGGAGTCATTGCCTAAGGCGGTTGCCGTCTCATTCAATTATTAACGATTCAACAATTTAATTATTATGGCTAAACAAATCCTATTCGACGAAGCCGCGCGCAGAAAGCTCCTCAAGGGAGTGGAAACACTTGCCCGCGCCGTTAAAGTAACACTCGGCCCCAAGGGCCGCAATGTGGTTATCGACAAGAAGTTCGGTAGCCCGACCGTGACCAAGGACGGTGTGTCCGTGGCCAAGGAAATCGAGCTTCCTGATCCCTATGAAAACATGGGTGCCCAGATGGTGAAGGAAGTCGCCACCAAGACCAGCGACATCGCTGGTGATGGCACGACGACTGCCACAGTCCTGGCTGAAGCGATCTACCGCGAAGGCTTGAAGAACGTTTCCGCCGGAGCCAATCCGGTTTACCTGAAGCGCGGTATCGACAAGGCTGTCGCTGCCGCCGTGAAGGCCATTGGTGCGATGAGTATTCCTGTGACCGACCGTGAAGCGGTCAAGAACGTGGCGACTGTATCCGCCAACTGGGAAGAGGAAATTGGTTCCATTATCGCAGACGCGATGGACAAGGTCGGCAAGGACGGAACAATCACCGTCGAGGAAGCCAAGGGCATCGAAACAACCCTCGACGTTGTCGAAGGTATGCAGTTCGACAAGGGCTACCTCAGCCCTTACTTCGCGACCGACCAGGAAGCAATGGAAGCCATTCTCGAGGATGCCTACATCCTTATTCATGAGAAGAAGATCACCAATTTGAATGACCTTCTCCCGCTTCTCCAGAAGATTGCCCAGAGCGGCAAGCCTTTCCTCCTTATCGCTGAGGATGTAGAAGGTGAAGCGCTGGCGACCCTCGTGGTCAACAAGCTCCGTGGCATGTTGAACGTGTGTGCTGTGAAGGCTCCCGGATTCGGTGACCGTCGCAAGGCCATGTTGGAAGACATTGCCGTCCTGACTGGTGGCCGTTGCATCACTGATGATCTTGGAATCAAGCTTGAAAACCTTGAGTTGACCGATCTCGGCCGTGCCAAGCGCGTGACTGTTGACAAGGAGAACACCACCATCGTCGAAGGTGCTGGTACTGCTTCCGATATTCAGGGCCGCGTTAAGCAGATTCGCCGTCAGATCGAAGAGACTTCTTCCGATTACGACCGCGAAAAGCTGCAGGAGCGCCTCGCCAAGTTGGCTGGTGGTGTTGCCGTGATCAATGTCGGTGCCTCAACCGAGCCGGAAATGAAGGAAAAGAAGGCTCGTGTGGAAGACGCTTTGCATGCGACCCGCGCCGCCGTGGAAGAAGGAATTGTTCCTGGAGGTGGCGTTGCGCTACTCCGGATCCGCAGCATCGTGGAAGACCTCAAGCTCGAAGGTGACGAAGCAATTGGTGCTTCCATCGTCTTCAAGTCGCTTGAGTACCCGCTGCGTCAGCTGTGCCAGAATGCTGGTGTTGAAGGCAGCCTCGTTGTCCAGCACGTGCTCGATCTAAAGGGTAACATGGGCTACAACGTCGCGACCGAGAAGTACGAAGACCTCATCAAGGCTGGCGTTGTTGATCCGGCCAAGGTGACCCGCAGTGCGCTTCAGTACGCGGCCTCAATTTCCGGTCTCCTGCTCACCACGGAAGCAATCATTACCGACCTGCCGGAAGAAAAGTCCGGCGGTGGTGCCCCTGACATGGGTGGCATGGGCGGTATGGGTGGCATGGGCGGCATGGGCGGCATGATGTAATCTTTGCCTGTCCAGGTCTCTTTACCAAACCAGACTAGACTGATTTAAGGCAAGCCCCGGTATCGTGAAAACGGTACCGGGGCTTTTTTTGTGTCACAGGCCTCCGGCCTGTGGTTAGCTCTCGAATCAGCTGAGGATATGATTAACAGGCCAGAGGCCTGTGACACAAAAAAGCGCCCGGCCATTGAGGACGGGCGCTTTCGTATCTAAAGCTCAGGGATGCTCTGCTCAGGCAGTGACTTTTCCGTAGTAATCACTTACCTTGTCCCAGTTGACGACATTCCAGAAAGCGGAGATGTAGTCTGGGCGACGGTTCTGGTAATTCAAGTAGTAGGCGTGTTCCCAGACGTCCAGTCCGAGGATGGGTGTTCCACCGCAGTAGCCGTAGATTTCACCCATTTCCGGGTTGTCCTGGTTTGGCGTGCTGGCCACTTTCAGGCTACCGTCAGGATAGGCAATGAGCCAAGCCCAGCCTGAACCGAAACGGGTCGCGGCTGCTGCAGCGAATGCCTTCTTGAACTCATCGAAGCTACCAAAGGTTGATTCGATCTTGTCCTTAAGGGCACCTGTAGGATCCCCGCCACCGTTTGGTGAAATGACCGTCCAGAAGAGGCTGTGGTTAGCGTGGCCTCCGCCATTGTTGCGCACGGCTGTCTGCACTGCCTCGGGGAGCTTGCCAATATTGCTGATCAGGTCGGAAATGCACTCCGGTGCGTCAATTCCCGCATCTGCCAGGGCCTTGTTCACATTTGTGATGTAGGCGTTGTGGTGCTTTGAGTGATGGATTTCCATCGTCCGCGCATCAATGTGCGGCTCAAGCGCGTTGTAAGCGTATTCCAGTTCAGGTAATGTGTATGCCATAATGTGTTGTGGTTGAGATTAGTATGAGAATTAAGTAACCCCAGCACAACAACATCGTCAACTGCCCGAACGTTTTCTTTGAAAATAAGCTTGGAGAACGGCTTTACACTCGGCTTCAAGGATTCCGCTGCTGACCTCAACCTGATGATTCAGCCTTGGCAGCTCATGGACGGAAGCTGCCCCGCCCATGCATCCCATTTTGGGGTCTGGAACGGCGAAGACCACTTTGGACAGGCGCGCCATGATTGTCGCCCCCGAGCACATCGGGCATGGTTCCTTGGTGACATACAAAGTCGCGCCGTTCAGCCTCCAGTCACTGATGATTTGGGTGGCTTGGGTGATTGCCAAGACCTCGGCGTGAGCGGTCGGATCATTGAGCGATTCAACCTGGTTGTAGGCCCGCGCGATGATGGCTCCTTCAAATTCAATAATGGCCCCGACCGGAACTTCATTGGCCTTCCATGCTTTCAAGGCCTCATTATAAGCGTGCGCCATGTAATATGTGGCATCCCGGTTGAGCTCAGAAGGCCGGATTGGCTCGAAGGGGCAGGGCGGCGGTTCAGTCGATTTCATCTCGGTTGGGTGCGGTTCCAGTCGGTCGTTTTGATTAGGATTCCGGTTTTCGGTTACAGGCAAGTGAATTCCCCTTTTATGCCCGATTCGTGAGCCCTTTAACTCTTGACTTAAAGGCCGTTACTGAGCGTGAATGCCCTTTCGTTTAACGAAATAGACACACACACGAATATATGACCGAATCTGAAGTTGTAGAAGTTGAGGGGAAAGTGGCCGCGGTCCTTCCCGGTACCATGTTCCGGGTTGAACTCAAGAATGGCCACCAAGTCCTTGCCCATATTTCCGGCAAGCTCCGGAAGCATTTCATCAAGATCACTGTGGGAGACACCGTGAAGATGGAAATGACCCCGAAGGACATCGACAAGGCCCGCATTATTTACCGGCTTCGCAACGCGAATGTAAACCGGAACGCCCCGATTCGCAGTTTCGGTCCTCGTAGACGCTGATATTGTCCCGGATTACGGGGATTTTCGGTCTCCCCCACCGGTATCTTTGGTTTTTTTCCCAATTTACTCTGGAAGGCATCAAAAATGTATGCTAGGTTGCTGAGTATAATTTAAAAAACATCTGTAGAAGGAAAAGACTATGAGTATTAGAGCAGAATCGGTATTGGGAACGATCGGGGGGACCCCGCTGATCAAGTTAAACGCGTCAGCCGAAGGGTGTGTGGCGGACATTTACGTCAAGTGCGAGTGGTTCAATCCGCTTTCGAGTGTGAAGGACCGCATTGCGAAATCGATGATCGAGGCGGGCGAAGCATCGGGTGCGTTGAAGCCCGGTGGAGTCGTGATTGAGCCGACGAGCGGGAACACGGGGATTGGGCTGGCCTTTGTCTGCCGTTCGAAGGGCTACCGTTGTATTTTAACCATGCCTGAGACGATGTCGATGGAACGACGCGTGCTGTTGGACCTGCTCGGAGCCGAGCTGGTTCTGACACCCGGTCCGAAGGGGATGCCGGGGGCAATTGCGAAGGCGCAGGAGTTGATGGCTGAGCACGGCGAGGCCGCCTATGGACCGGGGCAGTTTGAAAATCCGGCCAATCCGGAAGTGCATCGCCAGACGACCGGACCGGAAATCTGGGAAGCGACGGAAGGGGCAGTGGACATTTTCATGGCCGGAGTCGGGACTGGAGGAACGATCACGGGCGTTTCGGAATCACTCAAGAAGCACAAACCTGAATTGGTCTCGATTGCCATTGAGCCGGAGGCAAGTCCTGTAATCAGCGGGGGCAAGCCAGGCCCACACAAGATCCAGGGGATTGGGGCAGGCTTCATTCCAAAGAATTTAAACACGGAAATCATAGACGAAGTGATCCAAGTGTCGAACGAGGACGCTTTTGAGACAGCGCGGTCGGTTTCTTTGTCAGATGGTCTTCCACTGGGCATTTCCTCAGGAGCAACTATCTGGGCGGCGATTCAAGTAGGAAAGCGCCCGGAGAACAAGGGGAAGACGATTGTCGTCATGGCGGCAAGTCCGAGTGAGCGCTATCTGAGCACACCGCTGGCCGAGGTTTCACGGGAAAAGGCGGCCAAGCTGGAGACCAGCCCCCTTTAAGGCGGAAATTTAACCGCAAAGAATCTGGAGAGACCGCCTGTAACCTGCAGGCGGTCTTTTTTTATCCCGCACTTGTCGTGAAGCCTCTGTGCGGGTAGAGTTTTCGAGTGGAAAAGGTAATTGCATGGTTCCGGCAGGATTTGCGCCTGGAAGACAATCCTGCTTGGATTCGGGCTGTGGAGAGTGGAAAGGGTGTGATTCCTGTCTACATTCATGCGCAAAAAGAAGCTGGCAAGTGGAGCCTTGGAGCCGCTTCAAAATGGTGGTTACACCACGCGTTGAAGGATGTTGAAAAGCAGTTGGCCCGGTTCGGCTTGCGTATGATCTACCGTCAGGGTGAGAGTGAAGCGGAACTATTTGCGTTGCTCAAGGAGACTGGATCCAGATCGGTTCTGTGGAATCGTTGTTACGAGCCACACAGGATGCGCATTGATGGCCGCATCAAGAGTCGCTTGAAGGAAGAGGGTTGTGAGGTCTGGAGCGGCAATGCGAGCCTCTTGCGGGAACCATGGGAAGTTTCGACGCAGACCGGCAATCCCTACAAGGTCTACACACCGTACTCCCGGACCTGTGCCAAAATGCCTGACCATGAACCCTTGAGCACCACCAAGAGCCCGAAAGTGCCAAAGGACTGGCCCAAGGGAGTGAGCCTTGAGGACCTTTCACTTCTTCCTGAGATTTCATGGGATAAAGGCTTCCATGAATTCTGGAATCCCACCCGCAAAGGCGGGATGGGGAGACTCGGGGCCTTCCTGAAGGCACCTGTGAAGCATTACGATACCGGCAGGGATTTCCCTTCCGAAGACGGTACGTCACGTCTTTCCCCTTATTTGCATTTCGGGCAAATCGGCCCGCGGGAAGTTGCCGCGACGGTACGCAAGCAGACCGAGAGTTCCGGGCTCAAGACCTTCTACAGGGAATTAATCTGGCGGGAATTTGCGTATCATGTTCTGTATCATTTTCCTGATACACCGGAGAAACCCTTGCAGCCCAAGTATAAACGATTTCCCTGGGTTGATGAGCCGGCACATCTGGAGGCATGGCAAAAAGGAATGACGGGATATCCAATTGTGGATGCTGGCATGCGACAACTCTGGAAAGTTGGCTGGATGCATAACCGGGTGCGGATGATTGTTGGTTCACTCCTTGTGAAGCATCTGCTGCACTCATGGGAGCACGGTGCAGAATGGTTCTGGGACACACTCGTGGATGCGGATCTTGCCAGCAACACCCTTGGCTGGCAATGGGCCGGAGGATGTGGAGCAGATGCTGCTCCCTACTTCAGGATTTTCAATCCAATTACCCAAGGGGAGAAATTTGACGGGGAAGGGGATTTTATTCGCGAGTATGTTCCTGAGTTAGCGCAGGTCTCCGACAAGTATATCAATTGTCCATGGGAGATGTCGGAGGGTGAACAGATCCGTGCCAATTGCCGTATTGGACAGGATTATCCGGCACCGGTCATTGATCACAAGGCTGGGCGCGAGCGGGCTCTTGAGGCATTGCAAAAATTGAAAGAGGCGGATTCTTGAGCTCCGGAAAATCAGTGAGAAATCTTGTCGTCGTTTTTGGAGACCAGCTGGACCATGACGCCTCGGCCTTTGATGGCTTTGATGCGAAGAAGGACCGGGTATGGATGGCTGAGTCATTCAAGGAAGCCAGCCATGTCTGGTCGAACAAGAACCGGATCGCCTTTTTCTTTGCCTCAATGCGCCACTTTTCTGAGGATTTAAAGGCCTCCGGGAGGAACCTCATCTACCATGAATTGGGGAAAGATGATGAATCCCTTGCCGGTCTTCTGGCGAAGGATTTGGAAAGCCTTTCGCCTGAGGCAGTGGTTTGCACATTACCTGGTGAATGGAGAATTCTTGAAGAGCTGCGGCAAACCTGTGACAGGGCCGACGTCCCTCTTGACGTGCGCAAGGACCGTCACTTTCTCGACTCGCCTGAGAATTTTCGCGAATGGGCGGAAGGGAAGAAATCAATTCGTCTTGAGTATTATTACCGTGAGTTGCGCAAGCGTCATGGCATTCTGGTGACAGATGATTTAAAACCGATCGGCGGAGAGTGGAATTTCGACAAGGAGAACCGGGGTGCCTTCGGTAAGGCAGGGCCCGATCCGGAACGGCCGGGCCCAACGAGTTTTCCGCCCGACAAGACCACCCAGGGAGTTTTGGAATTGGTAGAAAAGCGTTTTCCAAGGCACCCGGGCAAGCTCGATTCATTTGCCTGGCCTGTCACAGCGCGGGATGCCCGCAAGGTCCTGCAGGACTTCATTTCGGATCGCCTTCCCCTGTTCGGCAAGTTTCAGGATGCAATGTGGACAGGCGAGCCCTTTCTTTACCATTCGCTGATTTCCTCCTCCCTGAACGTCAAGCTGCTCAATCCACGAGAAGTTGTCGGGGCAGCGGTCAAAGCCTATGAAACGGGTGCGGCTCCATTGAATGCGGTTGAGGGATTTGTGCGTCAAGTCCTCGGATGGCGTGAATATGTACGCGGAGTTTACTGGTGGAAAATGCCCGAGTATCTTGAATTGAACGGCCTTGCAGCGGGTGAGTCCCTTCCCGAATTCTATTGGACCGCTGAAACACCCTACACCTGCCTCAGGGAAAGTATCGGGCAGACACTTGAATTTGGATATGCCCACCATATCCAGCGATTGATGGTGACTGGCTTGTACGGCTTGTTGCTCGGTGTGCAACCGAAGGCCATGCATGAATGGTATCTGGCCGCCTACGTGGATGCCGTAGAATGGGTTGAATTGCCGAACACACTTGGCATGTCTCAATATGGGGACGGCGGCATCATGGCTTCAAAACCCTATATCGCTTCGGGAAAGTATATCCAGCGAATGAGCAACTACTGTGACAGTTGCCCGGCCAACCCCTCAGAATCGACAGGCCAGTGCGCATGTCCCTTCACGACTTTGTATTGGGATTTCCTGATACAAAAACGCGAGTCCCTCGGTGATAATCGTCGCCTTTCCTTACAATTCAGGAATGCGGACCGGCTCAATTCAGGCAAGAAGGCCGCTATTTCCAAGCGGGCCAAAGAAGTCCGTGCAGATCCATCCGGAAAGGGGCTATTCTCGTGAGGAAGCTACAATTTAAAAAGTCCGTAAGCGTGTCCGTATCCTGCCAGCGCCTCTGGGACTGGCATATGTCCCCGGGAGCTTTTGAACGGCTGGCACCAGCGTGGCAAAACCTTATCCCGGTGGGCATTCCTGATTCACCACGGGACGGGGCCAAGGCGGAGTTTTTCCTGAAGGCAGGTCTTATTAAGCTAAAATGGGTTGCGCGGCTTGGCCCTGTGGATCCGCCGTATCGATTTGTCGATACACAGGAAACGGGTCCCTTCGCTTATTGGCAACATGAGCACCGTATTGAAGAGTCCGGCCCCGGGGCTTCCACGCTCGTTGACGATGTGACGTATTCTCTTCCGTTCGGTCTTGGTTCAATACCGGTTTTCCGCAATCTAGCCCGGGGCGAGCTCGTGAAACTTTTCAAATTCCGCCATCGACGCATGTGTGAGGATCTCGAACGCTTTCCGGACGAGCTGCCAGGATGCGGGAAAGTCGTCCTTGTGACGGGTAGCAGCGGATTGATTGGCAGGCGATTGGTTCCCTTTCTTCGCACGCTTGGCTACACAGTCCGTGGGTTGAGCCGGACCCCGGAAGGGGAGGGAAATTTTCGTTGGGATCCCTCGGCGGGATTTGTGGATCCAAAGGCGCTCGAAGGGTGCCATGCAGTCATTCATCTTGCGGGAGAAAACATTGCTGGAGGACGCTGGACCAAGGAGAGACGCGAAAGAATCCTCCAGAGTCGGATTGATGGCACACGGACCCTTGTTGAAGGGATGGCTGCCTGTTCCGATCCCCCTTCCGTGCTGGTTTCCGCATCGGGTATCAATTACTACAAGACTGGTTCTTCGGCCCGCTCCGAGGATTCTTCCCGGGGCGACGGTTTTCTTTCGGAAGTCTGCGAAGCGTGGGAGTCCGAAGCTCTTAAGGCCCAGACTACTGGTATTCGCGTCGTTTGCATGCGGACTGGCATTGTCCTTGATCCGCTTGGCGGTGCGTTGGGAAAGATGCTACCCGCATTTCAAATTGGATTGGGCGGCCCCGTAGGAGACGGGACACAGGGATTTTCATGGATTGCCATGGATGATCTGCTCGATTTGTACGCAGCGGCATTACGGGATCCTCAATTGGAGGGCCGGGTCAACGCGGTTCATCCGCAGCAAGTGAGCCAGCGACAATTCAGGAAGGTCCTGGGATCTGTTCTTCATCGCCCAACCGTTTTCCCTCTCCCTGCAATCGTGGTCAAGGCGCTCTTTGGCCAGATGGGGGAGGAGACCCTGCTCGCTGACTTGACCGTACAGCCGACAAAGCTGATGGACCTTGGGCACAATTTCCGATTTAAAGGCCTTGAGGATGCCTTATCCTTCATGCTCGGGAAGACAACCAGCTGAAAACCGGGCAACATAAATGCCATTTCATTATCTTAATCCTCTCATCTGCGCCTTTATCTTTGCCTTGGCCAGCCTATCCTTGAAGCGTGGGCTAGTCGAGGGAGCGGGTATCACGCGAAGCGCTTTCGTCACAAACGCCTGTTTCTTCTTCGCCTTGTTGCCGCTTTGGTGGTTCTTCCCATCCCCCATTGAGCGTTCCCTGCTCTGGGCGCCAGCCGCGGCAGGGGTTGTGGCATTTCTTGGCGGGCTCTTTCAAATGACTGCCCTGAAGGTGGGGGATGTCTCGGTCGCGACTCCTCTTCTCGGGGGTAAAGTTCTTTTTGTGGCCCTCTTTTCCACCTTGATCCTGGGAAATGTCCTCCCGTTCACGTGGTGGATCGGAGCAATCCTTGCCGGGACCGGCGTCTTTTTTCTGGGCCAGAATCCAGGCATGGGAAAAACGACAAACCGTCTTGGACTGACCATTTTCCTCTCCGTACTCAGCGTCGCCAGCTTTGCGATGATGGATATCCTGATTGCCGGATGGGGGCAGCGTTTTGGTTTTCAACGCTTTGTCGTGCTCCAGCAGGTGATTACATTCGGACTCAGCATGGGCCTGATTCCATTCTTCAAGGACTCCCTATTCAAGATGTCGAGCCGTTGCTGGCCCTGGTTAATTGCCGGCAGTCTGCTCATCGTGGTGCAGTTTTATATCCTGAACTGGACCATTTCGACATATAAGGATCCGACTGCCATTAATATTTTCTACAGTTCCCGGGGAATCTGGTCTGTTTTCCTGGTCCTTGTGGTCGGGCCCTATTTTGGAAACCAGGAGCGCGGGCATGGCTGGCCGGTCCTGTGGCGCAGAAGTCTTGGAGCTATTCTCCTTTTTGCTGCCATTTGTCTCGTCGTATTTGAAAATGTGGGTTCTCTCTGATTACTTTAGTCCTGAAATTATTTCATTATGGCAGATTTCATCATACGCGTCTTGAAGTGGCTGGCCGCCTTGGTCACCGCTTACTTTATCCTGTTCCTTGGTCTTTTCCTGATCATTGCTATCCTCGGGGTGGCCTTCCAGCCAGCCCCGAAAGTTGTCGAGGCAGATTCTGTCCTTGTCCTCGATCTCGGATTCAACCTGACCGACAAGCCAAGGGACGAGGATCCGGGAGAGATTCTCCGGGCAGCGATTGAGGGAGATCTCCTGCACAGCATTTCCCTGCGCAAGGCGTTGGACGGATTGAAGACCGCCCAGAATGATCCGGATATCTCCGGCCTCCTGCTCAAAGGCAATGTCATCAGTGATGGATATGGAGGCAGTTTTGCTGCTTTGCGGGAGCTGCGTCAGGCCATCCAGGCCTTTGCCTCCAAAAAGCCTGTCTGGGCTTACCTGAATACGGATTCCTTGCGCGACATCTACATCAAGTCGGTGGCCACTGAGATTTTCAGCAACCCTTACGGAGGGCTTGATTTCAGAGGTTTGCGTGCGGAGCGGCTTTATCTCGGCGACGCCTTTGAGCGATTGGGGATCGGGCTTCAGGTCGTTGCCTTCGAGGAATACAAGTCGGCAGCTGAATCTTTTCAGCGGGGAGAAATGTCGGATATTGAGCGTGAACAGCTGGGCGAATTGATTGATGATATCTGGACTGTTATCGCGGGAGATATTGCTGAATCCCGGGGACTTGAATTGAAAGCTATCAATAATCTGGTCTCGAGTGAATTGCTTCTCTTTGGGCCGGAAATTCCCGCCTCCGGGTTGGCCGATGAGCAGATGAGCTCAGACGAATTTATTGATTACCTTTCCGGAAAAAGCGCCTACGACAAGAAGCGGGAGTCATTCCGCCAATTTGCTTTTACGGATTACATCAGAAATACGCAATCGGCATTGCCGGATCTTGACCTGATCATGGGCTCGGGAAACAAGGTCGCTGTGATTTATGCCGAGGGAATCCTCGTCGACGGGGAAGGTGTCCAGGGAATGCTCGGCGTGGAGCCGCTCATCCGCTATCTCAGGGAGGTCCGGAAAGACGAGTCGGTCAGGGCGGTTGTCCTGCGGGTTAATAGCCCGGGAGGAAGCGCTACGGCCTCCTTTAAACTCGTCCGGGAGATTGAGCTGACAAATGACAAGAAGCCGGTTGTGGCCTCAATGGGTGGAATCGCGACGAGCGCCGGTTATATGATCTCGGCGCCCTGCGAGCATATTTATGCCTCTCCCTCAACCATAACTGGCTCAATCGGCGTTGTGACCATGCTGCCGAATATCGAGGGGCTTGCAGAAAAGCTATCCGTCAATTTTGAAGGAGTTGAGACTCATCCCTTCGCCGGGACCTACTCCCTTGGTCGTGCCAAGACTGAGGAGGAAATGCGGCAAGTTCGTGCTCTTTCGAAAGGCTTCTACACGGATTTCCTCAATGTCGTCGCCAACGGACGGGAGATGAGTGTTGAGGACGTCCGCTCCCGTGCCAAGGGGCGTGTCTGGTCCGGAGCCCAAGCTATTGATCTCGGGCTTATCGATGATTTGGGTGGCCTGACAACGGCTGTCCAGCGTGCCGCTGACCTTGCCGGTATCGGGGATGATTTCACCGTGATTGAGCGTCCCCGTGCGCTGACGCTTGAAGAAAAAATCACCGAGTTATTGATGGAATCGGGGATGGCCAAGGCGGTTGCCCCTAAACCGGGCACGCTGCAATCACTCTGGCGCGATGTCGAGACCGAGGTCCAGAACCTGAGCAATCTGAATGATCCCTACGGACAGTATGCCATTCTTCCTTACTCCTTGAAAATTCACTAACCCATCGCTACATCTTTAACCATGGCATTACACGGAACTGAAATTGTCCTTGAGAGGGATTGTCCGGCAACCCGGATCCCTTCGGGGGAGCCGATCAACCTCTTGGCTGGTGAATCGTACACTATTAGCCAGGCCCTTGGTGGAAGTGTCACCCTCAGGGATTCTGGTGGCCTTTACCGGATCGGCCTTGAAGATGTCGAGGCCCTTGGGGCGGAACTCGTTTCCGATATTCTCAAGGAGGCAACGCCGAGTGACACCGACGGCCCCTTTTCCGAAGAGCTCGTCTGGGATGCCCTTCGCCAGTGTTTTGATCCGGAAATTCCGGTCAACATTGTCGACCTGGGTCTCATTTACGATCTACAGCTGAATGAACTCGAATCGGGGAGCTACCACATTGATGTGAAGATGACCCTTACCGCCACCGGGTGTGGGATGGGGCCGACAATTGCCGCCGATGCACAGTCAAAAATCCAAGCTCTCGGGGCAGTTGAATCAGCTACAGTTGATATTGTCTGGGACCCCCAGTGGACGCCCCATATGATTTCAGATGAGGGTCGGAAGATTCTCGGGCTGGATTAGGAACGCGTGTGGAAGCCGGGGAGTTGCCAAAGGCCGAGAGGGCACTGATTGATCGCTTTCTGAGATTTCTCGAGTCAGAGCGCCGGTACTCCCTTTATACGATCCGCAACTACCGGCAGGCTCTTGAGGGCCTTCTGCATTACATTTGTTCGAGTGGAAACGCGACCAAGGATGTTTTTCAGCTGGTTGGCCCCCTGACCCTGCGGTCCTACATTATTGAAGCCCAGCGGTCCGGTGCGTCCAAGCGGACCCTGCACCTACGCGTGTCGGCTTTCCGGTCATTTTTTCGGTATCTTCGCAAACACGGGGAAATCGAGCATAACCCGGTTGCCGGGATCAGCGTTCCCAAGTACAGGCGACCGCTCCCCAAGTTTCTTACTGAGACGGAAATGGCCCGGTTCCTTGATAGCCCAATGGCCTTGCTCAAGGCCGGCGAGACAGATGCCTTTTCGGCCCATCGAGACACCTTGATTTTTGAACTGTTCTACGGTGCAGGCTTGCGCATCAGCGAGGCTGTGCAGGCCAATTGGGGCAATTATGACAGCCGATCCCAATGCCTCAAGGTCCTTGGCAAAGGCAACAAGGAGCGGATTTGCCCGATTGGTGAGCACGCGGCCAAGCTCCTGCAGGAATTCAAGACAACCCATGCGGTCGTGAAAGGCAGGGCTGATCCACTCCTGCACAATCTGGCCGGGCAGCGCCTCTCGGCCTACTGGATTCAGAAGCGAATGAAGGTGTACTTGCGGCATGCCGAGTTACCGGACGACCTCACACCGCATAAGATCCGGCATTCTTTTGCCACTCATCTTCTGAATGCAGGCGCGGATATGCGGGTGGTCCAGGAACTTCTTGGGCATGCCAGCCTTTCGACAACCCAGATCTACACACACGTTGGGCTCAAACGTCTCAAGGAAGCCCACCAGCAGGCGCATCCGCGGGCTTAGCGAAGAAACCGGGTGGTTACCCAGTCTTCAGTCTTCAAGCGCTTCTCCGGGTCGATAACACCCAGTCTGACCAGCTCATCGGCAAGGCTCTTTAAGCGCAGGGGATCGAGTTGCCCGATCGTGAATGGGTCAGATTCCGTCCCCGTGACCAAATTCTGCTCCTTCATTGTGGTATAGCTATAAGCCATGAAGTCTGGTGTCATTTTCGGGTTTTTTCGGGAAATCAGGGCAAAGGCCGGTGAAGGATCGTTGAGAATGTAATCTTCCCAGCCCCGAATGGAGGCACGGACAAATCGTCTCACCAAGTCTGGCTGGGATTTGGCAAGTGCCTGCAGGCAGTAAATGCCATGATAGGGATCAAACCCTGATTCCCTAAGTGGCATGACCTTCACTTCCGCACCAGCGCGCCTGACGTAGTACGGTTCGTTTGTGAGGAGGCACTGCTGGACAAATTCCTCGTCATTGAGGAAGCGCTCCAGCCCGAAATCATGCGGAATAATATCCAGCTTGATATCGTACTTTGCCTCGATCCAATTGACCCACGTCAGCCCGGGGATTGCCATGACCTGCCGGCCGTTGAGGTCATGAAAGGAATTGATTGGATTGCTGGCGTGCATGAGGAGTGCCTGCGGGTCATGCTGCAGAGTCGCCATGACCATGAGAACAGGGACATCCCGTGCGGCGAGGCTGTAGATCGTATCCGCCCGGTTCATTGCAAAGTGCGCATCTCCCTTGAGGACCTTTTGTGTGGACATGGCATTCGGGCCGCCTGGGAGAATCGTCACGTCCAGACCTTCCTCGAGATAGAATCCCTTGGCCAATGCCTGATAGAAGCCTCCGTGCTCAGGTTGGGGAAACCAGTCCGTTTGCAGGATTACCTCCGTCAAGGCTGGCTCATCGTCGGTCTTCACATCCTTTCGCCCGCATCCACTCGAGATGAGGACAGCAACCAGCAGCAGAACCCTTATCGGCAGGCGGATTCGACTGCATCTGTATGCGGGCAGTTTCATTGTGCTTATTCAGGCAAAAAAAGACCGGATGGGGAAGTCCCCATCCGGCCTGATTGAAAAAAGCTTGTCCGCGTATTAACTACGACGGCGATTTTTAAGTGCTGCGCGGATCTGGTCCAGATAGGCCTGAACGTTGTCCTGGTATTGGATAGACTGCGCATCAGCCAGCAGATCGGCGGCCAGTTCGAGCTCATCGCGTTGAACCCGCAATTGGGCTTCACCGATGAAGGCCCGGACCTGAGAGGTCTGGTCGTCAAGGTTTTGCGCACGTTCATAGTAGATAATCGCCTGCTGCTGGTAGCGCGACCGTTGCAGGTCCTGTTGCTCAACCTCGAGACTTTCATCAATATCTGCGTCGCTGTAGTAGCGAGCAAGGCTGAGGAGCGCCCGCGCATTGAAAGGATCCTTCTTGAGGAGGGCCTCAAGATTGCCTGCGGCTTCCTTGCCCTTGCCGAGGGAAATATTGATCTCCGACTTCAGGGACAGGAGTTCGATTTCCTGCTCATCACTAAGGCGATCCTTGTAATTACCGTCGATCTTGGTGATGACCGACATGGCCTGGCTGTAGGCGGCAAAATTGCCAAGGGTTTCGGAGGCGCGGATAAAATTGCTCAAGTTTGCATCTGATGGATCAAGGGCGATCGCCTCGAGGTACACTTCCGTGGCTTCATCAATCATTTCCTTATTGATGTAGACATCACCCAGCAGCATGAGGGACGGCACATTGGCCTTGCCCATGAACCGGACGATTTCCAAGTTCCGCGTTGCTTCATCAATCTGGTCAAGAGCGATATAACAATTGGACTGCGCCATCCAGAAGTTGACTTCGTTGGGGCGCTTCAGGAGCAGTTCTGCAAAGACTTCCTTGGCCTCGCCATAGCGCTCCTGCTGGAGAAGCACATTTCCGAGCAACTGCTTGAACTCAAGAATGGTCGGATTGATCATGAGGCTGTTGCGCAGACTTGTCTCTGAGGAAATTAGCTTCCCCTCCTCCATGAAGATCGCGCCCAGCAAGCCGTATGTGACGGCGTCCTTGTCGCCCAGTTCAACTGCCTTAATGAAGTGCTTCTTCGCTTCAGCGGCGCGGTCATTCCGGAACAGGAGATTAGCGAGATTCTTGTGCGCACGGAGGAAATTTGGAAAGGCCTCGATTGCGCGTCTCAGGTAATCCTCCGAGCGGCGCAGGATCTGAGCCTTCTCGGTGTAATTATTTGTAATTTCAGCATTGCGCATTTCCAGCGTGCCGGCGATCTGCAGCATCATGGGGCTTGTTGCGACGCCCTTTGCCTGCTGTTGCTGAACTAGCGTAGCGATGGCCTGTGTGGCCGAACGGATACCGGAATCGGAGCCACTCTGCAGGAATTCACGGATCTGACCGAGGACTTCCCGTTCATCGGTGTCTTCGGTGACACCGGGTTCGGTGCCGGAATCGACGCCATAATAGCCCATAAAGGCCTTGTTCCAGGCGTCAGTGGCGTAAAAGGCCTTCGCCGGGGATGTGTCGACTGAAATGACTTGCTGCTGAGCAGTTGCCGGAAGGCTCGCTGCTGCAAGGGTGATAAGTGTGATGATTCGTTTCATGGGCAAATGATGGTTGATGCCAGGGTTTAGCGGTTAAATTTAAATGGAATGGGGATACGGACGCGTGTGTTCACAGCTTTTCCGTCCTTTTCTCCAGGTTCAAAACGCCATTTGCGGACGGCCCGTACGGCCGGCTCCTCAAAGGCGGGGTTATCTGAGCGCTCGACGGAGATGTTACTCGTTGAGCCGTCATCACGCACAATAAACATGAGGACGACCGTGCCGGAAATACCAGCTCGCCGAAGCTCTGGCGGGTAGGTCGGGGCGCGCTGGGAGATTGGCCGCGGAGCGCGGGTCAAGTCTTCAAGCTCGTAAATAATGTCGCTCAGCTGGTCACCGATATTGATTGTCGGAACCGTGAAGTCCGAACTGGTGAACCCGGACAAATCGGCACTCATGGAGAGCTCAAGCTGTTCGAGGGTCGGAGGCTCACGGTTTTGTTCAATCTCTTCAATTTCCTCTTCCTCCTGATCGTCATCCGGCGGTTGCTGCTCCTCCATGACGGGCGGCGGCTTGTAGTCGATGACATTGATCTCAGTGCGGTTTCCCGAGGAGAACTCTGTAATGAGCTGACTAATGGGAAGCGCTAGCAAGACCGCAGCCATAAAGAGAAAGCCGACCAGGAAAGAGCGAGGAAACTCCTGCTTGAGATCCGGGGGCTGGTTATTCTTTTTGTCTGACATGCTGGGGAAATCTTATTGGCCTTCAGTGGAAATACTGACCACGGAAGGAGGGTTTGCCAATTTGGCTTCGTCGATGACTCTGATCACTGTTCCGGCTGGAGCGGCGCGGTCTACCTGAAGAATGACGGGCATTGATTCGTTGTCGGCCGTGAGACGCTTTACCACGCCTCGAACCCCAACAATACCGATTGTCGATCCACCATAGACCACTTCGCCATCATCGGTGATTGCGATAAGGATAGAGTTCTTTTCCAGATCGAGGGCGGACATGGCAAACTCGCGTTGGACCTCCACACCCGGTTCCTGGACAAAGACCGTGGTCACGATGAAGAAAATCAGGAGAATGAAGACCATATCAATCATCGGGGAGATGTTGATATCGCTCATTTCCGCTTCATCGGAAAGAATGCTTCCTCGTTTACTCATTTGGCGTCCTCCAGTTTGTGGATGCGCTGCACGACTGTTGTTTCCAGCTCAGCCAGAAATGCCAGGTAAGTGTTTCGGCTGCGAATCACCATGGAGATAAAAATGTAGCCTGGGATGGCAATCATGAGGCCGGTCTGAGTCGTGATCAGAGCGACACGAATGCCCTCCGCCACAAGATCAACCGCTTGTCCCGAGGCCGTGGCAAGACCACGGAAAGTGGTCAGCATCCCGATGACGGTCCCCAGCAGACCCATGAGGGGGGCGATGGTGACGAGGATACTGAGTACGACAATCCGGGAATTGACATCCGGGAGAAGCTTGGACTTGACCGCTTCAACCCTGAGTAGGGCATTGCTCGATCCGATGCCATCACCCACAACGAAGCGGATGACTTCACCAATATGTCCGGATCCCTTGGAGGGATCATCCAACCACTCCGACCAGATTGAGCGGGGGGTCTTTTTGACCTTCGCCTTGCCCAAACGGAGAATGAGGGACATTGCTTCGAAATAAATCAGCAGGGCAAGGCCCGCCAGAGGGACCATCAGCCATCCTCCTTCGACCCATGTTTGCCAGACGAATGAGATAAACTCGCCGATTGACATACCACCGCCTTGTGTGGCGGCAGCGGCCTGTTCCAGTGTTGCGGTATCTTCCATCAGAGTGTTTCCGGGTTAGGTTGGATTATATCCAATTGGAAACTCCTTAGGCCTGCTCCTTGGATTCTCCACGAATCTCGACTACGCCATTGATGAATCCGACAGCGGATTGCTCCATGCTCCCAACAACACCCTTCGCCTTGCGGTTGAGGAGGGCGTGCATGATAAGAGTCGGGATAGCCACGATCAGACCCCATTTGGTGGTGATCAGGGCTTCGGAAATACCGGAGGAGAGATTCCTCGCATCACCCGTGCCGACAATCGTGATCAACTTGAAGGTCTTGATCATACCGGTAACCGTACCGAGCAGACCCAAAAGAGGGGCTGTGGCAGCTACCACGGCGATGAAAGCCAGCAAGCGTTCCAGTTTTGGCTGGGTTTTGATGATCGTTTCGTAGAGGACTTCCTCAATGACCTCGCGGTCTTCGGAAGCATTCTCAACAGCTGTACAAAGCATTTCTCCAACAGGACCACCCACTGACTTTGCGTGGGCAAGGGCTGCATCGGAGTTGTCGGCTCGCAGATGGTCAAGGATGACATCGATATCCTTGGCCTTGGCTGCCTTGACCCGGAAGAGTTCAATGGCTTTGAAAATGGCGATCAGGATAGCGAGGATAAAGAGACCGAGAATCGGGAACATGACAAAACCGCCCAGGGCAAATTCCTGCAGGAGGGTAATATCGTGAGTGATACCTTCCAGGGCCTCACCGTCAGTCGTGTCGATTGGGAGGTTGCCGGAACCACTGCTGATTGTACCGGAAATGCTGTCACCATATCCCTTAAGGGTATAGATGTTGGCCTTGTTCTCAATCATTCCATTGGTGATTCCAACCGTGCCGGCTCCGTCGGTGAAGTAGGATACCGGGCCGAGGAGGGCAAACTGACCATCCTTGAGGGTGCCATCGACGATGGCGTTCCCTTCAAATGTGTTTCCACCGATGATGTCTTCCACGCGATCGAGGGACATGCTGACAATCTCGAGTTGATTCTTGAAAATTGTCGTGTCGTCGACCTCTTCTTCCGTTTCCAGAAATGCCAGTGTCTGGCGGATGACATCCGAGTACTGTGGGATTTCGGATGGATCAATAGTCAGCTCGAGGCGCCGTATGTACTCATTGAGCAAAGTCGATTGAATATAATTGTTATTATCAATGACACTTTGCCGTTCGTTTCCGAGCTGGCTCACTTCAACGTCAAAACCTGCCTTGATACGGGCCACATTGGATGCCTCACTGCGCAGGCGAAGAGCCTCTGACTCCACGTCATCCAGTTTAGCTCCCAGTTTCGGGCGCGTGGTGTTGATTTCCTCCTGGATCAGGTCGAGTTCAGCAAGAGCCTTTTCCAAGCGCTGCTCAGCCTCGTTGGCGGCGGCGGTGAAGGACTGGGTGTTTTGTGCATTGAGGCCCAAGGAACCCAATACCAAAAGAAGTGTTACAATCTTTTTCATTTTTAAAGTCTCCTTCGAGGAATTAGTTACCAATGGTCAGTTTTTGGATTTCGACCGGGAGGTCGACCAGCTCGGCGGGCTTGATGTCCCCGTTGTAAAACTGGACTGACTTGCGGATTTGTGGAGCCAAGTCATTGCGCTCGGTCCATTTCCAATCGCCCTCGGCAGGAACACCAATTCCTCCGATTTTGCCTTCCTTGTCGGCGTAGTAGGCCTGTGCCAAACCGATGTAGATGACATCGACAAGCTTGGTTTCGCCGTCGAGCGACTTCTCGTCGGTATCAAAATTGAATTCCGAGTTGAACTTATCGACCTCATTGAGGATGCCGATGACGATTGCCATCCCGTCTGAGGCCTGACGGCTTTTGCCGAGGCGCTGCACGAGCGGCTGGACCTTGCTCTTCAAGGGCCGGGGAAAATATTGATAGAGTTCACGCATCTTGTCTTCCAGACCAGGAAGGGACTTGCCGACAATGTCATTGGCTTCCCGCAAAGTGGCGATTTCATCCTTGATTTCAGCGATCGCGCGCTCTGCCTGGGTGGTCTGGCTTTCCGCAGCGTCAATCGTTTCGGTCAGTTGGCGGATTTCGCGCTCGTAGAGGTCAATGCGTCGCTGAGTGAGCTCCTGGTAGGACTTCCACTCGTTTTTGACGCGAGCTATTTCCTGACGTGTCTTCACATACTGGGAAATAACCTCCCGTGTTTTCTCGATTTCCTTCTGCACAGCCGATTCGTCCTGTGCCTGCAGGGGGGAGCCCAATACCAGGGCAGCCAGTCCATAGAGGATTTTTTTGTTCATGAGATTCTCTGGGTAGATATTAATTTAAAATGAGGACGAAGTCACAGTATAGGCGGATGAGGGATAATTTTCCTATCTCTGGGGGCAAATAATGTAACTTAGGGTTTTTATGGGATGCACTTAAAGTTTTGAAGACTAGGGCAATTGGGTGTCAACACCAGACTGAATCTGAACTGATAATTGCACCCAATTCACTCATTGTGATGAGGCTTATGCTTTCTTCCACTTCGGAGGATATCAAAGGCCACATAGGCCCCAATGGCCGCGGAGAGCAGGTATCCGACAATACCGATAGCCGGATATCCCCAGAGGAGGGGCTTTGTTCCGGTATTGATGACCAAGGAGCTCCCGATGATCAGGGAACCGATAATGACGGCGAGGGAAAGCCGGCTAAAAGCGTGGTGGATGGTGTTTGTGGCCCGGTTGACGCCTTTGTGTTCCAACGGAATGACCAAATCCCCGTCCTCGACTTGGTGAAGGATCCGCTGCAGGTCCTGTGGCAATTCGCTGAGCTGGGTCAGTTTTTCGCGCCATTCACCGATGAGGTGGCGGGAAAGGTTCTTGGGATTCCATCGTTCCCAATTCAATTTCCGGATGTAGGGCTCCCCGACCGTGGCCAGGCTGAAGTCCGGATCCAGCTCGGTGGAGGTGCGCTCGATGGAGATGATGGCCTTGGCGAGAAGGGTGTAATCGCGGGCCACATGAATTCCGTGTGATCCAAACACAAAGATCAGCTCAAAGATGACCTTGCCGATATTCTCCATCTGCTTCAGGTCCGCATCATATTTGAAAAGAATAGTTGTGATAGCCTTTTCCAGCTGCGTTCTCTGCATGCGTCGTGGAGGACGGCCCAATCGCAGGGCGATCCGGGTGACCATGGCCGCATCCCGTTTCCCGCAAGCTGAAAACAGATCGATGAGAGCGTATCGCATCCGTGTTGTCAGTTGTCCTGCCAGACCCCAGTCAAGCAGGCAGAGGCGCTTCCCGGGGGTAACAAGAATATTGCCCGGATGGGGATCACCGTGGAAAAAACCAGTCAGGACAATTTGTGAAAAGAAGGAGTGACCCCCGGTCTCGGCGATCTGGCGCCGTTCCTCGTCATTCAATTGTGCCCGGGAGGGGGCTTCGCCCTCGATCCACTCGCAGACCAGGAGTCGCGAAGTTGAGTATGCCTCGAGGACGTCCGGAGCGAAGACCTTTTCAGGAAACTGGTTTAGCGAGTTGAAAACGGAGGCGTTTCGGGCTTCCACGGTGAAATCCAGTTCATTGAGCAGGCCTGTTTTCAACTCCTCAAGGACCAGGGGCAGATCAAAAGGCTGTAGTGTGGGGACGTTTTCGTGGATTTGGTTGACCAGCCAAGTGAGAATTTCCAGATCCGTGTTGATGGGCTTCCGAAGGCCCGGTTTCTGGATTTTGACAGCCACCTCCTGGCCGGAGTCCCGCAGTTGCGCCTTGTAGATTTGTCCAAGCGATGCAGAGGCCTTTGGCTGCTCATCAAATTCCGAAAAAACCTCTTTGATGGAGGTGCCAAGCTCCTTTTCAAGGACCGGGCGGATTTTTTCAAATCCGAGCGGGGTGATCCGATCCTGCAATTCCTCCAGTTCCTCGATGAGTTCCCGCGGCAGGATATCCGGGCGTGTGCTCAGGACTTGCCCGATCTTGATAAAAGTCGGACCGAGTTCCTCAATGGCCAAGCGGACACGCCTCCAAATGGGGAGGTTTTCGTTAACCGGGGGAACAATCTTTGTCAGCCAGCTGGCCGGGGTATCGGTCTTCTCGAGTATCTGGTCAAAGCGATACCGCAGGAGGATGGTGACGATTTCCTTTGCCCGGACAGCGTCCCTTATCAAGTGGAGGTTCACTCGCTAATCAGGAATCGGAGGATTTTAGCTTTTTCAATTCCTTCTGGATTGAATCGAGCCGCTTGTTGATCTCCTCGACATCCTTGCTGCGGGCGACGGGCGCCTTTTTAAGCAAGTCCTCGAACATGGATTCCAAGGAGCTACGAGCCTCTGTGAATTCCTTTTTGCTCTCCTCGGATATCTTCCGGGCGGTTTCGCGAGCCTCATCGGCAGAGATCTTTCCCCGTGAGACAAGGTCCTGAAGACCGGCTTCAATTTTCTCGACCGTGACCACGGTTGCCCCGAGTCCGGCATAGAGTGTGTGTTTTAGTGCATCCAGCATAGTATTGTCATACTACGAAAGGATTTATAAAAAATCAATCATTGCCGATCGGATGAATCTCATCGAGGAGAATATATCCTTCGTCACCGGCGGAAGTCATGACATGGTAGAAGCCTGCCTGTTCGCCAAGGACCCGGATCGGATCGCCCTCAATCAGGATAGAATCTCCCGGACTGGCATCGGTTGGGGCTACGCGGAGGGAAACTATCGGGGAGGAAACGACCGACCAGTCCTTGAAGAGCTGGTGCTGAACGATGGCAACGGCCGAAACCAGCAGGCAAATTAGGCTGATAACCCCGATGGAGCGGGCAAGGGGAATGGTGAAGGAGACAAAATCGCGGTAGAAGAACAAGATCAAGGCGGCCCAGAAAGCAATTGCCGCCACCAAGGTCCAGCCGGACTGTGACAATAACCTTGCCGGGTTGGAAAGCTGGGGAAACTCATTTGCCAGGTTCATTTTGGATGCGGCTAGCAGGAGGTTGGCTCTGGCCGGCTCAAAATTCGGGTTCAGCGAATAGGCCTTCATGTAGTGAAATGACGCCTCGCTCCACTTTCCCTGCTGGGCAAGGGCGTTGCCGAGATTGAAATGCACTTCCGCGGAGCGACCGACTTCGAGAACCTGGCGGTAGGCCTGCTCCGCTTCCACAAATGAACCGTTTCCGTAGGCAATGTTACCGCTTATGAAAAGTTCGTTGGCGCTCTGTTCCGCTGAAAGAGAGCTTATCAAGACCATCCAGAGGGTCAGGACGAAGAGCAGAGTGTGTGGTTTAGGGCGTATCATTTCTGAAAACGGTTTAAGTCGGAGATCAATTCTCTGAGTTCATCCGCGTGGGAAAGAAGATTCTTGGTGGATGCAGGGGATCCGGCGAATTGGGAGGCATCCGCCGCGTGAAGGATTTGTGAGCATTTTTGAACAACTGAATCCGGTAAATCGGAATCTTTCAATATGTCAAGGCAGTCGGAGGTGACAAGCGTTTTGGCTTCCAGTGGGGTTTTTGACAAATGGCTCACCCGTTCCTGGATAGCACTGCGTGCTTCAATGAAAAAGGCCTCTGCATCCTCCGAGCTGGCCGCCTTACCTGCCCGTTGAAGGGATTTGCGGACTTTTCGGCTACCGGCATGGCGTCTGGCCAACTGGTTGTCATCCCGCAAACGCCGTTTGCGATGCAGGACAAGGGCTACTCCCAGCAGGATGATAGCGAATGATCCATTCACCATCCAGAACCGGTAATTCTCCCACGGAGGGCCTGTTTGGATGAGTGCGCCGGTTTCTGGCCGGATTGGCAGAAGGGCCTCGGGGATTCGCTCCTCTTCTTCCTGTTCATTGAAATCCGACCCGAGGAATACTCCGGAGTCTACCGGCTTGCTGGACGGCGCGACAGTCACGGGCTGGGCATCAATTTGAACAGTAGTGTAATCACTGTTTTCAGGGTTGAAATAGGCGTATTCCAGGGACGGGACTTCCTCGATTGTCTCAGATTGTGGGATCAGGATGTACTCGAAGCTTTTTGAGCCTGAAATTCCCAAGTCTCCCCCCGGTTTAAATTCAACCTTTGGGGGATAGAGCCGCCAGTTCTCCCATTCAGGAATCCGGGGTGGGGCAATCCGGTCAAAATTGCCGGTGCCGGACAGGGTCAGTGTCAGAGTGATGGGCTCGCCGACAACCAGTTCGCGCGTGGAGAGTGTCGCCGTCAGGTTAAATTCACCAACGGCGTCGCTGAATGAAGCGGGCCGGTTGTCTTCCGGCAGAGGAAGCACATCGACTTCCAGCGTATCGGTAAAGAGTGCCAGCGGCTTGGTCTGGGTTCTATCCAGGTTAAAGAATCTCGGGAAGCGGTTGTCAGAAGAGGATTCCTGAATGGCGATGTTTTGAATGAAGCGCAGGCTGGTAGGTCCGGACTTGATTGGCGTCAGGATGAATTCCCAGACAAAGGCCTCGTAGATCCGCCCACTCACGCGAGTCCTTGTGCGGTTTGGATTATCATCGAATTCCGTATTAAGGAAACCTTCCCCCTCGCGCTCCGGGAAGGCGATATTGGAGAGGGTGAGATCATCCCGGACAAAGAGACCGAGCTTGGCGGTCAGGGCTTGTCCGACATAATAGGGCCCGTCGGGTAATTCAAGTTGGAGGAAGGCCCGGCTGCGGGTTGCCTCGTCCATCGGAACAACCTCGAAGGTGACGGGCTGGATCTCGACTGTCTGTCCACTGATTCGGGTAGTTCGACCCGGTATGATGAATGTGCCGGTACGGGTCGCGGTGAATGACCAGCTCCCTCGCGTCTCCACTGTGACCGCCCCATTTATGATCTGCCTGAAGGAGGAAGTACTCATGCCACTCGAGAAGGCCAATCCGTCGACACGAGGGGTGCCCATGTTCGGGATCTGTGTCGTGTTGATAAAGCGCAGCGTATATTCCGCCCTTTCGCCGACCATGACGACCGACGGGCTTACCTCCGCGCGGACGGAAATTTCCTGTGCGTTCGCCAACAGGCAAGTGAGCATCCCGAATAACAACGGGACGAATTTGTAGTGATTTTTTATATCAAAATATTCCATTTACCAGTCTCTCCCGCTGGGTTGACTTTGGTCGGATTCCTTTTCCTGCGACAACTCGCTGGCAGGTAAAAATCTTTCGTCTTCGCTCAGTGCGTTGAGCAGTTGTCGTGCTTCCTCGCGGGACATTTCCATTGGGACAGGCTCCCCGCTATCTTCCTGTTGCGGCTCTCCGGGCGACTCTTGCTCAGATGGCTGCTCCTCCTGCTCTTCCCCCTCGTTGTCCTCGGGCTCCCCGGTGTCCTCTTGCTGGTCCTCGTTGTCCTGCTCCTCCTGCTGGTCAGATTGGGAATCTTCTTCCTGTTGGTCCTGCTGATCCTGCTGATCCTGCTGTTGGTCTTGTTGATCCTCTTGCTCCTGGTCTTGCTGATCTTGATCTTCCTGGTCCTGATCGCTGTCATCCTGGGAGAAGCGTGCAAAGAGATTATGTTCTGTGGACTGAACAGTGACGCGTGTGGAGGGAGCCTCTGGATCCTCGACGCCGGGACCTTCCCACCCGTCAAATTTAAAGCCTTCCGCCGGTGTTGCTGAAATTTCGACGGTGCTGCCGATTGGATGGTTGCCGGCCCCTTCTACGGTTCCCCCCTCCTCGGGAGTCGGGATGATGACCAGATTCCATATCCGCTTCATTTCCGCGATGGCAATGCGGTCCGCGGTCAGGCTGATGGAAGATTCTGGTGCATTTGGATCCTTGATCCCATCACCGACCCAACCAACCCATTCGAAGCCCGGCCGTGGCTCCGCCTTGATCGGAACCACAGAATATTCCTCGAAGAAACCGGATGGTCCGGCCTTGCCGCCGATTTCAGGATCCAGATTGACGGAGAGTTTGAAGGCCGGGACAAAAGTAGCGGTGACTTTCGCATCCGCGGTTAAAGTAACTTCTGTTTCCGGTGCGGCTTCGTTTGCCACCTCGCAGCCTTCCGGGATCCATTTTGAAAAGGCAAAATAGTCTTCCCCTTCCGCCTTGATGGTGACGGGTTCATCTTCGCGGTATGTTCCGGACTCACCCGCAGAACCCATTGAGGGGTCTTCTGTCGCCACTTCCAGCTGCCAGGTCTTGACGAACCGCGCAATGACCGAACGGTTCTCTGTCGGGCGTATCGTTGTGCGGGCTTTAGTCGAATCTTCAATGTCCTCGCCGGTCCATTCAGTAAAGAGCCAGCCCTCATTGGCCTTCGCCTCGAGGGGTACGGGCACCTTGTGAAAGACTTCACCACCGGGGGAAACCGATCCTGCATCGGCTGGTTCAGCTTGGACATCAAGGGAATAAGTGTGGTTGGCGATGGTTTCCCGGAGCGCTTCAATGTTTTGCTGCGAGGCCGAGTGCCCGGGATCCAGGGCGAGGGCGCTCTCGTAATCCTTGAGCGCAAACTGCCATTGGTCGCGGGCCAGGGCAGGCTGGTCCTCAAGCTGGTCAAATCCGTAGGCAACACGGCTGTTCCCGGTGTTGTAAAAGGCCTTCGTCTGGAGCTTGGGAGAACCTTCCTTGAGCGTTTGTTCAAAGCGCGTGATCGCCTCTTCGTATTCACCCGATCGATACGCTGAAACACCCGTGTTGTAGATCAACTTCGGCTCATCCGGCTCATCCAGCAAGGCATCCTTGTACAAGGTGAGGGACTCCTCGTAGCGACCATCCTGATACGCCTTCTCGGCATCCTTGGCCGTGCCTGCCACGGATTCACCCGGTGCGACTACAAGTGAACCGAGAAAAAGAACGGCAAGTCCCAATCCCGGGCCTTGGCCGTTTCCCTTATTGCGGCGGCGGGTTGAGAGGAGGCTCTCCAGGATTATAACAAAGATGGCACCAGCCAGCGGCCACTGGAACCGTTCAATTGGGATACGCTGGAGCATTTCCTCCTGTTCGGTGCTTTCCGACTGTGCCAGACTGAATTCATAGACCCGCCTGAGGCCTTCCCCGGTTGGGCCAAGCGGTGCGTAAAGGCCGTTGCTAACCTCAGCAATCCGTCGCAGCGTACCTTCATCAAGGGCGGTCGAAACCGGCTTGCCAGAAGCATCCCTGAGAAAATCCTGTTGCCCTCCGGGAGTGCTTATCGGGATCAATTCACCCGAAGTGGAACCTACGCCTACGGCGAGGATGCGGGTTCCGTTTTGCCCGGCATCGCGGGCCTTTTGGATACCGCTGGCCTCGAGGTCCTCTCCATCTGTAATGAGAATTAGAATACGTTCATTTCCCGTTTCCTCGAAGTATGCCTCCGCTTCGTCGATGGCTGTGGCGACATCGGTTCCGCCGACTGGGATTGTCTCGGTGGAAATGGAAAAGAGGGTCTGCCGGAAGGCTTGGTAATCCAGAGTCAGGGGGCACTGCAGGAAAGCATTTCCAGCAAAGGCGATCAAGCCGACGCGGTCTCCCTTGACGGTTTCAAGCAAATCGAGGATGGCCAGCTTGGAGCGTTCCAACCGGTTGGGTTTGATGTCCTCTGCCATCATGCTGCGTGATGTATCGAGGGCGATCATGACGTCGATCCCGCGGGTCTCGGCCTTTTCCCAATTGGCTCCCCACTGCGGCCGGGCAAGGCTGAAACAAAGGAGGAGGATACAGAGCAGAAGCAATCCGTTCTTGACCCACAACCGGGTCCGGCTGTGCGATGCCGTCAATGGTTCCAAGAGGCTGGGAGCGGCGAATTCCCGCAACCGCCGCCAGGCCCTCCGTTCCGAGAGCAGGAAGAGAAGGAACAGGACCAGAACAGCGGCCATTCCGGCAAGGAGCCAGATCGGTTCAGCAAATTGTGGCATCATCAGGGCAGCCTCCTGTGGCGGGTTTGTTTCAAGAGGACATCAATAGCAAGCAGGGCTAGTCCAATGTAAAGGGGGATGGCGTAGACTTCGGTAAAGAGACGGCGAACATTGATCTCCACCTCGCGTTTTTCCATGCGATCAATCTCCTCATAAATATCGCGCAAAGCTTCTGAATTCGTGGCGTGAAAGTAGCGCCCATTGGTGGTTTCCGCGACTGCTTGTAATGTTTCCAAATCGATGTCGGAACGGGCTTCTCGAAGGAAGATGCGCCCGTCGCGTGTCCTCGCTGGCTGACCATCGCGGTCGAAGCGAGCGGGGAAGGGCACCATTCCCGGTTTGCCGACCCCGATCGTATAAATTTTAATCCCATAGGCCTTGGCTGCTTCAGCGGCGGCCGACGGCTCAAGTTGACCCCGGTTGTTGGCCCCATCAGTAACCAGGATGATGCTCTTTGACTCAGCAGGCACATCCCGCAGGCGATTGGTCGCCGATCCGATGGCCGATCCGATAGCGGTCCCGTCCTCTACCTGGCCGATTCTCAATTGTGCCAGACGGCGTTTGAGCCAATCATGGTTCAAGGTCAGCGGGCTTACCAGATACGGTTGCGCGGCAAAGGCAATCAGGCCGATTCGATCACTTTTGCGGGCCTCGATGAAGTCTTCGATTACTGAGCGAACGACAGTCAGGCGGTCTTGCCGGACACCACTAATCTCAAAGTCGTGGGCCCACATGGAGGTCGACAGGTCAACCGCGATGACGAGGTCCACTCCGCTGCTTTCCGAGCTGGTCAATTCTTCGCCGGTCTGTGGTCGGGCGAGGGCGACAATGAAGAAGACGATCGCCAGCCAGCGCAAGGCGGCCCGCCAGCGTCCCGGACGCTGCCTGACAAAGGCGGCCACCTGGGAGGCGAGCAGGGTTGAGGGAAAGCGGATTGAGGCGGATCGCCCAACGCGTCCCTGGAGCCAGAGCAAGAGGGGAACGGCAATCAACAAAAACAGCCAATGGGCTTCTGCAAATTGGAAAATCATATGGCTTGGGCAAGGTTTTCCCCGTCAGGGTGGCGGGCCGCGAGTTCTTTATCGGTGGATTCGACAACTCCCTTTGCCGTTTCGAGGAGGGCATCCTGCTGCTCCATATCGAGGCTTTGCCGGGCGAACTTCACCATGTCACAAGACTCGAGGAAGGCGGGCATTTGCCGGTGAAGGATTTCCGGGAGACCGTCCCTTGTCGCAAGGGTGTTGAGAAATTCCTCGGAAGTCTGCTCACGGGCGGGGACGGCCAGCGCCTCCTCAAGATAATCCCGGACGATGTCTGAGACCTCCACCGTGAAAGGTTCGGGTTGGATTTGCGACTTCCCGGAGCGCAACTTTTGCAACCGCTCAAGGGCAATCTCGAGCGGGCTGCGTGTCGGCTCAAGACTGGCTGTATTTTCTTTTCTCGGACGCTTGAGCAACCAGTAAATAAAGATCACGGAGAGGAGGATTAGGAGGATGCTCCCGGCAATCAGTAAGATGGCCGGCCACAGTCCAATGGGAAGAGGACCTTCTATGTCTGCGAACTGTTCCATCACCGACGCTTCCCCCGCTTTTTGAAAAATGCCCTCAAGGCGGTTATGTACGGTTCCTGGGTTTGTACTTGAAAATGGTCGATTCCCGATCGCTTGAATGTGTCTTCAATCCGCTCCAGACGCTGCCGGTTCTGATGCTGATACATGCCCTGCAGGCGCGCATCCGAGGTATTGACCTCCACCTGATGTCCGGTCTCAG
This sequence comes from Oceanipulchritudo coccoides, assembly GCF_010500615.1. Lineage (NCBI taxonomy): Bacteria > Pseudomonadati > Verrucomicrobiota > Opitutia > Puniceicoccales > Oceanipulchritudinaceae > Oceanipulchritudo > Oceanipulchritudo coccoides. The sequence goes on from NZ_JAAGNX010000001.1 coordinate 620,058, forward strand.
CATCTTCAAGAACGATCCAACCGACAGAAGGAAGCTGTGTTTCCCGAGGGTCATGCAGGTGAATGCAGATCAAGTCGTGTCGCTTTCCGGTCAAGGTCAGCATTTTTTGAAGCTCTCCCGGTTTCTCCTTTGTCGACGGGCGGAGCCATGCCTGCGATTCCTCAGTCAGAAAGTCGCTGACAAGAAAACACACAGCCTTGCGCCGAATCAGGTGGTTCAGGGTTTTCATGGCCTCGCTCAGGTTGGTGCCCTTGTGCTGCGGCTCATAAAAGAGGATTTCCCGAATGACCCGGAGGACATGGGATCGTCCCTTTTTAGGCATGATAATTTTTTCGACCGTGTCGGAAAACAGGATCAAGCCGACCTTGTCGTTGTTGCGCGTGGCACTGAATGCGAGGACACTGGCCAGCTCTGCAGCCAGCTCGCGCTTGGTCTGCTTGACGCTGCCAAAATCCCCGGAAGCGGAGATGTCAACCATCAGCATGATGGTCAGCTCACGTTCCTCCTCGTAGACCTTGATGAAGGGCCGGTCCATCTTGGCGGTCACATTCCAGTCAATGGAGCGGACATCGTCGCCGGGTTGGTATTCGCGCACCTCGGCAAAATCCATTCCCTGTCCTTTGAACACGCTGTGGTAAGCGCCGACAAGGGACTCATCGACAAACTTCCTGCTGCGGATCTCGACTTGGCGGACCTTGCGCAGGATTTCGCGAGTGCGCTCAGATGGGGACATGCTCCCTGAAGAATCCATGCGTTTTCTTCAATCCCCGATCAAGGAACAGGGACTGTTTCAAGAATGCGTTTAATGACTGCTTCCGTCGACAATTCCTCGGCTTCGGCCTCGTAGGTGAGGATAATCCGGTGCCGAAGGATGTCCGCAGCGATTGACTTCACATCCTGCGGCGTGACATAGCCACGCCCCGAAATGAATGCCCATGCCTTGGCGGCGAGGGTGAGGGAAATCGTCGCCCGAGGGCTCCCGCCAAACTGGATCATCGGCTTGAGGTCCTCAAGGCCGTGCGCTTCCGGTTCGCGGGTGCAGAAGACCAGCTCGATGATGTAGTCCCGGATCTTGGCATCCAGGTAGATCTCGTTGACCGTTTTTCTTGCCGAAAGAATTTGCTCCGGGGTCACGACCGCCGAAGCTTTTGGTTTCGCACCTGTAGTAGCCATGCTCTCGAGGATTTTCATTTCCTCTGACTTGGATGGATATCCAATCTGCAATTTCAGCATGAAGCGGTCGACCTGTGCCTCAGGCAACGGGTAGGTGCCTTCCTGGTCGATCGGGTTCTCTGTTGCCAGGACAAGGAAAGGGTGGGGCAACTCGAAGGTATTGTCCCCGATTGTCACTTGGCCTTCCTGCATCGCTTCGAGCAGGGCACTCTGGACCTTTGCCGGTGCACGGTTGATTTCATCCGCCAGAACGATATTGGCAAAGACGGGTCCCTTCTTGGTCGAGAATTCACCGGACTTGGGGTTGTAAATCAGTGTACCGATGATATCGGCAGGGAGCAGGTCCGGGGTGAATTGCACACGGGCAAAATCAGCGTGAATGGAGTCGGCCAGGGTCCTCACCGAAAGCGTTTTGGCCAATCCGGGAACCCCTTCCAGGAGGACGTGCCCGTTGGCCAGAAGGCCTACGAGGAGGCGGTCGATCAGATATTGCTGGCCCACAATCACCTTGGCCATTTCGGCCCGCAAGGCGGTTATCCATTCGGCCTGTGCGCGGACCTTGGTATTGATTTCTTCAAGATTGAATTCTTCAGACATGTTTTAGTTCTTTTAAAGGATCAGGTATGAGACTTCCTAAGTTCACAAAGATTCAAAATTTGGCCAGTGATTGGGAATACATCAAGTCTCAAGCCCGGATTCCTCAGTTTCCCGGCCTGATTTTGTGATTGCGACCCATCGATATGGCGGAAAACTCCCGCTTGTTATGCCATCCCATAGACATCGGAATCCCATTAAGCGCTGGCTGCACAAGGCTACCGAATCCCCTCTGAGGATGTTGGAGGCGGTGCAGCATTTGCTCCTTGGTTGGATACTGATAATGACCCTGATAGGATTTGGCGGATTTCTTGCCTATGGTGAACCGATGAGCGGGGTTTCCCTCGGTCTGTTTATCCTGACAGCCCTGCACGCCATCATTACGACCCTGAGACGTGAGAAAAAGGGTCTGGATTGGGAGCTCCTTCTGCCATTGCCGTTCATCCTATACGCCTTGCTGAGCTATCAGTTCCTCAGTCCGGCACCTTGGAGCTCAGCCCTTTTTCTTACGGTCTATGTGCAGGCGTACGCGCTCTACTTTGTCATCTTCAACAGCATACGGGGAACACGTTCCGGCATGTGGATTTTCACCATTTGCCAGTTGGTCGCGGTAGCGGCCTTGATGGGTGCGTTTTTCCAGTACTACCTTTTTCCCGATTGGATGGTCTCCCTGGCGCGGGATCGCAATCCAGCCTACCTGCACGGTGCAGGCGGATTCCTGATGGAACCGGCCAACATGGCCAGCCTGCTTCTTATGTTCTGGCCAGTCTGTGTCTTGATGGCCTGGGCACAGCGGTTTTCCGGTCCGGTAAGAATGCTCAACGGCTTTTATGCGCTGGCCATGTTTGTGGGCATCCTCCTGACCACAGAGCGTCAAGGATTGTGGATCATGCTCCTGATCTGCGCTTTGCTCCCGTTTTTCATGAGCAAATTCTGGGCGGTTCGTCGCAAGATATGGATGATTGGATCCATGCTCCTGATTGCCTGTCTTCCGCTGTTCTGGTTTGGCACCGATATGCTTCAGTCGAGAATTGTTTACCTGCTGGAAGTTCCTTCAAATCTCCTGACGGAGGCGGGGATTTCCTCAGCTTGGCAACTGTTCCTGCAGAATCCTGTTTTTGGCTGCGGCCTTGGAAGTTTTGCTTTCTTCTGGGAGTTGACTCGTCCGGTGGGTCTTGCCGGTTCCTCCCTGTATTCCGTTTCCGGCTACGCCGGCTTTCTGGCTGAGCTGGGACTTGTTGGGGCTTTACTGGCTGGAGCCCCTGTTCTCCTTCTGCTCTATCGCGCCGCAGGGTTCTGGAAGGCGATTTCATTCCTCACTGTGAACAAGGATACGCAAAGCCGGATGGCTCGATATCCGAAAAACCATCCGGCTCGAGCCAAACTGGAGCGGGCGAATGGGCGCACGCCTTCAGTGAAAGTTATTCTTGGAGGTCTCTTGCTGGGCATTTTCGCTTTTCTTCTCTCCATGGGTTGGGACTACTCCCTGAATTTACCAATCTTGTTATTTTTATTTGTCTCGATTGTGGCCATTCTTGCCGCCCTTTCTCGCCGGGGGCATCGCAATACCGTCTCCTCCCGCGTTGGCATTGCAACCGGCTTGATTCCGGTTCTCTTGTCCGCATGGGCTCTTGCCTTCGGGGCGCCCAAGTTCTACAGCCAATACTCGGTTTATACAGCCGACGAGGAATTGGCTTATCTTTTGTCCGATCCTGACAGGATATTCCTGGATCCGGGATCCCTCACATTTGTTGCGGGGTCCTACAAGGAAGCAGTGGAGTTGAATCCTCGTAACGCCCTTGCCTGGTTGGGTCTTGGCCGGGCCCAGCTGGCGCGGATTTATGCAGATGTTTGGCCCTCGGAGGAGCTCGCGGCGCAGGCAAGGGAATCCTTGGTAAATGCGCTTTCAATATCCCCGGACCTCTGGGAGGCCCACTTTCAAATGGCCCGCTCTCTTGCCATTCTCGGAGAGAACACGGATCAAATCGACGGGCACTTGCAAAGCGCTTATCGTCTTGCTCCCCGCCGCCCGGAGGCTCCCGCATTTCTTGGGACTTTGTTCCTGCTCCGCGGATCGGATCCGGCGGAGGGTCTACGGCTCCTTGAGGTTGCCCTCGAGATGGATCCTTTGTACGAGCCCGCGGTTAAGGCCTATCGTCGGATGGGGAGCATGCAGGCGGGGGAAGGTCGCCAGAGTCAGTCCGGGGCGCTCAGCGAAGCCCTTCTCGCCGAGTCTTTTGTCCTCAGGGATCCGGGACCTGAACGCATACTTGGGGCGGGCATCATGCCCGCACCGGCGGAAATCCTCACAACACCTGAAGAGTAGTTGTCAGGCGGGATCATTTTTAAAGATAGAAAAAGCCCTCCGCCGTTATTGCGAAGGGCTTTGCATAAATCAAATGCTGGTCGCTCAGATAATATTGAGTTCCTGAACCGTGGAGCGCTCTCCAACGAGCTCATCAACACTCTTCTGGACCATGCCCTTGCTGTAATCGTTGAGCTCAAGGCCTTGCACGACTTCATAGCTTCCATCGGCCTTGGTACGGATCGGGAAGCTGCACATGATGCCAGCTTCAGTTCCATACTCACCCTGGCTCGGGATACAGACGCTGTACCAATCACCGTCAGCCGTGGGGTTGGTCAGGGAAACAACGGTATCCACGACGGCATTGGCCGCGCTGGCGGCGGATGATGCTCCGCGTGCTTCAATAATCGCCGCCCCGCGCTTGCCCACAGTCGGGACAAAGGTTTCCTTCAGCCAAGCTTCATCGGCAATGACTTTATTGGCCGCTTTGCCACCAATTTTGGCATTGTAGAAATCGGGGAACATGGTGGGGGAATGGTTTCCCCAGATGGCTACGTTACTGACCTCCGTGACATCGACACCAGCCTTTTGTGCGAGCTGTGTCTTGGCGCGGTTTTCGTCGAGCCGGGTCATCGCAAACCAGCGGTTGGCCGGAAGCTCTGGAGCACTCTTCATGGCGATCAGGCAATTCGTGTTGCAGGGGTTGCCTACCACCAGGACGCGCACGTCCGGTGCGGCGTTGGCCGCGATGGCTTTACCTTGGCCGACAAAGATCTTGCCGTTGATTCCGAGCAGGTCCGCCCGTTCCATGCCCGCCTTGCGCGGGACTGAACCGACGAGGAGGGCCCAGTTGACGTCTTTGAATCCTTCTTCGAGGTCACTTGTCGCGACAATGTCCTTCAGCAGGGGAAAAGCGCAATCATCCAGCTCCATGCAGACTCCCTTGAGGGCTTTCATGGCAGGCTCGATCTCAATCAGGTTAAGAGCCACGGGTTGGTCGGGTCCGAACATTGCCCCGGAGGCAATGCGGAAGAGAAGGCTGTAGCCAATGTGGCCGGCAGCCCCGGTTACGGCGACGCGTATTGGGTTTTTCATATTAATTTTTCTAATTTGGGTTAATGTTTTATAAAACGATTGCTAATAGGCTTCCGGTGCTTGGCAAGTCCAAACGACCAGACTGAATCAATTATGATACAGTATATGGTGGAGCGCTAAAAATGGCACGCCTATTCGGCTGCTTTTTGGGCGACCAGATCATAGAAATGATCAAACAACGGATCGCTGTCATGCGGGCCTGGGGCCGCCTCCGGGTGGTACTGGACGCTGAAGACCGGGAGGTCCTTGTGGCGCAGGCCGGCGACCGTCTGATCGTTCAGGTTGTATTCGGTGACAACGGCGCCACAGGCTTCGAGGTTTTCCTTGGTGGCGGCAAAGCCATGGTTCTGGGCGGTGATGGAGACGACACCCGTTTCGATGTTCTTGACCGGCTGGTTACCACCGCGGTGTCCAAACTTCAACTTCATGGTGGAAGCACCCATCGCGTGGGCGATGATCTGGTGGCCCATGCAAATGCCGAACATCGGGTACTCCGGAATCAATTCCCGGATTGTCTCGTGTGCGTAGGTGACAGCGGCTGGATCTCCGGGTCCGTTGGAGACGAAGACACCCGCCGGATTCAGGTCACGCACGGTCTGCGCATCCGTGTCAGCCGGAACAACGGTAACATCAAAGCCGTGGAGGGTCAGCTTGCGAAAGATGTTGCGCTTGGCTCCCATATCGAAGGCAACGACCTTGTACCGCTTCCGCTTCAGGGCAGGCGGGTGAAGGTTGGTGCCCGGAACCGTGAACGGCTCGGGCCCGTCCTTCCATTCAAAAACTTCCTTGGTCGTCACTTCCTTGACGTAATCCACCCCGACGAGCCCCTTCCAGTCGCGTGCGCGCTGGACCGCTTCCTCATCGGTTATGTCCTCGGTACTCAAGCAGGCCTTGAGGGCGCCATGGACCCGGATTTTCTTGGTCAGGGCCCGGGTATCGATCCCGCTCAGGCCAGGGATGTCGTTTTCACGCAAATAATCCGGCAGGCTTTGCTGGCTGCGCCAGTTGGAAACAACCGGGCTGATGTCCCGGACGACGAAGCCTTGAACCTTCGGCCCATCGGATTCCTCGTCCTCCTTGGTGACCCCATAGTTCCCGATTTGTGGGGTCGTCATGGTGACAATCTGCCCGAAGTAGCTGGGATCCGTGAGGATCTCCTGATACCCGGTCATCGAGGTATTGAAAACCGCCTCGCCGACCACTGTTTTATTTGCTCCAAATCCAACCCCGCGGAAAACCGATCCGTCCTCCAAGGCCAATACTCCCGATTTAATAGACTCAACCATTAAAGGCAGGGAATTAACGGGTCCGTTCGGGGGAAATCAATTCCTTTCGAAACTTTCTTCGGAAAATTACGCTGAAGCTTTTCAAGTGCTGCTGAATGCCGACTCAGCGCCCGTTGTTGGTGACGCGGAAAAAGATGTTCGGTCCAAAGGGTACCGGGTCTGCGTTCACATCCTGGGCCTCGATGGCATCGAAGTACATTGTGTTGGCCGATTGGTCCACATTAATGGCAAAGAATTGGACTTCAGCAGTGCCTGCCGGAGCAATAGCCTGAACTTCAGACAGAATCCATGTGTTGGCTGGCTGTGAATCATCGAGGTAGGGTTGCGACTCGGCACCAGCGAACTCTCCGGTAATAATCACTCCGGGACCCGACAGGGTGGGAGTCAGGGGCGTACCGCTGGAGTTGAGATAAACAATTTTCAGTAGGCCATTAGTGATGTCCGCTGGCAGTGCGGCTGGTGTGCGCAGGTATCCGCTCAGATAGAATTCATCACCTGGAGAGGCTGGTCGGGACTGGAATGCGGTCGGGACGGTGAATGTTCCAGTCGCCGTCAGCTCCAGTGAATAGGTTCCCGACTGTGCGACCGAATCCGTGGTGCCCCTGTCAGTAATCCATCCGGAAGCATCTCCTGTTTCGAAATCGCCGTTTATCAATAGATTCTGGAGGGCTGATGGTGCGTCCGCATCGTGGGTTAGAGTGATATTCACTTCCTCGCTGGTTTCGCTGCTGGTGACCGTGAGCGAGCCCGCGGTGGAGGAAAGCTCCGATGAGCCCCCGTTATTTGTCGCTACCAGCGTCCAGTTGAGCAGATCATTGGATGATTCCACGATCATACTTTGTTCACGAAGGTGGGCCGGGAAGCTAAAGTCGACCTGCAAGTCCTGGCCAATTGCACTGGCCTGAAGAATTGACTCGAACGGCTCATTCCACATGGCCGCAAGCCGGTAGAATGCTGCACGTGGGTCCAGGTTGTCGATGCTCGAACCGTTATCAATGGTCCTGAAAATTCCCCACCATTCCTCATTGCCTTGTCCGTCTTCAAACGGTCCTGACCAACGTGGTCCAAAGTCTTGAGTGAATGCGCTGATTCCTCCGCTGTCCTTCCACCACTCGTCGGCGTACTCGAAGACGCAACCTCCGGAAGCAATGTCTGCTCCGGCCTCATCTGCCCGAAGCTCGTTCCAGAGGTTTTCCAGGGCGTTGGCCGGCAATTCCACATTGTTTGGCCATTCCGTATCGACTCTTCCATCCAGCGCATCATATCCGAACTCGGTTATGATCAATGGCTTGCTGGAGCGGACCGCATAATCTGAGAGAAAGCTGCCAAAGCTGAATCCGTTGTAGACCTGGACCGCCCAGAAATCAAAATTCGTCATGGAGGCATTCCATGTGTTGACCTGGCCCAAATCGTTTGTGATCGCCACAGAGACCAGCTTTTTGGGTGCAGCGGCTTTTACCGCGCCGGCAACTGTGTTCATGGCATTCCAGAAGGTTATCCCCTGTCCGGGGTTAGCCTCATTGCCAATCAGGAAGCCCATCACGGCCGGATTATCAGCAAGCGGGGTGGCAATACTTGTCCACTCATCAATGAGGTCGTTGACCACTATGGTATTGCTGAAATCCGAGAGAGGATTCACGTAACGATTAATCAATACATAGATGCCGTTGTCAGCAGCCAGTTGGAGAAAAGCATCGTGATTTCGAGCGGGATCCCATCCGTAGATTCGAATGACGTTAATCCCCATCTTGCGGAAATTCTCGAAGTCCCGTGCCCAACGAGCCTGGTAATCGGAGCTGATCCAGTAATAATCTCCGAATGGGTATCCAGCCGAGGGGTTCTCGCCGATTGCTGCCGGCTGGTAGCAAATTCCCTCCACTTCAAATGGTGTACCGTCGAGCAGGATTTGGCGTCCGGAAACCGTGAATACATTCCCCGGCTCGTAATCCAGCCGTACATTGTCGAATTGACCCTGGCTGGCGATGCCTCCCGTGCCCTCGAAGGCACTCAGGCGAATGGTGAGGTCCTGACCGTCTGTCGGATCGCCCAGCTCCACGGTCCCGACTGCCGTGATATCCTGCCACGAGTCCACAGGAATGTTCGCTTTCGGGTTGTTAAGGGTTTGTGACGCAATCACGTTCCCTCCAGCCAGCAATTCAATCTTGTAGCTGCCATCGGTTGTGGCCCCGTTGATTCGGTTTCCGCCGGCCACGGTCAGTGTGTACGTGCCTGTGGCTGCTGACCCGATCAAGCCGCTGTTGCTCTCCGTAACGCTCGGATTTGGACCCAGAAAGCCCGGCAGATTCAAGTAATGAAACCATTCACCGTAGGCCGGGGTGCTGAAGGTACCGCCAAGACTGTAACTGTTTACTCCCCCGGAGATGGAACCACCGTTGGATGTCCAGCCAGTTGCCTGCGCTTCGGCAATGGCGGGTTGCTCAAAGGAGGCATTCGGGACGGGGACTTGAACAGCCTGGAGGGCGAAAGGCGCAGCGATTAACAGAATCGGAAGAAGAGATTTGGCAGACATGGAGTTTCCTTAGTTTTGTATGAGGCCAAGGGCAGGCAAGATGCCCCTTTCAAGCCTTTAAATGATTGGGTGGATGATTTAAATGACCCCGTTTCGGACGGGTGGTCAATAAGGAATTGCATTCAATGGCATTAGCCCAGCTTCAGCGCCTTGCGCAGTTGCGCCTCGATCTGCTCAGCCCGCTCGGGGTCGATCCAGTAGTACACGTCCCGGCATTGCTTCGTATGCCTCACGATTCCCAGCGTCCGCATCCGGGCCAGGTGATTTGAGACCGTCGATTGCTTCAAATCCAGCTCATCGGCAATCTGGGAGACGTTCTTTCCCTCGCTGCAGTCCGGACTGCCCGGCAGCAGCTCGAGGATGCGAAGCCGGGTCACGTCCCCGATCGTCCACAGGCAACGCGCCAAATCCTCCTCGTCTATCGTTAAATGTTCCATCCGTGCCTTAAATCCGCTCTTATATTGACAGATTTCAATATATGTACTTATAAAGGCAACAATATTTTAAGGAAAAGCGGGCTGGGGGAGTCCGTCTGGGAGAGAGGGAATTTTAGAACGATGTATCCGGAAGACAGTAGAGAACGATGGTTTAGGGGACAGGGGCACTGGTCCGGGGTACCGGCAGAGCAGTGGGGGGACTGGCGCTGGCAGATGAGGAACCGGATCACGCGGCTGGAGGAGCTGGAGGAGCGGATGGAGCTGACGCCTGAGGAGCGCGAAGGATGTCTCTTTGCGCGGAGCAAGCTTTCGCTGGCGATCACGCCATATTTTTTCAATTTGATGAATCTGGAGGATCCGGGCTGTCCGATCCGGCGCCAGATTGTACCGCGCAGTGAGGAGATGCAGGTTTCGCCTGAGGAACTGCTGGACCCGGTTGGCGAGGAAAGCTCGATGGGGGTGGACGGATTGGTGCACCGGTATCCGGACCGGTGTCTCTTTCTGGTGACAAACGTGTGCGCGGCGTATTGCCGTTATTGCACACGGAGCCGGCTGGTCTCGAACGCGCAGGGCTACGATTTTCATCCGAATTTTGAAAACGCGCTGAAGTACATTGAGGAACACACGGAGATCCGTGATGTCCTGTTGAGTGGTGGAGATCCGCTGCTGCTTTCGGACAAGAAGCTGGATTTCCTGCTTGGGCGACTGCGGGCGATCAAGCACGTTGAGTTTATCCGGATTGGCTCACGGATACCGGTTTTCATGCCGCAGCGGGTGACACCTGAGCTGCAGGATATCTTCCGCAAGCATGGTCCGGTGTGGATGAGTATTCATGTGAATCACCCTCGTGAATGTACTGAGGAATTGTATGAGGCTACTGAAAAGCTGACCATGGCGGGCGTTCCGCTTGGTAACCAGAGTGTGCTTCTGAAGGGCGTGAATGACGATGTGGATACGATGACATCGCTCGTTCATCGACTCCTGATGATGCGCGTGCGGCCCTACTACTTGTACCAGTGCGATCTGATTACGGGTAGCCGCCATTTGCGGGCCGACGTGAGCAAGGGGATTGAGATCATCAAGGCCCTGCGCGGACACTCGACCGGCTACGCCGTGCCTCAATTTGTAATCGACGCCCCTGGAGGCGGGGGGAAGATCCCGATCAATCCGGAGTACGTGACGGAGATGAACGAGAATGAAATCGTGATGCGGAACTTCGAGGGGAAAGAATTCCGCTATCCGCTCCAGGACGGGAACTTGCTCGCTCCGGTAGGGGAAGGCCTTCCCCAGCAGGAAGAAGTCCTCGTTTAGTTGGCAATCAGGCTACGGTATCGTTGACCACGACGTAGAGAATTCCCTCCTCGAGTTGGATTTTGACGGTGGAGTCCGTCACGCGATTGCTTTGTCCCAGTTGATGCCGGGGACCCATTCGTGATGACTGAAGATTCCAGTGTAGTCCCTGAGTGGTGACGCCCGAACAGTCTGTGAAAGGAATCAGGCTGACCACGCTTTCTTCCTGCAAAGATGCGCTCAGCGGGCATTCCGGTGTCACCCGGAAAATAGTCTGGGTATCATCCTCAAAAATCACAAATTGCCCTGCGGGAAGCCCTGCGGCAATGAGGAGATTTGTCAGGAAATGATCGGACCGGAGGCCCGTGCCGCCGAGAATCTCGACTATTGAGCTGCCGGCTGGAATATGGCGGAGAGCCTTCTGGAAATCGGTGGCATCCTGCTCCGGAGCGGGAATCACCTTAATCGATTCATTGCTTGGGGGTTCGCCTATGGAATCAAAATCCCCGGTGACAATATCGGGCGTGATGCCGCATTCCAGAGCTGGCAAGTAACCGCTGTCCGCGGCGATGATAAAGTCAGCCCGTCCGGCGGCTGCGCGGGAGAGTGGGGGAGACGGCTTTTCGCCACCCAGAAAGATCAAGGTTCTCATTGAGGAATGCCGGGAAACCGGCTGGAAGGGTTAATACGGAAATCCTATTGCCTTGATCGGTGGCTTGGCAAGGATTCGAAAAATTCTTCATCACGGTAACGTGCTCAAAGCCTTTCCATGTCCTTCCATCCATTAGATTTTGCGATAGTCGCCGCTTATTTTGTGGTAGTGGTTGTGCTTGGCTGGATCAAGAAGGCCCAGCCCAAGGATGAGGATTATCTTCTGATGGGTCGGCAACTCACCTTGCCGGGGTTTTTGCTCTCCCTCGTCTCGACCTGGTATGGCGGCATTCTTGGATCGAGCGAATACTCTTACTCATACGGTTTCAGCAACTGGATTGTCTTCGGGGTCCCTTACTATGTCTTCGCCATCCTCTTCGCCATTGTCCTCGCCCGACGGGCCCGAAGGAAGTATGTCGTTTCCATTCCACACCTGATCGGTGAGAATTACGGTCCGGCCGGACGCGTGCTGTCCGGAATTCTTGTCCTGATCCTGGCCACGCCTGCCCCTTACGTTTTGACGATTGGCGTGCTGCTGCATTTTCTCTTTGGCGTACCCTTGGTCCCGGGGATTATTGCCGGGGCACTATTTTCGTTTATCTATGTGTACCGCGACGGGTTGGCTGTCGTTGTCCGGACGGACTTGTTCCAATGCATCCTCATGTACGGTGGCTACATCGTTCTCTTTCTCTTTGCCTGGTGGACATGGGAAAGTCCGGTCCAGCTTTGGGAGGCAGTGCGCGAACGCTCGCCGGATCATGTTTCCGTGACAGGGGGAAGCCCCGTCTCCTACATCCTTGTCTGGTTCTTCATGGCAAGCTGGACACTGGTCTCGCCAATGTTTCACCAGCGCGTCTACGCATTGAAGGATGAACGCAATGCCCGGCGGGGGATTGTCTTCGCGGTGCTCATGTGGACCGTGTTCGATTTTCTGACTACCTTTGTCGGCCTCTATGCCTTCGTCCATCTTCCGGACCTGTCGGATCCCCGCATCTCGCACCTTGCCCTCGGCGAGGCAATTTTGCCAATCGGAGCCTATGGATTGTTCATAACCGGGATATTGAGCGTCGTGATGTCGACTCTTGACAGTGAGCTGTTCGTCTCGGGGGTGACCTTGGGCCCGGATATTCTTGGACGGATGCCGGGTGTCAAGCGCCTGCGCAAAAGTGTTCTGACGCGGATTGGAATGGCGCTGGTAGCCCTTGTTTCCATAGGGTTTGCGATCTTCGTCCCAAGTGTCGTGGATATCTACTACACGATTGGGACCCTTGCTGTCCCGGGCCTGCTCTTGCCGGTGCTCAGCAGTGCGGGCGCTTTTCCAAGTGTTCCTCCGCGTTTTGCGGTGGCCCATCTGGTTGTCGTGCCGCTGGTTGCGGCGACTTGGTATATTGCCGGCCGGGCCATTCCGGACACCCTCCCGGCCATAGAAGCCTTTTATCCGGGATGTGCCGCCAGTATCCTGATTTGGTCAGCCGGTTTGCTGGTGGGCCGTTCAGGCAAAGCTTAAAAGGTTTTCTTGAAGGAGAGACCAAGCTGTCTGGGTGATCCCTGGCTGACCCACTTGCGCGGATTGTCATAGGCCGGTGGTTCGTTGGCGAAGTAGAAACCACGGGTATCGTAGCGCTCATCAAGGAGGTTGTTGGCCCAGAGGGTGAGGCTCCATGTATCCGTGCGCCAACCGGCACTCAGGCTGACAAGCGTGTAGGCGGCCAGGGATTGCTGGTTGGCTACGTCGAACGTGTACCCGTCTTTCCCTTCTACTGAAGCTTCGGCAAAAAAGCCCGAGTTAAATTCAAGGGCAGCACCTGCGGAATACGTGTAGTCAGGTGAGTAACCCTGCTCACGGTCATCAAGGACTACTTGCGTAAACCCGTCATTCGGATCGATGTATTGATATGAATCAAAAGCGGCATTGAGGAGCCCGGTGCTGGCAAAAAAGCGAATCCACTCCGCTGCCTGCCAATCCAGTTCCAACTCCAGTCCGTAGTTGTGCCCGGATGCCGCATTGTCCTTGAACAGGGCAAACGTATTTCCATCACCCAGCTGGATGGAGGAATCGACCTGAATGTCCTTGCGGTCCATGTAAAAGGCGGTGACGTGCAGGCGAAGGCGGTTTTCAAGGAAGATGGCGCGCCATCCCAATTCATAGTTCCACATCGTTTCCGAGTCGTAGACCCGGGATTCGGCTGGAATGTCGTTGTCGAGGTTCACCCCGCCAGCCTTGAAGCCCCGGTCAATTGAGGCATAAAGGACATTATCTTCGGACGGTTTGAACTCAAGGGCGAGCTTTCCACCCCATGGTGTCTCACTGTTCCCGAGGTCGATTCCAAGTGTATCGGAATATTCTATACGGACATCCTCAATGCGCCCGGCGAGGGTCAACAAAAGGGTTTTTCCCATCCTAAGGCGGGCCTGCCCGTAGATGGCCGCCGTTTCCGACCGGTAGGTGCTCTCGGTTCCAAAGTAGAGTTGTTCCTCCTTGAAGTCGCGATGGTAGAGACCGGCAATCCAGGCGTTCTCACCGGACTGGCCCGTGGGCGAGGAAGCACGCAGGTCATTGGTGAGCACCCTGCGGTCGCGGTCCGTCACATCTGTTCCCCCGTAGACTTCCGGGCCGTAGATGGATTCAAGCTCATCCGGGTTGCTCCAATCCCAGTCGTAACTGTACAGGATATCGGTGTCAGAACCCGAGACCTGGTAGGTAATGTCCATTCCTTCGTTGACATGCATGACGGCCTTGAATCCCGCGGCCACGGTTTCCTGTTCGTCACGGCCCGGCTCGTCGGTTGTCGTGATGAAGCTGTTGTTGGTGAGCGACCAGGCGTCGTACCCGTTGTCAAAGTCGAAATACAGGAAGGTCATCGAGATATCGAGGTTTCGTGCGGGATTCCATGCCAGCTTAAGGCGTGCGCTCGTCTCGTCCCGGGCGTTTGTGCTGTCCTTGCCGAGGAACCGGTTTTCCCTGTATCCATTGTCTTGATACTTGTGAAAGGAGATCCGGTAGGCTGCCTCACTTGAATCCTGGTTTCCAACCGGGCCTCCGGCAGCAAAGCCGAAGGAAAACAGGTCATATTCACCGACTGTCGCCTCAATGCTTCCTTCCTGGAAGCTGGTTGGGGAAACCGTTTCGATGAGGATCATTCCTGCCAGCGCATTGGCCCCGAAGGCGGCGGCCTGTGGGCCACGGAGAACCTCAACCTGCTCGACATCAAACAGGCCAGCCACGGATCCGATTCCAGTGAAGTCTATCCCATCGATGATGAAGCCGACTGAGGAGGCGGGCAGCTCATTGCCGAACTGGCTGTTTTCCCCGACACCCCGGATCTGGAAGAAGCGGGGTCGTGCTGTTCCACCGGCCCAGTTCAGGTTAGGAATTTGCCCGAGGAGGTTTTCCAGATGGGCCGCACCATTGGAGCTGGCTTCTGCCGAGCTGAGGATAGTCACGCTGGCGGGAAGCCGTTCAATCGGGCTTTGAAGAAGGTCGCCCCGGACGATGACCGGTTCCAGTTCATGGATGGTGTCGTCCTGCGCGTACAAGGCGGGACTTAGAAACAAGCCCGTCATGGCCAGTAAGTGTGGAAATAAGTTTTTGGAAGTCATGGTCACTGCTTTGTTTGAGGCTTCCAACGCTGGAGCGGAGCCGGTTTGCGAGTGACACAGACTTCCTTTCCTACGCCGGTATGAGCCGGATCAGGTTCTAAGGGTTCACCGCTAATCCGCCGAAGCGGAGGGCCATGTCTCAGACTCATTCAAGTCACCCCCAGGACAAGGGCGAAGATTCCCCGATGTGCAGATGAGTCAAGAGGAAATCGATCTTTGCGTTTGCGCTCTCGTCAATCAGCCAATTGCTTGCCCCTTCATGGATGCGATTTTGCAGATCAGGGGATTCCTGCTCGATATGGACGGGTTGCTTCTCGATACGGAGAAGGTTTCCCACCGTTCATGGCTGGAGGCCGAACAGGAGACGGGTTTCCAAATGCCCGCCGGATTTCATGGGAGCTTGATTGGTCAATCCATGGTGGCCATCGGTACCCGGCTTCGGCAGGTCATGGATCCCCGGTGTGATGTGGAGGCGTTCCTGAAAGTCGCTGAGCGCATATACAGGTCTTTATTAAAGGATGCGCCGATCCCACTCAAGCCGGGTACGGTTGATTTCCTTGAGTATCTTTGTCAGATGAATGTGCCGCGATGCCTGGCCACATCGACGCACCGCGAATTGTGCGAACAGAAACTGGCTTCCACTGGACTTGCATCCCTGATTCCTTTGCGAGTCTGCGGGGATGATGTGAAGCACAGCAAACCTGCCCCGGATATTTATCTGGAGGCAGCTTCACGGATTGGCGAAGTGCCATCCAGCCTGCTTGTCCTGGAAGATAGTGAAAACGGCATTCGTGCAGCTCTCTCGGCGGGTTGCCAGGTGGCGCATATCCCGGACATCGGCCCGGTTTCACTGGATTGGCAGGTCCGGACGGATTGTGTCTTCAGGAGTCTGGACGATGTTAAGGCCGCTTTGGAGCGGGGCGAAATACAGGTCCTTTCCTGATCACCATCTTGGCGTCTCGACGCGTTTGGCAATCAGGAATCCGGCAAATCCACCCAGCACGCCACCGGCGATATGTGCAAACTGGGCAATCTGGTCGACTCCGCTGAGGGCACGGATAACTTCACCCCCCAGAAAGATCAGGGAGATCAATACAAAGGTGAGCGGGATCGTCCCCGATTTGGCATTGGCAAAGCTCGAAAGAATGATCAGGGCAAAGACAATGCCACTGGCCCCGGCGAGGGCTCCTGAAAAGAAGAATATCATGATCAGGCCGGTGATGAGTGCGGTGATCAGGCTGAGGACAATGAGCATCGTGGGCCCGTACATTTCCTCAAGCATCGGGCCCACCAAAAGGAAAACAATTATGTTTGAGAACAAGTGCTGGGCGGAACCGTGACCAAGGACGTGGAGGAATAAACGCGGATAGGTCGTCCAATCGCCCAGGCTGGCTGAGCCCGGAATGGAGAACCAATGCCCGAGCGCCCAACCCCCGCTCAATGTGTTGGCCACGTAAACGACCATTGCCAGAATAGCAAAGGACAGGCAGTAAGGCGCATTGTAATCAATCTTCAGCCGGCTTTTCATGGAGCTTTTCTAGAGGCCCGGTTGTCCTCATGCAAGAAAGCTTTGGGGCTGGGGGTATTGTTGTATTGCACCGGAAGTGTAGTTTGCCTTTAGCTCCTCGAATGACCGCTTCCAAAGATTTAAATCCTGATGGCAATCCCCGTAGTGAGCTGTTGCAACGGGTGGCGGCTTTGGTTGAAGGGCGTGAGGAGCGGCCAAGCTGGGACGAATACTTCATGAGTGCGGCGCTGCTGTTCAGCCTGCGCTCAGCCTGTGAACGCCTCCATGTGGGCTGCGTGCTCGTCTCCGGAGGCAAGCAGAGCAATCGGATTGTGGCGGCTGGCTACAACGGGTTTTTACCTGGAGCACCGCATTCAAGTCATATCCGGGAAGGTCATGAGATGGCAACGGTCCATGCGGAGCAGAATGCCATCGCAGATGCCGCCCGGCGAGGTGTTTCCCTACAGGACTCAACAGCCTATATCTCGCACTTTCCCTGTATTAATTGCGCCAAAATGCTGGCCTCCTCAGGGGTTGTTGCCATAAAATACCATTGGGACTACAATAACGACCCTTTAGTCAGCGAATTGCTGGATGAAGTTGGAATCGCGATCGAACAATATTAATGAAGCCACTTGAAAGGAAATATTCCAATGGATGAAACACCCACACCGGTCCAGAGCCTCGCGGGGTTTCTGCTCGGAGCCCATCCCAACTTGATTGACCCGAATTTTAATC
The DNA here is from genome assembly GCF_010500615.1 of Oceanipulchritudo coccoides. Taxonomy (NCBI): domain Bacteria; kingdom Pseudomonadati; phylum Verrucomicrobiota; class Opitutia; order Puniceicoccales; family Oceanipulchritudinaceae; genus Oceanipulchritudo; species Oceanipulchritudo coccoides. Next base: position 637,264 of record NZ_JAAGNX010000001.1, read on the forward strand.
GGAGCGTTGTCCTGCTCTCGGCTCATTCAAACGAGGATGGGGCCCTCGGCGTGATCATCAACCGGCCCACGGGGAAAAGTCTTGGTGCACTGCGTGAAGACATGAATACGCCCTTGCTGGAGAATCTTCCCGTGTACGAAGGGGGTCCCGTTTCGCCGGAGGAGATACTCCTTGTCGCATGGAAATGGAATCTTTCCCGCCAGCACTTTCGTCTCTTCTTCGGTCTTGAACCGGACAAGCTGCAGGAGTTGGTTGATGCGGATCCGACCATTGAGGCGCGAGCCTTTCTCGGCTATTCCGGTTGGAGCGCCGGCCAGCTTGAGACGGAGGTGAGTCGTTTTGACTGGGCTATCAGCCCGTTCGTCCATCCATTCGGCAAAATGCCGCCCCAGAATCTCTGGCGCCAGCTTCTCGAAAAGATCCGCCCGGAGTGGGGAGTCCTCGCCGACTTTCCGGATGATCCGTCCGTGAATTGAATAATTCATCGGTTTTCTGGAATAAATTCCTGTCTGGGCTATCCTAATTTCACAACACAACTCTATGAATCATATGAAAATCAAATCAATCCTCCCGCTTATTGGCCTTCTACTGGCCGCCATTACTGTCCACGCCTCTGGCGAGGGCTGGCTTACCGACTTCGACAAGGCGATGTCACAGGCCAAGGAAAAAAATAAAGTCATCCTTGTGGAATTTCATGGATCCGATTGGTGCCCTCCCTGTATCAAGCTCAATAACGAAGTCCTGAGTACGAAGGCTTTCAAGGACCTGGCAGACGATTCGCTCGTCCTTGTCGACGCGGATTTCCCGCGCAAGTCCAAGTTGCCGGAAGCTCAGCAAGCTCATAATGATGCACTGGCCAAAAAGTACGGTGTACAATACTTCCCAACGGTGCTCCTGATCAGTACCGAGGGAGAGGTTCTCGACAAGATGGTTGGCTTTCCAAAGGGCGGTCTCGATGGCTTCCTTTCATTCATCAAGGCCAAGGCCGGTTGATTACCCGCTTCTTTAACCATTTTCACGCAAAAGCCGGTGGATTCTTTCCATCGGCTTTTTCTTTTTGTAAAGCAGGCATGGTCTCTGCTAGGTTTAGGGTTTAGGAATTTTTCATGGGAAAACGATTTGGATTTGTCTCCACTCGCTTTGCGGGAACGGATGGCGTCTCGCTTGAGAGTGCCAAGTGGGCCCACGTGCTCTGGAACGATCGTCACACAAGCTTCTGGTATAGTGGATTGAGTGACCGGGATCCGGGATCCTCCCTGTGTGTGCCCGAGGCCTATTTTGGTCACCCGGAGGTCCAGTGGATCAACAAGCGGATCTGGGGCCAAAGGCATCGCGACCCGCTGGTATCAAGGCGTATCCGCGAAATGGCAGCTTACCTGAAGGAGACCTTGTACGAGTTTGCGGATCGCTACCAACTCGATGTGCTGGTGCCTGAGAACGCCCTGACCATACCGATGCACGTCCCGCTTGCCGTCGCCATTACGGAATTCCTCATTGAAAGCGGGATGCCGGCAATCGCCCATCATCACGATTTCTATTGGGAACGGGTGCGTTTTTCCATCAATGCGGTTCAGGACTATCTCGACATGGCTTTTCCTCCGCGTCTGCCACATATGGCCCATGCCGTCATCAACGCCGCCGCCCAGGAGCAATTATCTCTCCGGAAGGGAGTCGGAAGCCTCCTTATTCCCAATGTCTTTGATTTTGAAAAAAGCGCTCCCGAGCCTGATAAATATGCGGCGGATGTCCGTGAAGAGATTGGCCTCGAGCCGGATGACATCTTCATATTGCAGCCAACGAGGATTGTTCCCCGCAAGGGGATAGAGCATGCCGTGAAGCTGGTCAGCATGCTGCGCAACCCGCGTTGCAAACTGGTCATTTCGCATGATGCGGGTGACGAGGGGTATGAGTACAAGCACATGATCGAGGAGTTGGCCCGGGAGGAAGAAGTCGATATCCGCTTTATCGGGGACCGAGTCTCGGAAGTGCGTCAGCTCGACGCCGAGGGCCGGAAGCTCTACACGCTGTGGGACCTGTATCCGTATGCCGATATTGTGACTTACCCGAGCACTTATGAGGGATTTGGGAATGCCCTCCTCGAGGCGATTTACTTCAAGAAACCTGTCGTGATTAACCGCTACAATATTTTCATTGAGGATATCGAGCCCAAGGGCTTTGACTTGGCTGTCATCGATGGATTCATAACACGGGAGGCAGTCAGGAAAGTACAACGACTCCTGAATGAACCGGATTATTTAAAAAGTGTCGTGGACCACAATTTCGTGGTCGCTCGCCGCTACTACAGCTATGCCACTTTGCGCCGCCACTTGCGCATGATGATCAATTCACTGACCGGGTGGGGACCTTCAGTCTCGCGGTCAAACGGACGGTAGCATGTTATCGCGAACACAGAAGCACCACTTGCACAAGCGCCTGCACCGGCTTTACGGCGATCGCGCATCCCAGCTGATCAGGCGTTTTGAAGCACTGCTCGGACGTTACGGCGTGGGACTGGATCCGCCTCTCCAGACGGAGTTCTGGGATCACCGGACGGCGGTTGTCATCACCTATGCAGACTCCATTCGCCGACAGGGAGAGCGTCCGTTGCAGACCCTGCACGCATTCTGCAAGACCCGCCTCAAGGGAACGCTTTCAACAATTCATATCCTTCCCTTTTTTCCATGGAGCTCGGACGACGGATTTTCTGTAATTGATTTTCGGGAGGTACAAAAAGACTACGGAAAATGGGACGATGTGGAGCAGTTGGGGAGTGATTTTGAGCTGATGTTCGACCTCGTCCTCAATCACTGTTCTCGAAAGAGCCAGTGGTTCAGGGATTATGTCACTGGAATTGCCCCGGCCCGTTGGTATTTCCTGCCCATGGATCCGAAAACCGACCTCTCGTCAGTGGTCCGTCCGCGTCCCTGGCCCCTGCTCACAAAGACTGCCACCCGGGATGGCCCGGCCCATGTTTGGACCACCTTTAGTGCCGATCAAGTTGACCTGAACTGGCAGAATCCGGATGTCCTTTTTGAGTTTCTTGATATTCTGTTCCTCTACCTCTCCAAAGGTTGCCGGATCTTCCGGCTGGATGCAGTCGCCTTCATTTGGAAACAGGTGGGGACGAATTGCCTGCATCTGCCCGAGACGCATGAGATCGTGAAATTCTTCCGTGATGTCCTCGATCTGGTTGCTCCCGACGCAATCCTGCTCACTGAAACGAATGTTCCCCACGAGGAGAATATCTCATACTTCGGCGACAATGATGAGGCTCACATGGTCTACAATTTCAGCCTGCCACCGCTGATTTTGCACGCGCTCCTCATGGAGGACGGAACTGTCTTGAGCAATTGGGCGAAGTTGCTTCCTCAGCTCTCGCCCGGACAAACCTTCTTCAATTTCACCGCTTCCCATGATGGTATCGGGGTACGTCCGCTTCAGGGGATCATTCCAGACAAGGACATCCAATGGCTGGCCGACGAGGTGGTAAAGCGGGGCGGTCGTGTTTCGATGAAGGCCAACAGCGACGGTTCCCAGAGCCCCTACGAGCTGAATATCAGCTACATGGAAGCACTGAGGGTGATTGATGACCATGCGCTCAGCCTGACCCGTTTTCTCCTGTCGCAGGCAATTGTCCTCGCCTTCAAAGGTGTGCCCGCCCTCTACATCCACAGCCTGTTGGGCTCCGGCAACGATTACGAGGGAATGGAGGCAACCGGTGAAAACCGTTCCATCAACCGGAAAAAGTGGGATGCTGATGAATTGGATGAGCTTCTCGATGATCCGGATTCACCTAACGCCCTCGTATTCCGGAAGTTGGCCCAGTGGTTGGCCGTGAGGAACCAGCATCCGGCCTTTCATCCGGGAAGCCAGATGCAGGTTCTTGACCTGGATGCCGGCATTTTTGCCTTTTTGCGGACTTCCCGTACCAAGGCGGAAAAGATTCTCTGCCTGTTTAACATGACATCCAAGCCCCGCGAGGTCTTCTGGGCCGATTGTTTTCCGGGAATCAAACCCCGGGATCAGGTGCGCGAGTTACTGTCCAACAAGCGGGTCGGAGCAAAAAAGGGCAAAATCACCTTGCCGCCGTTCCATGCCTCCTGGCTGATGGTCAAGGCTTGAGCGAGTCTCTATTTCTCAGGGAATAATGATCAGGTCCGCACGGCGGTCCATACGCATCTGGTCGTCGGATCCCTCGGTAATGGCATCCAAATCTCCCTTGGAGACGGTTTCCAGTCGGTCAGGGGAAATCCCCACCTGTTCCAGATAGGCGACTACACTGCCCGCCCGGCGATCGCCGAGGGCCATATTGTATTCAGTCGTTCCGCGCCAGTCGCAATGCCCTTCAGCAAGGAGTTTGGCATTTGGATTCGTTTCCAGATACTGGGCCGCTTCCTGTAGCGTTGCCCGGTCCGCGGGACGAATGAAGGACTGGTCGAATTCAAAGTAGATGGGAGAAAAGAGGTTTTCGAGGCGATTACCGTCGTCCATCATATCCGGGTCGCGGGTTTCCAGGCCCAGCGCGCCAGCCCGGGCGATATCCTCTGGGCTGATCCAGTCAGCGGAACCAGGACCGGTTCCGGTTCCCTGTCCGCGAACGGCTGTCATGGAAGGATCCGGGGTTTGCGGGCCACGGCATCCGGCAAAGACAAGGCCGGTGAGGAGGGCCAGGAGAATAAAACCAAAGCGGAAGGTGTGTGCGGATTTGAGCATCTTGTATGAAAGCATTTTAGCGGGAATTGAGTGAATCAAGGAAAAACTCTGGCAGGTAGAAATTGAGGGTCAGGAATCACCCTCGCTTTGGGGGCGTGTGGGCGGTTCGATTATCCGGTGTTCAATGGCGAAGCGGGTCAGGCTGGCGACATCATGGAGGTCGAGTTTGCGCATCAGGTTGGTACGGTGGTTTTCAGCTGTTTTTACGCTGATACTGAGGATGTTGGCAATTTCCTTGGTGCTGTTGCTTTCGGCAATCAGTTGCAGGATCTCGCGTTCCCGCGCGGTCAGGCGTTGCAGGGGAGGAGTTCCACTGAAAGCGGGATTAAACATGGAATGTCGCAGGATTTCCGCCACTTCCGGGCTGAAGTAAGTTCCCCCAGTGGCAACAATTTCGAGGCCCTTCTGCAACTCGACGAGCGGCGCGGTCTTCCCGATGAAGCCGTGGGCACCGGCTTCCACCAGCTCACGCAGCAACATTGCATCCTGATAGCCGGAAAAGACGAGGACGTGGACATCCGGCAGCTGTCTTTTAAGGCGGCGCAGGATCTCGGCCCCGTTCAAACCCGGGAGCATGATGTCCAGGATGATAAAATCAGGCTTGGTCTCGAGGCATTCGTCGAGGGCCTTCCGCCCGTCGCCAGAGGAGGTGACAATTTCCCAGTCCTCCATGGTGTGGACAATTTGGGCGATCATGTCCCGTACCGCCGTATGATCTTCAATTATGGCTACCTTTTTCATTTTGGTAAAGTCAGAGTGGTATGAATGAGAGTCATGTTGCTCATTTTTCCTTTGCCAAGGCAAGTGTGAACAACCCTAGTAATCTTAATGTTTGTCGATGAGGTGGAAGTCAAGCTACGAGCGGGCGATGGTGGGAACGGTTGTGCCAGTTTTCGTAGGGAAAAATTTGTTCCGAAGGGCGGACCCGACGGGGGAGACGGGGGCAACGGGGGCAACGTCATCCTCGAGGCGGATGTAAATTCAGCGGATTTGCGCCAGTACTATTTCAAACCCCATTGGAATGCCAAAAACGGCGCCCCGGGAATGGGTAGCACCCGAAATGGCCGCGGCGGCGCGGATTGTGTCCTGAAAGTCCCCCCGGGGACGGTCGTTCATGACGCTTCAACTGGAGAGGTTGTCCTTGAATTGCTGGAATCGGGCGAACGCCATGTCCTTCTGAAAGGGGGGAGCGGCGGTTGGGGTAATATCCACTTCAAGAGTTCGGTCAATCAGGCTCCCCGTCAATTCAAGGAGGGAACGCCGGGCCAGCATGGCACCTATCGTTTTGTCCTGAAGACCATTGCTGACATCGGGCTGGTCGGATATCCAAATGCCGGCAAATCGACCCTGATCGCTGCCATGACAGCTGCCAATCCGAAGACAGCCAGCTATCCCTTTACCACCCTGAACCCGGTGGTCGGCGTGATGGAGCCGGAGGAGCCGGGTGGAATCCGCATCCAGTTGGCCGATATTCCGGGCCTTATTGAGGGCGCTCACTCCAACAAGGGACTTGGCCACGCCTTTCTGCGGCATATCGAACGATGTAAAGGGCTTGTTATATTAATTGATCTTTCCGGCGTGGACGGGCGAGAACCATGGGCTGATTATCAAAATCTTTTGAAAGAATTGGATTACTATGGACAAGGGCTTGCCGCCAAGCCTCGAATCATTGTGGTAAATAAAGTGGACGAACCAGCAGCAGCGGATCATCTCGAGACATTTCAGAAAAAAACTGGAACAAAGCCCGTTCCCGTATCCTGTTTGCTGGGTGAAGGGCTTCCGGAACTCCGGAAGGCTCTTTTTTCGTTCGCCAACGAAATGACACAGCCCTAGGCAAAAACAGGATTTCATGAATAAATGCGTACTTATTGTCGACGATGACCACGAGTTCAGTTCCCTCTTGAGAGGGATCTTTGAGCAGGCTGGATACACTGTCCACACGGCAGACACGGCAGACCATGGGTTTGAGCTTCTGCAGAAGGAGCCAATTGAGTTAATTGTCACGGATGAACGTTTGCCCACCGAGATGTCCGGAAGCGACTTGATTCACAAGTTGCGGGAGTTGGATCGTAAGGTCCCCGTGATCATGGTTTCAGGCTATTTAAATGACGGTGCCATCCGGGACCTTATCGCAGACGGGGTGGACGGCGTTTTTATCAAACCACTGAATATCTTTTCCCTGCTTAAGAAAGCTTCCCAGATTCTGGAGTCCCAGAACAAGCGGTCCGGATCGGATGTAGATAACTCAAGTGAGAGTGAGGCGGCTGCAGGAGGGCGGTCAATCGGCCATATTCAAGGTCATTCCGAGAAGGGTAAACAATTTCTCAGCCGGGCCATTGCCGCATCCGCATTCAAGCGCAATCTTCTCCTTATTGGTCCTCAAGGTACCCTTTTTGAGGAAATCAGCCGGGACATTGTTAATATCAGTAGCTCCGGTGAACGCTGTATCGCCTTCAAACCGGGTGAAGTGACAAAGGAAAGCCTGGAGAAACCGTTTGGCGGCGACAATGCGGACCAGCCAATTACGATGGTTATTCTTGATGCTGAGCAACTCTCTGCGGAGGAAGGCACTTTGTTGATGGATCTTGTGGACGCGCGGGGCGGCGCTTCAAGCAGCTTGAGAATGATTTTCTGTCTCAGCCGATCGGTCGAGGAACTCTACGATGCTGAGAAAATTGATGATGAGATGTATCTTTTCCTTGGTACGAACGAACTGGTCGTGCCGGCGATCAAGGATATGCCGGAAGATCTTCTGGCGATTGCCAAACAGGAAATTTCCGAGCGATCCGAGGAGGCCCCTTTTGATGCCAAGCTTCGCTCCTTCCTTCTGGATTATGCCTGGCCGGATAATATGTTGGAATTGCGCGCAACCATCGTCAAGGCGATCAGCCTGTCCCAGCCGCGCCCGCCCCAGTTGAAACATTTTGCGGCGGCCTTGAATTCTGACAAGGGAACCGACAGGCTTAATGATTCCCGGTCTTCGTTGGAGCGTTTTCTTGTTCAAGAGAGCAAGAAGTACCAGACTGCACTGAATATTATTGGCGATGCCTGAATTTCAATCCCGTTAATTTCCCATGGCTAAACCGATTTTAATTATAGACGACGAAGAAAAATTTGCCGAGATGCTGAAGGAGCTTCTCCGGCTGAATGGGTTTGAGGCGGAGTTTTCCCTCAATCCCGAGGAAGCTGTCCAGCGCATGCGTCAGGAGGACTTCGATCTTGTCATTACTGACTACAAGATGCCCCAAATGGACGGCGCCGAATTCCTGGTAGAGGCCCGGAAAATCAATCCTGATTTGCCCGTTATCATGATTTCCGGCCTGATGAACATGCCGGAGCTCATCAAAGTGGCCAATATCGGGGTAACACTGGTCCTGGAAAAACCCTTCAAGACGGAAGAACTCCTTGAACATGTTTCCCGTTTTGTCGGGATCAGCGCGGAGGATGCCTCAACTGTCGAAGCAATGGACATGGAGGCCTCCGAAATCGATTTCAACGAAGGCAGTATATCCGTCTCCTATCCCTCGCCGGCAAAGTATCTTTCGGATTCCAGCCGGGAAAACAAGCGCTTCCTGGAAACCTTCTGGAACAACGCGAGCACCAGCCGCCATTTGCCGTTTTTTGCCCAGCGAGGGGCTGAAATCCGCCTTGTCGCGAAGGAGGTCATGTATTGGACCGAGCAGGATCCGGAGGAAGAGGTAGTCCGTATTGATCTTGTCGATACAAAGACCGACTTCACGCGGAGCTGGGTACTTGAGAACGAGCCATTTCCCGGAGTTCTCGTGGTGGACATAAGGGATTGTGAATGGGACGGGGAAGCCGTTCAAATCCTCTCTGACTGGATTTCCTTTGTCGAGTCGTCGGGAAAAAACCTGTCCAGCTCAAGGCTCCTGTACGTCCTCCCCATCGGGGCCAATTTTGACCCGGATTCGCTCATCGTCCCGAAGGACGTCAAGAACCTTCTGGCCACGGAATGTCCGGTCATGCTGTCATTAAGGGAGCGGGTTCCTGATACCGCTTTCTACATCAAGCGATATTTTTCAGATGAGGAACGGGGCCTTGCCGGATTGGAGAACCTGACCCGACTCCTTCATTACCCTTGGCCGGGGGGATACGCCGAGTTGCTCCCGTTTCTTGGCAAGTTGAGAAGTCTTATCGAATCGGAAGGGCAACTTTCCGTTGATTCGTTCAATGCCGTCATTGAAGAAGGGTTGGAGGATCCTTCCCAGTTGAAAGGCCCAAGCGACCTTGAGGCATACCTGAAGCGACGTCAGCGCGAATACCTTACTTTGCATCGCCAACCGGGAGAGGATCTCAAAGACACCCTGTTGCGGTTGGGCATTGGGGATAGCCCAGTCGATCCGGATGCAATCCTTGCTGACGAAGCCTTGATTTATCCGGAAATTGTCAATCAATCAGCCGAATAGGAAAACACCATGGAGCGAGAAACCAGTAGCCTTCTCATAAAATCAAACCGAGTTCTGGGGACTCGTCTTGTGGAGGCAGGCCTGACAACCCTTGAGGACATGGACGCGGCCAATGAGCAATTCATCAGCCTGGCCCGTGAAAAGGATATCAAGCGAGCCAGCCTGCTGCGCATCCTGATATTCGACAAGCAGACGCTGAAGGAGGAGAGCCTTCTGGATTACCAGATTGAGCATCACCCTGTGGGCGCAGTCATGTTGGAGAATTACAATATCGATGAGGTTCTGCTCCTGCAACAACCTCTTGAATTCATGCGGGCTTCGTGGACCATGCCAATCGATTTTGTCAATGACCGTTGGTTTGTCGCGTCAGCGTATTACCTCAGTGACACAGTGAGGAAGTTCTGGGAGGAACGGTTAAATGGGCGGATTTCCTGGTATGTGAGCACGTTGAATCAATTTGAAACAACCTTTAACGAACTTGAAGCAAAGCAAGCTCCTGAGCCCGAACCCGAGCCCGAGCCCGAACCTGAATCCGTAATCGATGAGGGAGGCGGCCCTGCCTTGATGGTTGAGGATAAACCCAGTTTGTTGGAGGAATAATAAATGGCGATTCCCAGAGTATTGCGGTCGGTCTTGCGTGAGCTGGTCCTTGACAAGAAATTAGACAAGGATGCCGTCCAGGAGATCACCTCCGAAAACGAGGACCTTTCCGGTGACGAGTTGGAGACCATTCTTCACGAGAAATACGAAGTACCTGCATTCAGCATTCTCCTTGCGCAGGCTTCTGCATTTTCCATCCCCCCCTTCAACGCGAAAAATTTCACGGTCAACGAGCGCACATTTGAGCGCCTTGACAAGGATTTCTGCCGCGAGAACAAGGTTTTGCCCATCGGCACATTCGGGACAAATCTTGTCGTTGTCATTGCGGACCCGTTCAACACGGAGCTCCTCGAGACAATGCAGAACCAGCAACGTTGCTCGGTTTATCCGATGCTCGGTCTGGAGGAGGAAATTCTCCAGTTCCTGCAGAAGGAAAATGAGGTCCAGCGCCCTGAAGGATTCGGGGATGTCATGGAGTCCCTCAATATCGATTTTGACGAGGTCAATGAGGATGGTGACATCAGTGAGGAGGATCTCGAAAATGAGAATTCCCCGATTGTCCAGCTGGCCAGCCGGATCATTGAGGATGCGTATTTTTCCGGAGGTTCTGATATTCACGTCGAGCCGTTCGAGAACGAAGCCCGGATCCGTGTTCGCGTGGACGGGGTTTGCCAGGACAAATTGCGCATACCGGCCAAGGCGGCGATCTCCCTGATGGCCCGCTTGAAGATCATGGCCAATCTGGATATTGCCGAGAAGCGCCTTCCCCAAGACGGGCGAATTATCTACAAGCAGTTCAACCGGAAGGGCATTGATGTCGACCTGCGTGTGGCCACAGCGCCACTTAACCATGGCGAAGGGGCTGTCATGCGATTGCTTGACAAGCAGAAGTCCACTTTGCCGCTGACTGCTCTTGGCTTCAGCGAGGACAATCTGTCCATGTACAAGGACTTGATCACCAGGCCCTATGGGATGGTCCTGCACTGCGGGCCGACCGGTTCCGGTAAATCGATGACACTGTACAGTGCGCTGAACGAGATCAATGATCCCGGCAAGTGTATCCGGACTGCCGAGGATCCCATTGAATATACCCTGAATGGACTTTTGCAGATGCAGATGCACCGGCAGATCGGGTTGACCTTTGCCAAGGCGCTTCGGGCTTTCCTGCGACAGGATCCGGACATCATTCTAGTCGGGGAAATCCGTGACCAGGAAACGGCTCAGATCGCGGTCGAGGCTGCGTTGACCGGGCACATGCTTTTCAGCACGCTTCATACGAATGATGCACCAAGCACAATCAGCCGATTAACGGAGATGAAGATTGAGCCATTCATGATTTCAGCATCCCTGGTCTGCGTTTGTGCCCAGCGGCTTCTGCGCCGGGTGTGCAAGACATGTGGCATTGTCTCGGAGGCAGAGAACCGGGAACGGGATATCCTGGAAAGAGCCATCGACTGGTCGGGAGATATCCCCCATCACAAGGAAGGCGGCTGTCCGGCATGTGGAGGAATTGGATACAAGGGACGGGTGGGTATTCATGAACTCATGCCGACGAGCAACGAATTGATAAAAGGCATCAATGCCGGCATGGATGTGGCAAAATTGAAGCGGATTGCCGTCCGCAATCGCATGAGAACGCTCCACCAGGATAGTATGCTCAAAGTCCAGGATGGGACCACGACCATCGAGGAAGCGATTGCCAATGTCCCGCCGGACATGGAGGACCTGAGGGCGATCAAGGAGGCCCCAACCCTTGAGCAGGCATTGATGGATTTGACGAAGGGGCCCTTGATGGGGGTTGACCAATCAGACTAAAGGACGTCATTGAAGCGGTTCAGCCGGCCAATGTCCTCGGATTGATCGATACGGAAATCCGGGGTGTGGCCTGCCATCCAGACGAGGTACAGGGACCCGGCTATCTCTTTGTCTGCATGGACGAGTACCTTGAGTACAATCGTTGGTTTACCTGGAGAGCATTTCTGGAAAAGCTCCCCTCCATGGAGCTGGCAGGAGTGGTTTCTCCCAGTCCGGTTGAAGGATTGAGCGTTCCCCAGTTGATCACCCCCTTTCCGCGTAAAGCATTGGGACAGGCCGCACGCCTTTTCCTGGGCAATCCCGATGAGGGCGTGCAATTTCTTGGAGTGACCGGGACCAATGGCAAAACCACAACAACCCGTCTGTTGGCTCACCTGAACAACAAGCTGGGCATTCCCTGTGGCAGCATCGGGACGCTTGGAATTGCCCTGGGAGACAGCCTCAATGCGGCGGGAACCTACACAACTCCACTTTCCCCCGAGCTCTACCGCCATCTCCTCACTTTTCGCGAATCCGGGGCCCGGGCTGTTTCGATGGAAGTTTCATCCCATGCGCTTACCCTCGATCGAGTGGAAGGACTTCTCTTCGACGGAGCTGTCCTCACAAATGTGGAACGGGACCATCTGGATTTCCACGGGACCCAGGAGGCTTATGCCATGGCCAAGCAGGGCCTCTTTAACCTGCTCAAACCGGGTGGGGTATCCGTGCTTAATCGCGCCTCCGCGTTCTATAATCAATTTGCCGAGGCCGCGGGTGGCAGGGTGGTGAGTTTTGGAATGGAAAATAGCGGGGCGGATTATGAAGTTCGCAACCTGATCCTGACTCCCCAAAGGTCGCGTTTCAGCATGGCAGTAGGCAATGAAACCTGTCCCTTTGAAAGCCACCTTGTGGGAGATTTTCAGGTTGAAAATGTGGCTGCTGCGGTGGCCCTCATGCACGCCATGGGGCATTCCCTTGAGGCTCTTGCAGATGCCTTGAAGGACTTCCCGCCCGTGTGCGGTCGCATGGAACAGATTTTTCTTCCAAACGGGTGTACCGCGATTGTCGATTACGCCCATAATCCAGACGGATTGCAGCATGTATTGAAAGCTTGCCGGCCTTTTTGTGAGCGTAAGCTTCATGTGGCCTTCGGGTGTGGTGGAGATCGTGACCGCGGCAAACGGTCGATCATGGGTAGTATCGCGGCTGAGCTGGCGGATGTTTGCTGGGTCACTTCGGACAATCCCCGCACGGAGGATCCGGAAGCGATTATCAATGATATTATGGAGGGAGTACAGTCCTCCTTAAGTTTGGCCTCCGGCAGCCCTGAAGTCCATCAGGTGCCTGACCGGGAAGAAGCGCTACGCACAGCCTACAACCATACAAAAGAGGGCGATTTGTTGGTTGTCGCAGGCAAGGGACATGAGGATTACCAGATCATTGGGCTGACAAAGCATCCCTTTTCAGACCAGGCGATTCTACGGTCCTTCAGTTAGGGAATTAGCAAGGCTGATCCTGGGACTGTTCATCCGCTTCCTGATAGCGCATGAGCTTGCCCTTGTCAGATGACCACTCGTTCCCGTCCCAGAACTCAATTCCCTGGATGCCCCGTGATTTATAGAGACTTTTCTGTCCATAGGCGGTTCCAAGGTAGGCGCACGGAAGTTGTTTCCCGGAGGCCCAATTGAGAAAATCGACGAGATAACCTTGGCCGGGGGGATCGTTCTTTCCAGCGTCGTTGGCGTAAAAGATGTACCAGTAATGAGCCCCCCAATCCTCAAGGACTATCAAAGCGAATGCCCGAAGCCCGGTCCCGTCCTCCCATGTCAGGATATCTCTCAGAAAGGGTTTTCGCAGGATGTATTCGAGCCGGTTCTCTGATAAATAGGGCTTTCCGAAGCGCTGCTCCATCCAGAGCCCGGCCTTTTGCACGGCATGATCGCCGTATTGAGCAAGGAATTGGTCCTTGGGAACATGTTTCCGCACCAGATGGCAGGCCTGCCATTCGCGGTGGTCGTAGCGTCGATTCTTCTCGACCTTGAATTCGCCCAGGTCGACCCGGAGGCTGCGGGCCATGTAAAACAGGTGCCTCGGATCGCTCAAGTCAGCAGAATAGGGGAGAAAGCCGCCCTCGTAGGCTTCCTTCAGATTTTGACCGGTAGTGGACTCCAGCCACTCGCAATAGCCAAACTGGTAGCGGTTGTAGAGGACTGGACCCTCGGACTTGAATCGGCGCGTTGACATGCTTTTTGTAACCTAGGTGGCTGGCTTCAACGGATCAATTGAAAGTTCTCTTTTTAAATTCATTGAATTTTGGTTCTTGAATACCTCGAAAGCTTCCTAAATATCCCCGCAACGGATAGGGATTTGCCCCCAGCATCTTCTTGTCCGGAACAATTTCCGTGAACATCAAACATAACTTTGCATATGCCAGATAAGAAGAAGACTCCAATCGGATGGCCAGAAGCCCAAGGGCTTTGGGAACCTTCCCGCGAGAAGGATTCCTGCGGTGTGGGATTTATTGCCCACCTGAAGGGGAAGCGCTCCCATGCCATTATCCAGAAAACCCTCACGATGAATACCCAGATGATTCACCGCGGGGCCAGCGGGTCGGATCCTGACACGGGCGACGGAGCAGGTATCTTTATCCAGACACCGGACAAGTTTCTCCGCAAGGTCATGCTCGACAAGGGCGTTGATCTGCCGCCTGAGGGCCAATATGGGGCCGGTCTGGTCTTCATGTCGCCCAACCAGAGTGAACGCGAAGCTTGCATGCAGTTATTCGAACATGTCATCCGCGAGGAGGGACAGAAGTTCCTCGGATGGCGCACGGTTCCGGTGAAGAGTGAAATCCTCGGCAAGACTTCCGGCCAGTATGAACCTGTTATCAAGCAGGTGTTCATCGAGCGTGCCTCGGACCTCACCGATATCATGGATTTTGAGCGCAAACTGTATGTCATCCGCAAGCGGATGGTCAACGCGGTCCGCTTCAATGAGGTGCCTTCCCAGTTCTACGATGTTCACCGTACAGCCAAGAACACGTTCCCAGGTGGAGAATATTTCTATGTGACCGGCCTTTCCGCCCGCACGATGATCTACAAGGGAATGCTCACCCCCTGCCAGTTGGCGGAATACTTCCCGGATTTCCACGATCCGGATTTCGAATCTGCGCTGGCCTTGATGCACACGCGTTTCTCGACGAACACCTTCCCGAGCTGGCCGCGTGCGCACCCGAACCGGTTCATCGCCCACAATGGCGAGATCAATACCGTGATGGGAAATGAGAATTTCATGAAGGCGCGGGAGTCCCTGTGCCAGTCGGATACCTTCGGTTCCGATATTGAGAAGATTTCCCCGGTCATCAATGAGGATGGTTCGGACTCAGCCCGTTTCGACAATGTCCTCGAATTCCTGCATCTGGGAGGATACGACCTGACCCATGCCGTCATGATGATGATTCCCGAGCCTTGGGAACGTCACGAATCCATGAACGCCCAGAAGCGGGCCTTTTATGAGTTCCATGCCTGCATGATGGAACCGTGGGACGGTCCTGCCTCGATCACATTCTCCGACGGCTACCAGATCGGCGCCGTTCTTGACCGTAATGGCCTGCGCCCAAGCCGCTATTACGTGACTGAGGATGACTTGGTCATCATGGCTTCCGAGGTTGGTGTTGTCCCCGATCTTGATCCCCTGACGGTCATCGAAAAAGGCCGCCTCAAGCCCGGCCGGATGTTCCTCGTCGATATGAACGAGGGTCGTATCATTCCGGATGAAGAGGTGAAAGAGCGCATCTATTCTGCTCAACCTTATGAAAAGTGGCTTCAGGATCGTCGCCTCGCATCGAAGGATCTTCCGGATCCAAAGAACTTGCCCGAGGGACCCATAAGCCAGCTCAAGGAACGTCAGATTGCCTTTGGTTACACTTACGAGGACTTGCGCTTCCTGCTCGGCCCAACGGCGGAGAAAGGTGTCCAGCCGATTGCCTCGATGGGCAATGATACGCCATTGGCGGTTTTATCGAATAAATCGAAGCACCTTTACCAGTACTTCAAGCAGATCTTCGCACAGGTCACAAATCCCGCCCTGGACTGTATCCGGGAGGAACTTGTGACAGGAACGGAGACCTTCATCGGCTCCGAGGGCAATCTCCTCGACCCAAATCCGGAAAGTTGCCGGATGATCCGCTTGGACAGTCCGCTGATTGATAATCGCCAGCTGGCCCAGTTTCGTGAAATCGAGATAGACGGGTTCAAGTCCGCCACATTGGATGCACTCTTTCCAGTCTCTGATACTGAAAAGGGATTGCAAAATGCCCTGGACGACCTCTTTGCCGCTGCCGACAAGGCAATCGCTGACGGAGTGAATATTCTGATCATTTCCGACAAGGCTTTGAGTGCCGACAAGGCGGCCATTCCGACACTTCTCGCCATGGGCGGCCTGCACCATCATCTTGTCCGTGCCGGAACGCGGACACGCGTCTCCATTGTCCTTGAGACAGGCGAGGCCCGCGAAGTGCATCATTTTGCGGTGCTCATCGGCTATGGGGCGGATGCCATCAATCCGTACATGGCCTTTGAGACGCTTCAGGAAATGATCACCGAACAGATGCTTGGAATGGATCTGCAGACGGCGGTCTACAATTACCTGAAGGGCTCCATCAAGGGCGTTGTGAAGACGATGGCCAAGATGGGGATTTCGACGGTGGCTTCCTATCGCGGGGCCCAGATCTTTGAAGCAATTGGCTTGAGCACCCGCGTGGTGAACAAGTACTTCACCGGGACCGCAGGTCGTGTCGAAGGTGTTGGGCTCAAGCAGATCGCGGAGGAGAGCCTCCTGCGACACAACAAGGCCTTTGCCGAGCGCCGGATTTCCGACGAAGAGGCGGCCCTTGAGCCCGGCGGCATGTACCAGTGGCGTCGCAACGGGGAATATCACCTCTTCAACCCCAAGACGATCCACCTGCTCCAGAAGGCGGTCCGTACCGGGGACTACGGGGCTTACAAGGAGTATTCCGCCATGGTCAACGACCACAGCGAAAGTTTTTGTACCCTTCGTGGCTTGATGCGCTTCAAGCACAAGCGCAAGGCACTCGATATCGACGAAGTCGAGCCAATCGAGGCGATCATGAAGCGCTTCAAGACGGGCGCCATGTCTTACGGTTCCATTTCAAAGGAGGCGCACGAGACGCTAGCCATCGCCATGAACCGCGTTGGGGGCAAGTCCAACACGGGTGAGGGAGGGGAAGATCCAGAGCGGTTTACTCCAATGCCCAATGGCGACAGCAAGCGCTCAGCCATCAAGCAGGTGGCATCGGGCCGTTTCGGAGTGACGAGCGAATACCTTGTCAACTCGGACGAGATCCAGATTAAGATTTCCCAAGGCGCCAAGCCCGGCGAGGGCGGTGAATTGCCCGGTTCCAAGGTCTATCCGTGGGTGGCCAAGGTCCGGCATTCAACTCCTGGAGTGGGACTGGTTTCTCCTCCCCCGCACCACGACATCTACTCAATCGAGGATCTGGCGGAATTGATCCATGACCTGAAGAACGCCAATCGCCATGCCCGCGTCAACGTGAAGCTGGTCGCGGAAGTCGGGGTCGGGACAATTGCCGCCGGGGTCGCAAAGGGTCACGCCGATGTGATTCTTATCTCCGGACACGATGGAGGAACCGGCGCGTCGCCGTCTTCCTCGATCTACAACGCAGGGGCTCCATGGGAACTTGGACTGGCCGAAACAAACCAGATCCTTCTCCTGAACGACTTGCGCAGCCGTGTGGTTCTGGAAACAGACGGACAATTGAAGACCGGTCGGGACGTTGCCATCGCAACGCTCCTTGGTGCCGAGGAATACGGATTTGCAACCGCACCGCTGGTCACGATGGGCTGCCTGATGATGCGTGTCTGCCAGAAGAACACCTGCCCGGTTGGTGTGGCCACACAGGATCCGCGCCTCCGGAAGAACTTCACAGGTGAACCCGAGCACGTGGTCAATTTCATGCGCTTCATCGCCATGGAAATGCGTGAGATCATGGCCGAGCTGGGCTTCCGGACGATTAACGAAATGGTGGGCCACGTTGAGGAGCTCGACACGATCGAGGCGATCAACCATTGGAAGGCCAGTGGGGTCGACCTGACCAGTATTTTCCACAAGCCGGACGTTGGAGACGAAGTTGGAACTTATTGCCAGAAGCTGCAGGACCATGGCCTCGAGGAATCCCTCGATGTCACGCACCTGCTCAAGCTGTGCAAGCCTGCGATCGAGCGAGGGGAGCCTGTCAAGGTGGAGTTGCCCATCGTCAATGTGAACCGCGTGGTGGGAACCATCACCGGGAGTGAACTGACACGCCGGCATGGCGGGAAGGGCCTTCCCGAGGACACGGTACAACTGAAGTTCACAGGAAGTGCGGGCCAGTCCTTCGGGGCTTTCACGCCTCCGGGAATGAGTTTCGAGCTGGAAGGCGATGCCAACGATTATTTTGGCAAAGGCCTTTCCGGAGCCAAGTTGGTGGTCTATCCTCCCCGTGGTTCCAAGTTCAAGGCGCATGAGCAGACCCTTATCGGGAATGTGGCCTTTTACGGAGCGACCCTGGGCAATGCCTTTATCAACGGAATCGCCGGCGAACGTTTCTGCGTCCGCAATTCCGGGGTGCGAACTGTTGTCGAGGGCGTTGGAGACCACGGCTGTGAATACATGACCGGTGGAGAGGTGATTGTCCTTGGTTTGACCGGGCGCAACTTTGCTGCCGGGATGTCGGGTGGAGTCGCGTATATTCTGGATTTGGATGGAAAATTCCAGACGCGCCTCAATGCTGACATGGTCAATGTTTACCGCCTTATCGAATGCGATGAGGAGGAAATGGAGAATGTGCGCCAGCGCGTTGCCGAACATGTCAAGTACACCGGGTCTGAACGGGGTCAGGAAGTGCTTGATAACTGGGATGAAATGTTGCCCAAATTCGTCAAGGTCCTGCCGCGCGACTACGAGCGCATGCTGAATGCCTTCAAGAAGGTTGAAGAGCAGGGCTTGACCGGCGACGAGGCGGCAATGGCTGCCTTCGAGGATAACCAGAAAGACCTGGCTCGTGTAGCTGGAAACTAATTACAATTGCGAAAGACTGAATATTATGGGTAAAGCAACCGGATTTCTTGAAGTTGATAGAAAGACCATCGGTGAGATGGATCCTAAGGAGCGGATCAAGGGCTGGAACGAGTTCAAGGTTCATCCCAAGGAGGAGCACCTGAAGAACCAGGGTTCCCGCTGTATGGACTGCGGGACACCGTTCTGCCACACGGGCCACATGGTCTCCGGCATGGCAAGCGGGTGCCCTATCAACAATCTTATCCCGGAGTTCAACGACCTGGTCTACCGTGGTCGCTGGAAGGAAGCCTTGGAACGTCTGCACAAGACGAATAACTTCCCCGAGTTCACAGGGCGTGTATGTCCTGCTCCCTGCGAAGGTTCCTGTGTGCTGGGCGTAATTGAGCCGCCGGTGACGATCAAGAACATCGAATGCTCAATCATCGACCGCGGATGGGATGAAGGCTGGGTGAAGCCTCAGCCACCGACTGAGCGGACCGGCAAGAAAGTTGCCGTGATCGGTTCCGGTCCGGCCGGGCTTTCCTGTGCTGACCAGTTGAACCAGGCCGGGCATCTCGTCACTGTTTACGAGCGGGCTGACCGCATTGGCGGTCTCCTGATGTACGGGATTCCAAACATGAAGCTGGATAAAGGCAAAGTCGTCCAGCGTCGTGTTGACCTGATGGAGGCTGAGGGGATCAAGTTTGTCACCGGATGCGAAATTGGAAAAGATACGACGGCTAGCGAGCTCAAGGACGAGTTTGATGCAGTCGTCTTTTGCACGGGTGCGACCAAACCGCGTGACCTGCCAATTCCGGGCCGTGAGTTGAACGGGGTACACTTCGCGATGGATTTCCTGACGACCAACACGCGTCATGTACTGGATACGGAATTCGACGGATCTCTCCCTGAGCTCAATGCCAAGGGCAAGGATGTCGTGGTCATCGGCGGTGGTGACACCGGAACGGACTGCGTTGGCACTTCGATCCGGCAGGGTTGCAAGAGCGTGACCCAGCTGGAAATCCTTCCTCGCCCTCCTGCCAGTCGCGAAGAGGGCAACCCGTGGCCGGAATGGCCCAAGATCTACCGTATGGATTACGGGCAGGAAGAGGCGGCCGCCTTGCAGGGTGAAGATCCCCGCCAATATCTCGTCATGACCGAACGCTTTCTTGATGATGGAAATGGAAACCTGACCGGTTTGGAAATCATTGAGATCGAGTGGGGCAAGGATGAGCAGGGCCGCTTTGTTCCGAACAAGAAGGAAGATACCCGTCGGACGATTCCGGCACAGTTGGTGACTTTGGCGATGGGCTTTCTGGGCCCGGACCAGGAGGTTGTCGAAGAGCTTTCCCTCGAAACGGATCCACGCTCCAATATCAAGGCCGAGCATGAGAAGTACACGACCAACGTTGAAGGTGTCTTTGCTGCCGGTGACTGCCGTCGTGGGCAAAGCCTCGTCGTCTGGGCGATTAATGAGGGTCGCGGTGCCGCGCGCGAAGTGGATCGTTACCTCATGGGTGTGACCCAGCTTCCTTGAGACATCCGGTTTCCTAGTCCTGAAGAGGACTGTGCTCGAAAGTGAGAAAGCTCTTGTGGCGCTGTTGTTGTTTTGACGTCAGCCCGGGGAGTGATTCAAGCGTGGCTTCCTTCGGGAAATTCTTGACTGTGCTTTTTGCGAGTGCACGCAAATCGAGCCATCGGTCCCAATTCAGTTTTGGACAATGGGCGATGTGCCGAAGGATACTTTTCCACTCAAGGCGCGCTCGCTCGATATCCCCGGTACGCAATTCCATGTCGCCCTTGTTGAGAGCATGTAAAGCGCCCGGCTGAAATAGGACTTCCGAGGCACCCTCACCATAAGTGGTCGGCAAACCCCGGATCAGGTACCCGGTGTGTGAGACCAGACCGTAGGCCGCACGGCAGGCGGCTCCCAGCCTTCCAGAACCTGCCTCGTGGAAGCTGAAGCGATGTCCTGCGCGAAGGTTGGCAAGGTCGTACATGAGATCCTCAAGGGCGTAGGAGCGGTCCTCGAGGGCGGCGGCGATAGCTAACCCCTCGCCATAATTGAAAAAGCTGAAGAGTATGCCGCGTTGTGTCGGCGCACCGTATTTGTCAATCAGCCCGAGACTGAACCAAATATCCGCGGCGGTGCGGGTTTTGCCTGAAGAACCGGTTCCCTCATCTCCGGGCAGGGTCAAATCCGTCTCGTGGCTGACCAACCTCTCTGGCGGACTGATCAGGGGGCGGTTTGCTGAGTCGACCTGCGCGTGAGTGATTGCCTTCCTGTAGTGAAGGCGTGCATACAACATGCCCTTGCTCTCGCGCCAGTCGACGAAGGTGCCGCCCATGGTGATCGCAGGAAGGAGGGGAATGATCTGCTTCTCAATCCGGTCGAGGGTCCAGCGCATGCGTCGCCAATGATGCTTCCGGCCCTTTGAATTGGGTTGCTCCCGGATGGCCCGAAGTATCCAACGATTCAGGACAAGTTCTCCCTCCGTGTCAGAGGTGCCAAAACGGGCGATGGGGACCTGTCGGCCATATTCCGGGGGCTTTTGGGAATTCAACCGGCAAAGCGTGCCCAAGGGTAAGCTGGTGAGCATTTCCGGAACCGAAAGGGCAGGGCGCCATTCGTCCTTGAACCAATAAAGGGCAATTCCAAGCTCGGCTCTTCGCGGTGCTCTTTTGCGCTCCCAGTCATTGTCCGGAGTCTGAAACTCGGTCACTGTCTGGGTCACAATATTTTGCTGGACCGGCGAAGCACTTGGCCCGCCTGCATGGAAGTCAGCCAGTCCCAGGGGAATGCGTTGGACGCTGAAAAGGCGTCGCGTCAACTGATGCGCGGCTTCCATCGGGTTCTGGTTCTTTTCGATGGCGGTCTGCATCAGGCCAGTGATGCTGGGCCAGTCAATCTGGTTGGAACGCTTCAAACGAAGGGGACGGGCTTCCTGCAACCTCGGTTTGCCGGGCGCAACCGCGATATAACCGACCTTATCCATCCCCCTGCGCCCCGCCCGCCCAAACATCTGCAAAAGTTCATCGGGCCGTACTTCATGAACCCGGTCACCGGACCGGTATTCCCTGTCGGTGACGAGGACGGAACGCATGGAAAAATTAATGCCGGCCGCCAGTCCCATTGTGGCCACCACCACCCGCAGTTGCCCGGCTTTGGCAAGTGGTTCAATCAAGCCGGCACGCTGGGCATAATCCAATCCGCTGTGATGAAAAGCCACCCGTGCCCGAAGGAGGCCCTTCAGGCCGTCCCCAGCGAGGCGCTCCTGCTCAGGGGTCAGGACGATCGGATCTTCCTCGGGAAGCATGCGGGCAATCTCAAAGGCGAGATCCTCGGCTGCCTTTCTCCTTGGAGCGAAGGCAAGCAGGGGGGCCATGCCCGCTTTCAGCACCTTGGCAATCGCCCTTGGCCAGAGTCCGCGAACGCTGGTTGGGATTCGGTTTGGGAGCCCTTCAATCTGGATTTCCTCGAGCGGTACGGGTCGTTTGGAATGTTGAACCAGCTCAACCTTACGCCCCAGCCGTATCAACCAATCCGCTACATTTTTCGGGTTTCCGACAGAACCGCTCAGTAGGAGCAGTTGCGTTTTCGCCGGTGCGCTTGCGATTGAAAGCTCGTAATTGAGACCCCTTTGTTCATCTCCAAGCATCTGGTATTCATCAACCACGAGCAGGTCGGGTCCTTCTCCACGCACGAGGCGTCCCTTTTGTGTTTCCAAAGTCGCTACAACAACCCGGGCATCAGGATTCTCATTCCTGTCGCCGGTAGTGATCCCGACATCCCAGCCACGCCGCTTCCACTCGAGACGCTTGTCGTTGGCCAGGGCCCGGGTCGGGACCGTGTAGACGGCTTTCCCCTGAAATCCGGTTTCCATCAGGAGCTCGAAAATGTAGGTCTTGCCCGCGCCTGTCGGCGAAGCCACGATGACATCCTTGCCACCCTGCAATGCGCGGATGGCCTTTTGCTGCCAGAGGTCGGGGATCTTTAACTGGGTTTCCAGACTGTCCATCTTACCAGGTCGGGCACGCGTCGATGAGCATCCGGGTGTACGGATGCTCGGGGTTTTTGAATAATTGACCGGTTTCCTTCCATTCAACACGGCGCCCGTTTTGAAGCACGAGGACGCGGTCGGCGATCTGTTGCACAACAGCAAGGTCATGCGAGATGAAGAGGAGGGTCAGCCCATGGGATGACTTCAAACTTTCGAGCAACTCCAACAGCCTTGCCTGAATGGTGACATCAAGGGCGCTCACAGGTTCATCGCAAACAAGCAGTTCCGGTTCCACAGCGAGTGCGCGGGCAATGAGGATTCGTTGACGCTGGCCACCACTGAACTCTGAGGGGAAACGGTCCTTGCTGGAGACAGGGAGCTGCACCGCTTGCAGTAGCTCATCGACACGCTTGGCACGGTCGAGCTTTGGAAAATGCAGCCGGAGAGGCTCTTCGATTAATTGGGAAACCTTGAGGCGCGGGTTGAGGGCCTTTAACGGGTCCTGGAAAATCATCTGGATTTTCTTTCGGTAAGGCTGGAATTCAACGGGGCTTAGATTCCCCACTTCTTTACCATCGAAGCGGATGGACCCACCCCTGAGCGGGATGAGTTTGACGAGTGCTTTGGCAATGGTGCTCTTGCCCGATCCGCTTTCACCGACAAGGGCGACCGTCTCGCCTTTACGAACTTCAAAATCAACCCGATTGACAACAGGCTTCCAGCCCGAAGGAGTGGAATAACCCAGTTGTATTTCCTGGCATTCCAAAAGAGGACGCACTTCGCCGTCTTTAACCTCCGGTATATTCTCAAACATCTGTTATAAAGGGGAATCCCTGAACGGATTTCCCGCAAGCCCGTAAAAGAAAAATGGCGGGTCACTGGAACCCGCCATTGGAAATTTGAATGTGTCCGCCAGTAGACGGATCGTTTATAAATCAGCCCTTCAGGTAAGCCTTCAGCATCCAGACCGTCTTCTGGTGTACCTCGATGCGAGCTATCATCATGTCCTCGG
This sequence comes from Oceanipulchritudo coccoides, assembly GCF_010500615.1. NCBI lineage: Bacteria > Pseudomonadati > Verrucomicrobiota > Opitutia > Puniceicoccales > Oceanipulchritudinaceae > Oceanipulchritudo > Oceanipulchritudo coccoides. Next base: position 660,888 of record NZ_JAAGNX010000001.1, read on the forward strand.
TTTCCTTGTCATTTGCCTCAGCGGCTGTGTCCCTTGCCGCGACAGCGTCCTTGATCAGTTTTGCGTGAAGCCCTGCCAGATGCTTCACCATCGTCGCGGAGGACGTTTTTTCCGGAATTTCCTTCATTGCTGCGAGCTTGGCGAGGTTGGCAAGGCCACCGGGCGCATATGCATCCAAGGCACGAATTCGCTCGGCTAGTTCATCAACTGCGGTGAAGAGCTCCGTGTACTGATTTTCGAATGCCGTGTGCAGGGCGAAGAAGGTGGGTCCTTCAACATTCCAGTGACAGATATGGGTCTGCCCCATCAAGGCATAACTATCGGCAAGAACTTGTCGTAATGCGGCGACGACCTTGGAGCCGTCTCGTGTGGTTTTCTTTGTTGTTTTTTTAATCTTGGCCATGCTCCCAAGATAACCCGATCAGCCGTAATTGTAAAGTCGCGTACCAGGAAGATCAAACAATGCGCAGCTTTGGCATGTCCTGCCCATCGATCAGACCGAGGGGTTTTCCTGCTTCATCAACGACAACAAGGTCATCGATGGATACTGCTTCAAAAATGCGGAGGGCAGTGCCTGCGAGGGAACCCGAAGGGATGGTTTTGGGATTGCGCGTCATGTGCTCCGAAACAGGCTTCAAGAGGATATCCTTATCGTCCAGTGCGGCACGACGGAAATCCCCGTCGCTGAAGACCCCCGTGAGGGCACCTGATTGTGCATCGACCAGGGCGATTGAACCACACCGTGCCTTGGTGATACAGAGGATTGCCTCTTGAACGGTGATCGTGTCCGGCGCACTGGCAAAGCGATCTCCGGTCCGCATGATCTCGTCGACTTTAAGAAGCAGTGCCTTGCCGAGGCTGCCGGCTGGATGATACCGGGCAAAATCCTCCTTGGAAAAGCCGCGAATTTCCAGGTAGACCATGGCGAGGGCATCCCCGATAGCGAGCGCTGCGGTGGTACTGGCGGTCGGGGCAAGGTTGAGGGGACATGCTTCCTGATCGTAATGGTAGAGTAACAGATGGTCTGAAAATTTCGAAAGCGAGGAATCGGCGATTGCCGTGACGGCGATGGTGGTCAGGCCCAATCGTTTCAACGAAGGGAGCAAACGGAGCAGGTCTTCTGTTTCCCCGCTGTTGCTGAAGAGGACGCAGAGGTCGCCTTTCTGGCAGAGACCGAGATCCCCGTGAAGGGCCTGGTTGGGATCGAGGAAAGTCGTCGGGACGCCTGTGGAGTTAAAGGTACCTGCCAGTTTGAGGCAGATCGGCACATTTTTTCCCACCCCGGTAAAGACCAGTTTTTTGCCATCAAGAATGGTTTTCTCGATCAAATGGACAGACTGGACAAAAGACTCGTCCAGTTTATTGCTGGTTGCCTCAATGGCCGCCTGTTCAAGCCGCAGGCAATTCTGCGCGCTGGAGAGTATATTTTCAGAAGAAAGTGTCATTGGATAAAATTAAAGATTGGGTTTGAACAGGGTTCCTCTGTAAAACCCTATATCTGGATAACATATGGAGACTGGGAGAAAAGTTAAAAGCGTGAAGCGCCTGATTTGTTCGATTCTTGCCGTGATGGTGCTGGCGGTTGGCATGATTGGCTGCAGCGGTACGGACACGGTGACAAAGGAGACGGATGAGCGTGCCTACCGTCGGGGGAAGAGCCTTCTCCGCGAAGGCCGTAATGAAGAGGCCCTGCAGGCCTTTTTATCGGTTGTGAGCACACGGGCGGATGCCGGCGAGTCGCATTTGGAGGCCGGATTGATTTATCTAAACCATATCAAGGATCCGTTGGCCGCCATTTATCATTTCCGTGGCTATCTGGCGGCAAGCCCGGAGGGTGAATACGCGGACTTTGTCAAGGAGCTGATTCTCACGGCGCAGAAGGATTTTGCCAAAACGCTTCCGGGAAATCCCTTTGGGGAGACTGTTGAGCGAGTCAACCTCATGGAAACGGTGAAGACCTTGCAGGCGGAAAACCAGGGATTGAAGGAGCAGATCCTGCAATTCCAGCGGGACATGACCGAACAGGAAAGCGAGATTCTCCGGTACCGTGAGGCTTTGAATCAACAACAGCAGGCTGGTGGTGAGGGTAGGCAAGTGGCCCCCATTGTCATTGCCCCGGCACAGCCACAGGATTCCACTGCGGATTCCACACCGACCACCTACACTGTCCAGGCCGGCGACACACTGAGTCGGATCAGCTCAAGGGTTTACGGTGAATCCGGACGATGGATGGATATTTTTCAAGCAAACCGCGACCAGCTTCCAAGTCCCAATGCCTTGAAACCGGGACAAGTCCTGAGGATTCCCTGATGCCCTATTTTGACTGGAACGCCACCGCGCCCCTTCATCCCCTCGCCCGAGAGGCATGGTTGGAGGCGTCTGAAACCGCATGGGCAAACCCCTCCACCGCTTATCGCAGTGGCGTGCGCGCCCGGTCCCGGTTGGATGAAGCCCGCGAGGAGATGGCACAAATGCTGGGCTTCCGGCCCGAGCAGGTTGTTTTTACCTCAGGGGCTACCGAGGCAAACAATGCCGTAATTCGTGAAATTGCCCGCGTGTCTCCAGAGAAGGAAATTTGGATTTCCTCGGTGGAACACCCTTCGATCCGGGAGGCGGCGCTCGGCCTCGCCGGCCAGAGCCGGGCCCGCCGCATTCCTGTTGATGCAAATGGCCAAGTTGATCTGGATTGGTTTGAAGATCAGCTCCAGATTTCCGCTCCAGGGTTGGTTTCGGTAATGGCGGCCAACAACGAAACAGGGGTCATCCAGCCCTGGCCACAAATCCGCGGTTTGTGCCGGGAGGCGGGTATTCCCTTTCACTGCGATGCCGTCCAGTGGATCGGGAAATATGCCGCACCGATGGGGCAGGGCTGCGCCGCAATTAGTTTAAGCGGGCACAAGTTTGGCGGGCCCAAGGGAATCGGTTGCCTGATCCTCGGGGAAGAGTGGACGGGTTTAAAAGTTCAGACCGGAGGTGCCCAAGAGATGGGTTCACGTGCGGGAACGGAAAATATACCATCCATCCTTGGCATGGTGGCCGCTCTGAAAGCACGGTTGAATTCCCCTTTGCCAGCGGAGCAACTGAATGCGCGCGACACCTTCGAAGCCGCTCTGGAAGCTGAATGGGGTGGGGAATTCTGCATTCATGGAAAGAAGGCCGACCGTCTTTGGAACACCTCCTTTATCAGCCTGCCCAGCCATCGGGCCAATCGCTGGATTGCCCAGTTGGACCGGTTTGACATGGAGATTTCATCAGGATCAGCCTGCTCTTCCAGTAAATCGGGGCCCTCGTCGATTCTTGAGGTGATGGGCGTCGAGGAGGAAGCTGCGGCCCGCACGGTCCGGATCAGTAGTGGCTGGGAAACAAGCTGTGCAGATTGGAATGAGCTTCTGGAAGCGATCAAGCAAGTGCGACTGGTTCTTGATTCTGAGCCCGCATCCAGCGGTCCGGGGACCGTTATCGAGATTTGAAGCAATGCGGTTCAGGGAAGTCAGAGTCCGGGATTTCAGGAATTTCCCGCATTTGGAAGTCGGCTTTCCGGACGGGGCTCAATTCATCTGTGGGGCCAATGGACAGGGCAAAACCAATCTTTTGGAGGCCCTCGGCCTGGTGACCAGTCTGCGCTCGTTCCGGACTACGGAAATTCCCGCGCTAATACGTTGGGAGGCCCGGCCACGGGAAACGACCCTTGTCTATGAGATGCACCATGACCAGATGGGCGAGACGACTCTTGAGCTGGTCTTAAAGCCCGGCTCCAAGCAGGTCCTGATGGACGGGGAACCCGTGCGACGAATGGGCGATATCCTTGGAAGGTTCCCAACAATTACTTTTTCCTCCCACGACATCCAGATTCTGCGTGGGGCCCCGTCGCTCCGGCGCCGCCTGATGGACATGATGTTTGTCGTCATGGATCCCGGATATTTCGACCACCTGACCCGCTATTTCAAGAGCCTGAAGTCGCGCAATGCCTTGTTGAAGCAACGTGCCCCGGCTTCCCAGCGAGCCCCGTTCGAGGAACTGGTAATCCGTTCCGGATGGGAGCTCTACCGGCAGCGTGGCCAACTGCTGAACGAGTTTCGTCCGCATTTTCAGACAGCCTATGCGGGGATTAGCGGAGTCGAGGAACAACCCGATTTGTTCTATGAGGCTTCGCTTGAAGCATCCTGTGAGGAGGGCTACAAGGAGCAGTTCTTTTCCATCCTGCAACGGGATGTGGATACGGGGACGAGCAACCGTGGTCCGCACCGGGATGATTTGAAAATAACCCTTCAAGGACACACCGCCAAGGAGTTTGCCAGCGAAGGCCAGCAGCGCGGGTTGGTGCTTGCCCTGCGCATGGGGCTGGTGGACTGGTATCGCAAACGCGGTGGAACAAGACCCGTGATTCTGGCTGATGATATTGTCGGGGAGCTGGATGCCACCCGACGCAAGGGTTTCTGGAGAATGCTCGGTTCTGAAAGCCAGCTTATCGCCACGGGGACGCATTTTCCTCGCGAGGATGAATTTCATAGCTGGACACATTGGAAGATGGACGATGCGCGGGTGTATCGGGAAGAAAGGGATGCATGAGCCTGAGTCCACTTGATTGGATGCTGATCTGCACAGGCGCTCTTTTGGTGGGGCTCGGAAAGGGCGGACTGGTCGGTGTTGGTAATCTCACAGTGATATTGTTTGCCATGGTTTTTCCCGCCAAGGCCTCTGTCGGGCTTTTGCTTCCCGTTCTCATTGCCGCGGATATTGTGGCCATCACCGTCTATCGGCGGCATGCCCACTGGGGCTATTTATGGCGCCTGCTTCCCTGGATGGGGATTGGAATCCTGATCGGTTATTTCCTGTTTGGCGTCCTCAGCGACTTGGTCGTCAAGCGCTTCATCGGAGGGATTGTCCTTGCGATGACGCTGATCCAGATTGCCCGCCTTCTGGCAAAACGGTTTGGCAAAGCGGATTTTGCAGAAAACCTCCCACACTCCCTTGGATTTCGCTCGATCCTCGGTGTGCTCGGTGGATTTGCGACCATGGTGGCCAATGCGGCTGGCCCGGTCGGGCAGTTGTACTTCATCAGTGTCGGCCTCCCCAAGATGGTATTTATCGGTACAGCAGCGTGGTGTTTCTTCATCGTCAACGTGGTCAAAGTGCCCTTGCAGGCGCATCTTGGCATCATAAACATGGACTCGCTCCAGATCAGCCTCACCCTTGCCCCGGTGGCAATGCTCGGCGCCTGGGTGGCTCCCCGAGTGGTCCAGTTCATCCCACAGCAGCTCTTTACCTTTGCCGTCTGGTTTTTCATTGTCCTTGCTGGTGGCAAGTTGATGTTTTTCTGATCGATATGCCAAAGCAATCTGCCAGAGCCCAGTGGGCCGCCCAAATCAAAGCCGGGACCGTCGGAAAGCAGAAGATGGCCCCTGAGGTTCGTTCCGCGGTCATGACACCGTTCAAGGGAATCATCCTTGGAATCGATCCGAGTCTGCGCGGGACGGGCCTGGCCGTCGTCCGTTTCACACCTCCAGACACAGGGTCTTACATCGCCAGCGAAACTGTCTCTCCCCTGCGAAAGGCAAGCTTTCCCGATTGTCTCGGTGAAATTGCCAATGCGGTGGCCCGACTCATCAAGGAACATTCCCCGGTTGCCGTCGCCGTTGAGGAAACGATTTACGTGCAGAATTTCCAGACTGCGCAGAAGCTTGGAGCGGCAAGGGGCGCGGCGATTGGCCAAGCCGCCCTGCTGGGCATTCCGGTTTTCGAGTATCCACCCCTGCGGATCAAACAGGCGGTTGTCGGCTATGGCCGGGCCAGCAAGGAACAGGTGACCCGGCAGGTTTCCGGGCTCCTCAAACTTGACCGGATCCTTCCCTTTGATGAGGCCGATGCCGCTGCCGCCGCCCTGTGCCACGCTTTCACGAAGGGCCGGTCGGGCGGGGGGACGTGAAACCGCGGGTTAAACCCGCGCGCTACGGATTTCATACCAATCGCGGAATAGGCTTGCACTGGCTTCTCAGGACGCTTTGTTCCTTCTCTTTCCGTTCAATTGTCAGCACGAAGCTGGCAACGGATTAATTCCAAAAGCTAATGAAAGCTGGCGGTGCGGCCAGCCAGTTTGTTCCGAGAGATCGGGATGCCGCACAAAATCAGATTATGAATATTACGATTAAGGATCTCCTTGATGCCGGTGTCCATTTTGGCCACCAGCTTCGCCGTTTTAACCCGAAGTCGAAAAAGTTCGTTTTTGCCAATCGTCACGGCATCAGCGTCATCGATCTTGAAAAGACCTTCGCCCGCCTTGAAGAGGCCGCGAAATTTGTCGAGGAAACCGTCGCGAGCGGGAAAGATATTCTCCTCGTCGGGACCAAGCGCCAGTCGCGCGATCTGCTCAAGGAAGCAGCTATTGCGACCAATATGCCGTACGCCACTTCCCGCTGGCTTGGTGGAACCATGACGAATTTTGTCACGGTTCGTCGCTCCATCGAAAAGTACAAGCAGTACATGCAGTGGGACGGAGACGGAACGCTGGAAAAGATGCACAACAAGGAAAGTGCTGCCATCCGTCGTGAAATGTCCCGGATGAACCGCAACTTTGAAGGGATCGTCGATCTCGAAAAAATGCCTGGTGCCCTCTTTGTGGTGGATACCCGGACAGAAGACATTGCCGTTGCAGAGGCCAATCGCCTGAAGATTCCGGTGGTTGCTTTGGTCGACACCAACAGCGATCCGTCAAAACTCGCTTACCCGATCCCCGGCAATGACGATTCGATCAAGGCGATTCGGATCATCGTGGAAGTCATCATGGACGCGATCCAGGCAGGTCTTGCCCGTCGTGCCCAGCCCGATGCGATCCCAACCCGTACGGTCAAGCCGGCGATTGCCGCTCCTGCGGTGGAGGACCAAGTGCCTGTCACAGCAGTCCGTTCCGATGATGAGGAATCAGATGTTGTGCCGGAATCCTTCAGCACGGACGACGAATCCAAAGAAAGTTAATTTTTAAAAGAGATCACCAAAGCAATGAGTGAAATTACAGCAAAAATGGTAGGAGAGCTTCGCGCCAAGACAGGTGCCGGTCTGATGGACTGCAAAAAGGCTCTCAAGGAAACCAACGGAAACGAAGACGAAGCAATTGATCTCCTTCGGAAGAAGGGGATCGCCAGTGCCGCCAAGAAGGCCGACCGCGATGCCTCCGATGGTCTCGTCGACTGCTACATCCACATGGGTGGCAAGATCGGTGTGATGGTTGAGGTTAATTGTGAAACGGACTTCGTTGCCAAGACCGACGATTTCAAAGCCCTTGTCCGCGATATTGCGATGCACATCGCTGCCGCGAGCCCGACTTGCGTGAACCGGGAGGACGTTCCTGCCGAGGTCATCGAGAAGGAGAAGGAAATTGCCGCTGGTCAGGTTCAGGGCAAGCCCGAGAACATTGTCGAGAAGATCGTCAGCGGTAAGCTGGAAAAGGTCTACCAGGAGATTGTCCTGCTTGAGCAACCTTTCGTGAAGAATCCGGATGTCACCATTCAGGACCTTCTCAAGGCGCAGATTACAAAGATGGGTGAAAACATCGTCGTGAACCGCTTCGCGCGTTTCCAGATCGGTGCTTAAATCCAGTCTGATCGAGATTTTTAATCAAGCGGTCCCGGTTCACTCCGGGGCCGTTTTTTTTTTAGTCAATAGAGGCCGTGCACGTGGCCTTGCAGAAGTTTGACGGCGAACACGCCCATATTGCTGGCAATATGCGCCACAAAGCAGGGCAGGAGCGAATGGTGGGGATTCCATTTGCTGAAGCGCATCCAGTAGAACCAGAGCGAATTCAGAAAGAGCAGAAGCAGCGACCAGCCTGACTTCGGATCGATGACAAAGCTGAGGTCACGCCAGGTGCCTTCTTCCGGGATTTCGGTGTAATATTGGTAGTGAGCCAGCGCAAAAAGCAGGGAAAACCCGACGATGCTCAGGATGAGAATGTTCCGTCCTTTATTCTGAATAACAAAATAGCCCCGGAAAAGAACCTCCTCAAGGACGCCTGCCCCGATCATGGCCAAAAGGAAAATCACCGTAATGTCGGTCTGTTCAGAGGAGACACCCAGAGCAATTTCCCCTCCGGTCTCAAGCCCGACCAGGGCAAGGGCACCAATCGCGCCAATCCACAGGGCGGCCCCAGGCGCGCTGGTTGCACCGGGAATCCCCTTTTCATGGGGTTTACCGGCTTTCCATGCCAGCATGTCATCACGCCACAATTTGAAGAGATAAGCAGCTCCAACAAAAAGGATTAAAATGATAAGGGGAGAATCGGTCATTTCCCCTTTTAAGTGGCTGTTCTATGATTCGCGGCAAGCAAATTTCCCACAGGTTTAGGCTTGGCTGGCTTGATTTTGATGAATCCTGCTCATATCTTCCGATGTTTTATGGAACCTCCGGCATCATCTGTCCCATCGATTTCCAACTCAGACCGCTTTCAGGCGATCTTGGGACCGCTGCAACCCGCCTTTGACGAGCTGGAAGCATTTCTTTCGGGGCAGGTCATGTCTTTTGAGCCGGAAGTCCAACCGCTCGTTGAATATTGTTTTGGACATAGCGGGAAGAAGCTTCGGCCGATTCTTGTGTTCTCAACAGCCATGGATTCAGCGGATGAATTTCCCCGGGAATCCGTTATCAAGGCGGCGGCAATTGTCGAGCTGGTCCATTTGGCTACGCTGGTCCACGACGACATCCTGGACGAGGCGGACATTCGCCACCGGACAGAAACTGTCGTTTCCCGTTATGGGGCACACATTGCGGTTCTCCTCGGGGATGCCCTTTTTTCCCATGCTTTGCACCTCGCCGCTACATTTCCAGACGTGGAAGTCTGCCGTGCCGTGTCCATGGCGACTCGGCAGGTCTGTTCGGGGGAGATCGCGCAAACCTTTTCCCGCGGTGGAGAGGCACCGAGCCTCTCAGCTTATTACCGGATGATCGACTTGAAGACCGCTGAGCTTTTCGCCGTTTCGGCTTACCTTGGGAGTTTTCTTTCGGGGCTTCCGGAAACCACCAGTGAGTCCGCAAGCCAATTTGCCCGGCATTTGGGCATTGCCTACCAGATCTACGACGACGCGGCAGATATCTTTGGGCGGGAATCCCAGGCGGGGAAGACACTTGGGACCGATCTCGCCACCGGCAAACTCACTCTGCCGGTTCTGGTCTGGCTGGAATCGTTGCCGGAAGATGAACGGTCATCTGCATTGAAATCCCTGCAGGAAAGCGCAGCAAAAGGGGCTGACCAGGCTTCGCTTCTCGGGGAAGGCGTGCTGGAGATGGTCGAGGCAGCCTTCCGCGAGCAGCTGAATCTCGCTAAAACGATGGCTGGAAAGATCCCGGGCGAGTATCGGAAAGGGGTTTTGCTCAACCTGATCGATTTTGTTGAGTCCGCTTGGAATAAATTCTCCATCCGGTGATTCCTATTTCCAGTGCTCCAGATAATCCTTGAATCCATATCAAACCCAACTAGATTGCTAATAGATGTCTTTGTCCAAGTCAGTTGACGGTTCGCTCCCAGTGGAAGCGGATTCTGCACCTGAGTCTGCAGCCAATGCCGACCAGCTATTGGTCAGCCGGGTTCAGGAAGGTGATGTGGCGGCCTTTGACGTGCTGGTGCGTAAATACCGCGAACGGCTCTACGGCATTATCTATAATTTGACTTCAAATCGCGAAGACGCGGCTGACCTGACACAGGAAGCCTTCATTAAGGCGTTCAGTTCGATCAACCGGTTCAAGGGAAAATCCGCCTTCTTTACCTGGCTTTACCGGATCGGGGTCAATACAGCTTTAAGCCATCTTAAACGAAACCGGTTCAGACGCTTTTTCAGTTTGGAGACGATCCAAGAGGAAGGCAGCCACGCCCAGGTTTTGGAAACTCTTGCCGCGAAGCACAAATCCGAGAAGGGCGCTTTGTTAAGCGAGCTTCAGGAAAAATTGAACGAAGCGATGCAAAAGTTGTCTCCTAAGCATAGGACAGTTGTGGTGCTTTTTGAAATAGAGGGCCTGAGTCATCAGGAAATTGCGGATGTTGTCGGTTGCTCAGTTGGAACCGTCCGGTCCCGCCTGCACTATGCAAAGCAGCAACTGCAAGCGGATTTAAAGCATTTCCTTGATTGATTGGAATCCCATGGGGAAAAATAAAAACAAAGATACAGTTACCGTAGAAGCGCTCTTGCGAATCAAGCGCGACGAACGTCCGTCGGAAGACTTCTGGAACGATTTTGAGAACGATTTCGAGCGTCGACGTCTCCATGCCCTCCTCGAGCGGGACACTTTGCGGCATTCATTTTGGAATCCGTCCTTGAAGGCTGCGATGTTTGGCCTCCCGGCTCTCCTGATAATTGCTGTCAGCGTTTCATGGGTGCAGAGCAACGATCGCTTTACCTTTGGGCAGGGTGTCACTGAGGAGCAAGTGGAGCCCCTGCAGGTCAATTCCCTGACGGTGAGTCAAAATGACATTAGCCCGGTTGGATTTGCGGATACAGCACTTCCATTGGAGAGCGACAAGGTTTCCAGTCAATTTGTTGTTGATGCAATTGAAACCAATTCCTCACGTCGTGTTAATTTCCAGAAGGTGCTCTACACGCCTGCTTTGCATTTGTCAGCTCCGACTGGATCATCCTATGTCCGGGACAGTTTCTCTACCCGCAATTATGGTGTGACCACAGCGGACCTGAAACTCGGTCGCAACTTCTAGTAACCCGGTCATGTTGCGAGCTTTATCCGGATCTCGGTTTGGCCGTTTTCTACTTCCATTCATTTTCCTGGTTGGAAGTCTTGGAACACCGCTACTTGGAAACGATGAACTGCGTGGGCTGGAGGAAAGACTTGTCTCCCTCTTTGCCGAAAACCAGTCAGCCATGGTCCGGGTGAAGGCTGTCTATCCGTCGAAGAACAAAGCGGAGGGCGAGGAAGTTCCCCAAGTGGTGATTGGGACGGGCTTTTTCATCAGCCGCGAAGGACTGATCATCACGAACGCCAGCATTGTTTATCAACCGCTACGTGTCTGGATCGAGCATGACCAGATTGCCTACAGTGCAGAGGTCCTTGGAGTGGATGAGCGAACCAATATTGCATTTCTGCGAACGCACTCCTTGCCAAGCAACTTCAGCTTTTTTCATCTGACGGATCGGCCTGACTTGCCACCTGTGGGAAGTTTTATCCTTCGTCTGAGCATGCCGCTCGAGTTTTCCGCCAGTCCAAGCTTTGGGATGGTTTCCGGATTTGAGAGTCGGTTTGGAGAGCGCTTTTTTCCGTGTACTTACGTACGGACGACAATTCCCGCTGGTCCTGGAGATGGCGGTTCGGCCTATGTCGACCTCACTGGACGGCTTCTCGGAATCCAGGTTGGCTCGCTCCCGGATGTTGCTTCCAGTTATATTCTCCCTGCCCGGGCGGCCCTTCGCATACGCGATGATATCCTGTTTTCCGGACAGGTCACTTACGGGTGGATCGGATTTGAGGTGGATATCGAAACCAGCATCGAGAACGGAAAACAAATTGTCCTGAACGAGATTTTCGAGGATTCCCCAGCCATGAAAGCAGGGTTGATCGAGGGAGATATTCTTGAGCAGATCGGTGACTACCAGATTCATTCTCTTGATGACTTGAGAAATGCGATGTTCTACACACGCGTTGGCCAATATGTGGACATCCGCATCGTGCGTGATGGTGAACCGAGACGGATGAGCGTTAAAATGGACGCGCGTCCCAAGGATGAGCCGATGGAAATCATTGAATCCGTGGAAATGGATCCGGCAGTTGATCCCTTGAAGGAAAAACCTGAATCAGCGAATGAACAGCCCATGCCGTTCGAAAAGGATTTTAATCAATCCCCTGAAGAGGAATCTGCTGGTGCGGAAGATTCTGTTTCCGGGAATCCCGAGCCCGCTTCCTGATCGATTGTAGGCCGGGCAAGCTCCATGGCGGCCTCCCATTCCCGTCCCTCTTCAGGCAAGCCGTATTGATCGAGGTAGATGCGCAGCGCATTCCGTTCGGGCGGATTTTCTGCAACCATTGGATCCGGCGGAAGGGAAGGAATTGCTGTCTTGCTGATGTACCACATGGCCCATGCTCGTTGGCGCTCCAAGAATTGGTCGCAAGGCATTCGAGTGGCTTGATGAATAAAACTGACCCGGGGGTTGCCGAGAAATCCGTCGCCTGCGTAATGACGCAAAAACCAGGCAAGAGCGCGGTATGGCTGTCGGAAAGGTTCGCCGAGTTTGTCCGGATCCAGATAAATGGCCCGGCAGAGCGCCAGAATTGCCCGGGCTGGCAACTTGATCGTCCAGAGATAATTCGCATAGGTACAGGCAGCCTGAAACACAGCTTTTTCACGATGCTCCCCGGTCTCGTGCTCAACCCGAAGATTGCGAAAGGACATTTTTTCTTCCGGGGCAGGGAGTAGCGGGCAGGGAGGTGTCGCTCTTGCGGGATTCTTTTCCGTTGAGGTTGGATCAGCCATGCTACACATTCAATAGGCTTTAAATGAGTGAAACTGCAAATTCATCCCCGAAAATCCATTCAGTCAGCGGGCTTCAGCGTGTCCTCCTTGCCGCCTTTGCCTGGTGTCTGCGGAAATGGATGAAGACCCTGGAATTTGAAGACCTCGTTTCCCTGAACCGGGTGGTCAATAAAGCCCCGACTGGCACGATTTTCCTGCTCTGGCACAACCGGCTCTTTCCGTTGATGTCAGCCCTTGTTCGCGTCGGTGTTGAGGGACGGGAATTCCACGGACTGGTCAGTGCCAGCCGCGATGGCGGCCAGTTGAGCTATTTCATGGAAAGCATCGGGGTGAAGCCGATCCGTGGCAGCAGCAGTCGGCGAGGAGCTGTAGCCGCCCGTGAGCTGCTTAAGGTCCTGAACAAGGGTCATCACATCGCCATCACGATAGACGGGCCAAGAGGGCCCTGCTACGAGGCGCAGCTGGGGGCCTCGTTGCTGGTGCAGCTGACAGGTGCTCCTGTCGTGCTCCTCGGGGCTGAATGCGAATCCTGCCGCAGCCTTCGCAGCTGGGATCGCTTCATCATTCCGCGCCCTTTCAGCCGCGTGAAAATAAAAATGGACCACCTCGCGCTGGATTCCCGCGAAACGGGAAAAGAACAACGCAAAGTGATCCAGCAATTAATTCAGAAACAGCTGTCAGGGCTGACCAGTGATCTTCACCGGAACGCCTGACCGGCGTTTAACTCCAGAAAACCGGGGGGATTAGAATACCGGTTCGAAGACCACGGTAGCGCCTGGGAAGACAACTCCGTTTGAGCCTTCGCTCCAGATCTCGTCGTTGATGAGGACTTTGAACTCGATTTCGTTGGTCACGGAAGTGCTCTTCCATACCCACTCGTCGGCGCCCTTGTTCGTCATCACTTCACCGGCGGTCCAGGTCAGTCCGGAGCTACCCCCACGAATGTAGAGCTCATTGCCGTATCCGGCATCGAATTTCGCGATGACGGTGGTAACGACGGGCTTACGCTTCACAGGAGCCTTTTTCCGTACGGCCTTCTTGGCGGGTGCCTTCTTGGCGACTACCTTCTTGACGGCGGTCTTCTTGACGGCGGTTTTCTTTGGAGCCACTTTCTTTGTGGCGGTTTTCTTTGGAGCCGCAGCCTTTTTCACAGCCTTTTTGGCGGCTGTCTTCTTGACGGCGGTTTTCTTAACGGTGGCAGACTTGGTTGTCTTGCGGGCCGTTTTCTTGGTTGGTGCTTTTGCCATGTTTATTTTCAGGTTTATAGATCAGATGCTTTATTTAAAAAGCACAGTTTGGAATGCATGTTTAATGCCAAACCACAATAGCAAAATTACTCCCTGAGGAAGGAACTCTATAAGCCCTGATGGCGGGTTTCCTTACCGGTCGTGAGGAAGATGACTTCCTCGGCCAGGTTGGTGGCATGATCGGCAATCCGCTCGAGTGATTTTGAGATGAAAATCAGGTCCAGGTATTTGTTAATTTCCTCTGGATCGAGCTTGGCCTGTTTGATCAGGCCCTTGAAATTTTCCTTGTTGAGGGCATCGACCTCGCTGTCCTTTGCCAACACCGCGTAGGCCTTCTCAGGGTCCTCGGCGATGAAGCATTGGAGGGCATCCTGCAGCATGCCCCCGGCCATTTGGGCCATGTCGGGGATGTTGAGAAGATCGGAAACAACAGCACCCTTGGTCATGAGCTTTTTCGATCGCTTGGCGATGTTGCGGGCTTCATCGCCGACCCTCTCGAGGTCATGGCTGGCCTTGATGGCGACCGTAATGAGCCGCAAGTCTGAGGCAACGGGAGAACGGAGAGTCAGGTACCGTGTCGCCTCGTGATCAATCTCGATCTCGAGGGCATCGATGTCATCATCTTCGCGGATGACCGTTTTGGCCAGTTCGAGGTCCTTCTCGGTGAGAGACTGGACCCCTTTCTCCAGGGCGGCATTTGCCTTCTCGCCCATCAGGAGGAGATGGGACCTCATTGTTTCCAATTCGCTGTGAAAGAACCTCTTCATAATGATATTGAATGATCTGAGTGATGAATTGTCACGATATTAACCGAATCGTCCGGTGATGTAGGCCTCGGTCTGGGAATTCTTAGGTTTGAAGAAAATGTCTTCAGTGGTGCCGTACTCAATCAACTTCCCAAGATAGAAGAAGGCCGTATTGTCCGAGACACGGGCGGCTTGCTGCATGTTATGGGTCACGATAACAATTGTGTAGTGATTTTTTAACTCGTTAATGAGTTCCTCGATTTTCCCGGTGGCAATCGGGTCGAGAGCGGAACACGGTTCATCCATGAGGATGACCTCGGGCTGGTTGGCAATGGCCCGGGCGATACAGAGCCGTTGCATCTGGCCGCCTGAGAGACCGAGGGCGCTTTCATTGAGCCTGTCCTTCACCTCATCCCACAGGGCCGCTCCCTTGAGGCTAGTCTCGACAATTTCATCCAGCTCGGACTTTTTGTTTCTTCCCGAAACCCGGAGGCTGTAGATCACATTCTCGTAAATGGATTTTGGGAACGGATTGGATTTCTGGAAGACCATACCGATGCGCTTGCGCAGGGAAATGACTTCCGTGAGGGGATCGAAAACGCTGTGTCCATTGACCAGGATATCGCCCTCATGGCGGACACCATCGATGAGGTCATTCATACGGTTGATGCTCCGCAGCAAGGTGGATTTCCCGCAACCGGAAGGACCAATGAAGGCCGTGACCTGTTCCTTCGGGATATCAAACTGCAGATTGTGCAGGGCCTGGCTTGCTCCGTAGAAAAAGTTAAAGTCCCGAATCTGAATGTAGGATTCGTCTGCTAATGCTCCGTTCGCCTGGTTGGCTTTGGGGGAATCGACTGCTGGTGCTGTGCTCATGGGCAAATTCTGTCAGGTTGAATTGCTGGAAGATTAAAAGGTGCTCGTCTTGAATTTTTTGCGCAAGTGGTTGCGAATCAGGACTGCACCGAGGTTAAGGACGATCACGAGAAGGATCAAAAGGAAGGTGGTGGCGAAGACCATGGGCCTTGCGGCTTCAGAGTCGGGCGATTGGAAACCGAGATCGTATATGTGAAACCCGAGGTGCATGAATTTTCGTTCAAAGTGGAAGAACGGGAATTGCCCGTCGATGGGGAGACTGGGAGCGAGCTTTACGACGCCGACAATCATCAGCGGGGCGACCTCACCGGCACCACGCGCCATGGCGAGGATCAGGCCTGTCAGGATTCCCGGGGCGGAGGCCGGAAGAACAATCCGTTGGATCGTCTGCCATTTTGAGGCCCCGCAGGCGAGGCTGGCCTCACGGGCTCCCCGCGGCACCGCAGCAAGGGCTTCCTCGGTGGAGACAACCACGACCGGCACGGTCATCAGGGCAAGGGTGAGGGAGGCCCAGAGGATTCCACCGGTGCCGAAGGTTGCGGTTGGGAGCCGATCCGAGAAGAAAAGCTGATCTATGGATCCGCCGACAAAATATACGAAGAACCCAAGCCCGAAGACGCCATAGACGATGGAAGGAACACCGGCGAGGTTGTTGACGGCGATGCGCACGCTTTGAACAAATGGGCCCTGCTTGGCATACTCCCGCAGGTAAATGGCGGCAATGACGCCGAAGGGCATGACAGCCGCGCTCATGAGCACAGTCATGACAAAGGTTCCGAAGATGGCGGGAAAAATCCCGCCCTCGGTATTTGCCTCGCGGGGGCGTTCACTGAGGAAGGCCCAGATATGTTTAAAGAAGTAGGAGACCTTTGCCGCGAAAGTCATTTCGTTGGGCCGGTAAGCCCCGAGGATATTGCCAATGGCTTGCGATCGGAGTTGTCCCGTTGGCAACCGGTACTCCACTTGCCCGGCTTCCTGCAGGTTGCGCAGCTCGCGGGCCTCAGCGGCGAGTACCTGGAATTCCTCTTCCAGGGTTTTCAGCTGGGTTTCGATCTTAGAATATTGAGCTGGATCAACATCGCCTCCATCCGCCTCCTGGCGCTCAAGGTGCCGGCGCTGCAGTTTCAGGCGGTTTACCTTCTGGTTGATGCTACCAATTTCCTTCTTTTCCAGCTGATTGATTTCCTTGAATCGTTCCCGCACATTGGAAATTTCCATTTCGAATGCCTGCCAGAAGATGTCCTCATCGGCCCGGATCTCTTCGCCTGCAACCGTTTTCAGGGCGACTGGATAAAAGATGGCATTGCCGTATTCCATGCGCTCAGCAACGACGACAGAGGCGGGATACTCGATCTTTTCAATATCCCCCGCGTCAATATACTTGAACATGCCACCGTAGACATCCTTGTTGCCCGTGAAGAGCTGCCATTCCTCCACCTCGCGTTTCAGGCTGGTCTGCTTCTTGATGATGGGCCCGGCAATCTTGTTCGAGTCGCCAATGCGGAACGCAGAATCCTCACGTAGTGTAATTTCCGCTACTTTTTTCGGCCAGAAGACGGTGATCCCCTCCCAGAAAATAAGCCCCATCAGGCAGACGACCATGAGGACACCCATCGCCAGGCCAGCCGAGCTGAGCCAGACCAGGGCCTCCCCCTTGGGCCGGTCGTCGACCGGGCGAGTCTTTGCTGGATTTGTCTCTTCCATGGTTAGCTGATGACCTTGTAGCGGTTGCGCAGACGCGTCCGCATGATCTCGGCGATTGTGTTAACGGCAAAGGTCAGGATAAAGAGCACGAAAGCTCCAAGAAAAAGGGTGCGATAAAGGGTGCCACCGTGGGGTGCCTCGGGTAGCTCGACAGCGATGTTGGCGGAAAGGGTGCGCATCCCGGAGAAGATATCAAAGTCGAGGATGGGGGTGTTTCCGGTGGCCATGACAACAATCATGGTTTCCCCGACGGCGCGGCCGAGGCCGATCATGAACGCGGAGAAAATACCGGCCGAGGCGGTTGGGAGGATGATTCGTGCGGTGGTCTGCCAGCGGCTGGCCCCGAGGGCAAGGGATCCCGAGACGAGGGAAGGCGGCACGGCCGATATGGCGTCTTCAGCAATCGTGTAAATGATCGGAATGACGGCAAATCCCATGATGAAGCCGACGACGAGGGAATTGCGCTGCTGGAACTGGTTGCCGGTCCAAGCCTCCCACCAGAGGCGGAAGTCACCCACGGTCTGGCCGGTGGCCGGATCGGTGTAACGGAAGGCGAGAGATTCAAACAAGGGCCCCAAGTGCCAGGCAAGAACGCCAACGATGACAATCAGGGGAACGAAAATGACAAACTCCCAGCCCATGGGAATAAGAACACGAATCCGGATGGGGAAGAGATTCCACACGTATCCGACCAAGACCGCTGAAAGTGGAATCAGGCTCATGATCAGTAAGACCGAAGGAACTCGATCCTCGATCAGTGGGGCGAGCCAGAGAGCGGCAAGGAAGCCCAAGACCACGGAGGGGAGGGAGGCCATGATTTCAATACTCGGCTTGATAACGCGCTTGAGGCCCGGATTGAGAAACTGGGAGGTGTAAATGGCGGCGAGGATGGCGATGGGAATCGCGAAGATCATCGCATAAAAGGTGCCCTTCAAAGAACCGACAATGAGGGGAATCAGGGAAAGCTTTGGTTCAAAATCGTCAGTACCGCCGGTGGATTGCCAGATGTATTGTGGCTCGTCTTGTCCTTCATACCAGATTTTCCCGAAGAAGGCCTTGAACCCAGCTTCAGGGTGTGGATCGGAAAGCGTGTAAAAGTGGAGCGTTCCCTGTGGATCCACCCCAACGATTTTGTCGAATTTACTCCCGATCAGCACATGCTTCAGGGGTTGCTCAAGCTCGGCTTCCCAACGGATTTCCTCCGTCGTGGAATAGCGAAGGGAGAGCCGGGTATTATTCCCGATCAGGAAAGCCTTGTTACGCATGCTGGCGGCGTATTCGGAGGCGCCACCGGGGAAGGGTTCGAATTCCTTGGTCTGCGCGTAGAGGCGCTCTCCGGTGTCAGCGGAACGATAGAGGCTGTAAATCAAGTGATCCCCGTTTTTCGAAGTAAAGGACAGGGATACCTTGCCCTGGATGTAATCCATGGAGCGGATCCGGGCCCCGGACGATTGAAAGGGGGAAAAGCTCTGCCGGAGTTCCCATTGGCTGCCGTTTGCCTTCAAATAATGAATGCCGTCCTCAGCCGTGCGGACGACGAGCGATTCGGCACCAGCGCCAACAAGGATTTGAACGGGCGTGCCGGGGATTTCCGCGGCAAGGCTGGATTTCTTGTCGAGTTTGAATCCGGATGCCCCGAAAAGACTGCGCTTCTGCTTCAGGGAGACGACAGATACTTCCAATGACCCATCTTTTGACTGAACAATCCCGGCAATTGTTTTTCGGGTTTCACTGAGAAAAACATCCAAGTCGATGATGCTGCCATCGCTGTCTCCCAGTTTCTGGGGCTTGTCCCATTCAACAGAGGCGGCAATTGTGCGGCTTCCGTCATCGGCAAATTGCGGCCGGTACTTGATGTCGGCAAGGACGTATTGGCCGTTGGACAGGCCGAAAGCGATGCTTTGCAGGGACTGCTGGTAGACCGAGCTGGTGATAGACACATCCTCGGGAAGCTCCGCCTCTGCAGTCTTGGAGCGTCCGGCGCCGGTGGTGTCGATGAAGGTCAGGTTTCCGCTGGCATCCGCGACAAAGGGTAGCTCGGCCCATTCATCCATTCCTGCGAGGATGACGTTTTCGACACCGGTGGAGATTTCCCGTTCGGCCTCGACCTCTGCGCCTTTGAAGAGCGGGATAATTTCCGCGAGGATGAAGAAGAAAATCCCGAAGATCGCGAAAATGACCGATAATCCGCCGAAGAAGATGAACCGGGTCATAAAGCTGTCCAGACGAAGGGTCGCCTTGGAGACACGAAACCGGCCCGGGTCTGGAGCCCGGGACCGGCCGTGTGAAGTGTTTGAGAGTTCCTTGCCCATTGAAATCAATGAATCAGTCGAAAAGCTGGCAGGTTTGTCTGCCGATGGGCAAAAGGGAGACCTTAATTTTCCAGCGCGTCAATATATTGCTCGGCAATCTCCGCCGGAAGCGGGTAGTAGCCGTCCTTGACGACGATTTCCTGTCCCTGCTTGGAAAGGACAAACTTAAGGAATTCCTTCGTCAGGGTGTCCAGATCCTCCACCGGGTTGCGATTGATGTAGATGTAGAGCAGACGGGCCAGAGGATAGTCGCCCGAAATACAATTTTCCGCGGTGGGTTCATAGAGATCTCCGTCATCCGAGGAAATGGGAAGGACGCGTACCCCGGAAGTCCGGTATCCGATTCCCGAGTAGCCGATCCCGTAGATATCGCTGGAGACGCCTTGGACAACGGCTGATGAGCCGGGCTGTTCCTTGACACTGGACTTGAAATCGCCCTTTCCGAGCGCGACTGACTTGAAAAACCCATAAGTGCCGGAGGCGCTGTTACGGCCATAAATGGAGATACTCCGCGGTGCCCATGAGTCTTCCATTCCAAGCTGGCCCCATGTCTCGATCGGATCGCCGCCGAACTTGAGGGTGCTTGAGAAGATCGAGTCCAGTTGCTTCAGGCTCATGCCCTTGATCGGGTTGTCCTTGTGGACGTAGACCGCGAGGGCGTCCAGGGAAACCCCGATCTGGAATGGCTTGTAGCCAAAGCGAGCCTCGAACTTGTCGATTTCAGTCTGCTTCATGGCGCGGCTCATCGGGCCTAGCTGTCCCGTTCCTTCAATCAGGGCGGGTGGGGCGGTAGAGGAGCCCTTTCCCTCGATCTGAATATGCACATTCGGATAGATGGCTTGGAAGGATTCCGCCCAGAGAGTCATCAAGTTGTTCAGGGTGTCCGAACCGATTGAGTTCAGGTTGCCGGATACGCCTGAAACAGGTTGGTAGACCGGCAGATTGGGATCGAGGTCGGCCTTGGCCGTGGTCAGCAACCCAATGCTGGCAATGGACAGGGCAAGAAGGCGTTTTGTATTTTTCATATTTTTGCTTCGTTCAGGTTGGTTACCAGGAGATGCGGATGGCCGATGTAAATCCGATGCCGCTGTATTCGCCGCCATCATTTGCGCCGTCTTCGGCGTCTGTGAATTGGATACCGTTCTGCCACTTGAGCTTGTGCCCGTAGAAGTAGGTATTCAAGCCGAGGTAGAACTCCTTGATCCGGTCGGCTTTGCCGCCCACAAGCTTCTTCTCGTAGCGGTTCAAGGAAAGTCCATTATCGTTTGTGCTGGAGAGATAATTGTAGCTTGCGACGACCTGGAAGGTGTCGTTCAGATCGACGAAAGGCATGATCTGGAAGCCCCAGATGCTGTTGCCGTTAAAGTCCTTGCCGTTGGTCATGTCTGCCCGCATGTGATAGCGACCGTTGTCGTATTGGCCATTCAGCGAGATGACCTGCTTGAGGGACTTTGTGCCAACGCTGTCCGATTCGTCATTGTAGACGTAATCCAACCGCAGCAGGGCAGTATCCACATCCAGCTTATCCCCGAAATCATATCCGATCGAAAAGAGGAGGAAGAATCGTTCCTCGGCGAAGTTCTCGAATTCCTTGCTGGCATCGTTGGAGAAGACCCCGGCCTTGTAGGACAACTTGTCCTTTTTTCCGGAGAGGCTGGCGCCTACGAAGTATTCACGGGTGAACCACAGGTTGTTGCTGAGGCCGCTGCGCTCGGTGGTGATCAACCGCTTCGAGGAGGTGGCGCCATCCATCGTGAATCCTGCACTCTGCTTGCCCAGCTTGATCGACAAGCCGTTCGGCAGTTTGAAGCCGAGGTAGGCGTCGGTCAGGCCATCGTAGGCAGGGTCTGTGTTTTCCAAGTCAAAGTTGCCTTCGACATGTACCGTAAAGTTGTTCAGGACCGTTGCCTTGAAGCCGGCCCGGGCGCGGCGCCACACCGTATCGTCCCAGGAGCCTGTATCATCCTCGTCATAATAGGCGTAATCATACTGCAGACGGCCTGTGAAGGCGATCTTCTGAATGAACTCATTGTCCTCGTTTGAGTACAGTTTGGAATAGCCCCAAATGTTATCGTAGGTTTCTTCCATACTGGAAGCGGAAGTTTCTTCCGCGGCGTTGAGCGACAGGCTGAGGAAGCTGGCCGCGAGCAGGGTTGATGTCAGTTTGAGCATGTGTGTATTCATTTGGTTTGAAAGTCAGGAGTTCGAGTGCAGTCCCGGGTTTAGATCAATCGCCGCCCAAAATCCGGCTGAACGGAATCAAGGCAACCGCAATATCCATTCCCCGGGCACATTTAACGAGTCCGCCATAATCGTAACCTGGCTGTAACATTCGGCTTTGCCTTTTCCTTAACATTCTCTATCCAACGGTTCATCATGCCTGCTCAAACCAAGAAATGCCGTGCCTCTCTCCGTATTTCTACAGGGACCTTTCTCAGCCTGTTTCTCGCCGGTTGTGCTACGCTGAAACCAGTGGAATTGCCTGAATCCTATGCAACACCACCTTCCAGTGCCGCTTTGTGGACGTCCATTGAGCAAATCCGTGCCGATGACTGGATTCACTTGTTAAATGAAGGGGATGAGGCAATCGAGTGGCGGTTGCGGGCAATTGATAGCGCGATGGAGTCGATTGATCTCCAAACATTCCTGTGGGATGACGATTCGGTTGGATTGTCTGTCCTGCGGCATCTGTTTGATGCGGCTGACCGGGGTGTGCGGGTGCGCCTTTTGCTCGACGATACATTCACGAGCTCGCATGCGGAGGAAATCTGGAATATCGATCATCATCCAAATATTGAATATCGCATTTATAATCCCTTTCGGCGTCGTTACGACAGCGTCGTTGTGCGCCAGCTCATGAATCTGGGCGAGTTTGGCCGCCTTGATCACCGCATGCACAACAAGGCCCTCATTGTAGACAACCGCGTTGCTATCATGGGAGGGCGCAATCTGGCCAACGAGTATTTCGGGGCGCATGAGAAGGCCAATTTCAGGGATTTGGAGCTGCTTCTCGGGGGACCTCATGTGACCACCCTGAGTGACACTTTTGACAATTTCTGGAACAACAATTGGAGCTTCCCGGAAGACTTGTTGATCGAGGAACGGCGCGGCGGCCTTTCACCTGACGAATACGCCCAATGGGTCAAGGTGACTGCGAAGCGGATATTGGATGAGGACGCCGGTCAGCGCATCCTCGCCTGGAGGGAAATCGCGGAGAACGCTTTCACTGGGGAGGTCGTGCTTCTGGCAGATGAACCTGCGCCCGATAATCCGAAGTTGGCAGACGAGCTTCCCGTGCAATTATCCACGGAATTGATGAAGCTATTCGATCAGGCCAGGGAGGAACTTATCCTCATATCCGCATACTTTGTCCCCACGCAGGAAATGGAAGCGGCCATTGAACGAGCTGAGAAGCGCGGGGTACAGGTCCGGATCCTCACCAACTCTATCCGATCCAATAACCATCTCGCGGCACACAGTGTCTACCGGAAGCATATCCACCGGCTGATTCAGCATGGTGCCGATTTGCATGAGGTCCGCGCGCTCGCGAAGGATCGGCATGTGTACATGCAGATGCCCGTGGACACCAAGCACCTTGGACTGCATGCCAAATTCATCCTGATCGACGATTATCTTTCGATGATTGGAAGCGCTAATCTCGATCCCCGGTCCCTCCGTCTCAATACCGAGATGGCCCTGCTGATTCGAAGCAAGGAGCTCAACCAGAAGCTTCGGGAGCTCA
The DNA here is from genome assembly GCF_010500615.1 of Oceanipulchritudo coccoides. Taxonomy (NCBI): domain Bacteria; kingdom Pseudomonadati; phylum Verrucomicrobiota; class Opitutia; order Puniceicoccales; family Oceanipulchritudinaceae; genus Oceanipulchritudo; species Oceanipulchritudo coccoides. The sequence continues at coordinate 683,975 of NZ_JAAGNX010000001.1, forward strand.
TTCAGGTGGATTTTCATTTGCGAAACGCATGGCACTTGCAGGAGCAGGATGATGGTTCCATTCACTGGGTGTCCGATGATGTAAAGCTTGAGAAGCAGCCTTCTGGATCAACCTTGCAGGCCTTGGAAGATTGGTTTCTCGGTCTCCTCCCGATTGAAGGGGAAATGTAACCTTGTCGCAAGGTAGGGCCTTATGCTGCAGGGCATGAGGCTTTAAACTGGCCATCCGAATCTCTGCTTTTATTAAAGTAGGATGTATGGCTGGTTCATCGAAAAAAGTTATCGTCGCGGCACTGATCGGGAATGGCCTGATCGCCATCACCAAGTTTATTGCCGCGGGGATCACCCTGAGCTCGGCAATGCTTTCCGAGGCTATCCACTCGCTGGTCGATACCGGCAACCAGGTCCTCCTCCTTTATGGCCTCAAGCGGTCCAAGCGCCCGGCGGATCCGCGCTTCCCCTTCGGCCATGGCCAGGAACTTTATTTTTGGAGCTTTGTCGTGGCCATCCTGATCTTTGCCGTCGGGGCCGGGGTTTCCACATATGAGGGCATTCGGCATCTTATTCATCCGAAGGAAATCGGAAGCCCCCACGTGAATTACATTGTTCTCGGGTTGGCCATGATCTTCGAGGGAGCGGCCTGGCTTTTCGCGTTCAAGGCTTTCAATGTCCACCGGGGGAAGAAGGGCTACTTCCAAGCCGTGCACGAGGGCAAGGATCCTACCATGTTTGTTGTCCTGTTTGAAGACTCAGCCGCCATGCTGGGCCTTTTCGTGGCCTTCGTCGGTATTCTCCTCACCGACATAACGGGCATTCCGTACTTCGACGGTGCGGCCTCAATCGTCATTGGCCTGATTCTCGGTGTGACTGCCGCCTGGCTTGCCTTTGAGACCAAGAGCCTCCTGATGGGGGAGAGCGCTGGCTCAGAAGCCGTCGCCAAGATTCGCAAAATTGTTGGACGCCATTCGGAAGTGGAGCACGTCAACAAGGTCCTCACGATGCACATGGGTCCGGAGGATATTCTCGTCAACTTGAGTGTGGATTTTGTGAACGGCATTCCCGCAGGAGATATTGAACGAGTCATTTCCGCCATTGATCGTGAGCTGAAGCAGTCGCTTCCCGCAGTGCAACGAGTCTTTATCGAAGCTGAAGCAAGAGCGAAGCCTCCTGTTGGACAAGCCTAGAGACAAAGCGGCCAATTGCGGGACTTTCGATATTCAACGAAGGATGAGTTTGATGATAACCCTCCGAATCCTATTTTTAGTCACATCGCTTAACCTGCTGACAGCAGGTAATGGTGCAGATATCCAGTTAGTGAGGACACCAGCTGAGTTGACGGCCACCTTGGGGAGCCTCGAGGCCGGAGATATCCTGCAGCTTGATTCGGGGGTGTGGGATTCCCTCGAACTGACCCTTGATGTGTCCGGAACACCTGATGCCCCAATTGTCCTGAAAGGGGCTGAGGATGGAAGCACGATTATCACGGGCCGCTCATCGATTGAGATTGGAGGGAGTCATATCACAGTGAGTGATTTGCGCTTTGAGGGAGTTGAGCCACCTGAGGGAGCTGAGGCGATTGTCTCTTTTCGAGACTCGGAAAAGTCGATGGCCTATGGGAGTCGCTTGAGCAATTGCATCTTTGATTCCTGTAACCCGGATGATCCGGAGCGGCGATATGCCTGGGTTCGCCTCTATGGGCAAGAGAACCGCGTGGATCACAATCTGTTTTCGAATCAAAAGCATAGCGGGGTTACGGTTCAGGTAAGGATGAAGTTGGCTGACGCCCGGCACCGCATCGACCATAATCATTTTTTGGATCGTGAACAGGGTGATGGAAACGGGTTTGAATGCATCCAGATCGGGCAGAGTCAGGATTCTGAAAAGGCAGGGAATTGCCTGGTCGATTCAAACTTATTTGAGCGCTGTGATGGAGAGACCGAGATTATCTCAAGCAAGACGGATTCGAATACCTTTCGATCGAATGTCTTCCTTGAATCATCAGGAAGCCTGACTCTGCGGCACGGGGACAAGTGCCTTGTTGAAGAAAATATTTTCATCGGGAAGGGGAAACACCGTACTGGAGGGGTCCGGGTGATTGGGAGCGGCCACACTGTGCGGAATAATTACTTTGAGGGCCTTTCCGGACTGACCGGGGGAGTGATCGTATTGTACTCCGGAATCCCCGGTTCGCCCCTGAATGGCTATTTCGCGGCTGACCGGGCGACGATCAAGAACAACCTGATTGTTGATTGTGGGGGAATCGGATTGTATTTGAATGGTGGATACGGCGAACGTGGGAGAAGTATACTTCCAAGCGGAGTGACTATTACCGGAAATTTGATTGATCTGGGCAAGAATGGGAGTGCCCAGATTGTTGGATCCCTGCCTGATGTTGAGTTTTCCGATAATGTCCTGTCCTCGGGGAATGAGGCGGGGCGGAGTGATTTTCAAGGCCTTGAGAAAATGAGGTTAACAATTCCCCGGGACACACATGGATTGCTCCAGCCGAATAATGAAGCTGGTAAACCTGTCTTTGCATGGAATGGTGACAATCCACGCCTCTTGAAACGGAGCGAAGTGGGTCCGTCATGGCATGTGGCTCTTCCAGTATTGGGAGCCCTCAATGCTGATCAAGTCGGCCGGCTCATCCGTGGGGATTTTAATGAGGGCGATGGACTTGTTGAAGCCGTAATTAACAAGGCGAGTTTAATTCTCAAGGAGCAGCGCTCATACACGGTGACTTCGAATGAACGGATTCCTCCGAGTGGGGACATTCGCTCCTACTACAGCACGGGACCGTATTGGTGGCGTAATCCAGACACAGCGGACGGGCTTCCTTATGTGAGGAGAGACGGGGAGTTTAATCCTGAGCGGGACATCGTCTCGGATCGCCCGGCCTTGCATGCGATGGTCGACGACGTTTGGAATTTGGTTATCGCCTACCTTGCCACGGGCGAGGAGCCGTATGCCCTTTACGCTCAGAAACTGCTCCGTATCTGGTTTTTGGATACGAAAACGGGAATGCTTCCTGATTTGAATCATGCGCAAGCAATCCCGGGAGTGACTGATGGCCGGGGCACAGGAATTATCGACACGCTCGTCTTTGTGGAACTCGTCGATGCCATCAAGTTGCTCGAATTGTCTTGCACGGGGACGCTCTCCGGGCAGACGCAGATTCGCGAATGGTTTGGGACGTTTCTGGAATGGTTGAGCTATCATCCGAACGGGATTGCCGAGCGTAACGCAAAAAACAACCATGGGACGGCCTACGATCTTCAACAATTGGCAATTGCCCACTTTCTTGGTAAATCAAATCTCAGTGCAAACATCCTGAAGCGCGTCAAGGAGAAGAGAATTCCCAATCAGATCACCATGGAAGGGTTGCAACCGCTTGAGCTCCAGCGCAGCCGCTCCTGGAGTTACTGCACCGAGAACCTTGAGCATTTTGCGCGGATTGCGGCCATTGGGCGAAACTACGGGGAAAACCTTTTTGCCTACAAGTCCGCCGAAGGAGCCAGCTTGCTCACCGCTTTTGATTTTCTGGCATCCCACGCTTGTGACCCCGCTGTTAGTTGGCCCCATGAACAGGTCACCGAGTGGCAAACAGAATATCTCTACGCCACCACTTCGATTTTGAGCGGGTTTTTCCAGGATTCCCGCTATGATCGAATTCTCGAATGCATTCCTGCCCCGCATGACGCACTATTGTCCAAACTGATGAAGTGAGGTTTGCGGGCCTCGCGTTGCAGGAGAGAAGGGAAATTCCGAATCTGTAGATTCTAAGATTTAGACCTCTAATCTGCAAAAATCTGCAACGGTAAATAGGCGGAGACAATAAAGTTTGGTAGGTCCACAACTTCACTGATCTTCAAGTCAACTGCAGTGCTGCACAAAACATAGGCCTGACTTGGCGTCAGCCCTTTGGTTTTGACTAACCAGTCAATCATGTAGCGCCCGGCATTCTTCGCGTTTTCCATTAGATCGGGTCCGTGCGCAGTGGTGGCGAAATATCTCCCTGCGAGCTTATCGAGGGGAGCAGGCGTTTCAAACTGTAGCTCCGGGATATTTGCTCCTTTGCGCACATTGAAACGCAGCGTTACTGTCATCGGTGATTCAACGGCGGTTCCGCAGACCTCTCCGTCCCCTTGGGCACCGTGGCAGTCACCACAAGCAAACAGAGCACCGGGAACCATGGTTGGAAGCCATACTTTAGCACCGCGCCCGAGATGCCGGATATCAATATTGCCGCCGTTGGACCGCGGGGGAATCGTATCCAATCGGCCCTTTTCGGCTGGGGCCACGCCCATCACGCCGCAGAAAGGCTGAAACGGCAGGGTAATCCCCTGGACACCAAAATGGCAGGTATCCCCTTCAAGGCGCCAATGGTGTATGTATGGGTAATCAAAATCTTCAGACAGCAATCCGAACTCCGGAATATGGCCGCTCCAGCCCCATCCTTTATGTTGAAAATCGAGAACCTCCACTTCCAGTGCATCGCCAGGCTCTGCTCCCTTCACGTAAACGCTGCCTATCAGCGCATGCGCCAAGGAGGGATCCCACTGCTTCAGGTTGTCTGCCGTCCATTCTGGTGTTACCTGTCCGGTTGGTTCAGGACACTCAAAAGTGACTACATCACCCAAATTTATTTCCAATCGCGGCGCTATTGAATTGTCCCAGAAGGGCTGGGTAATGCTGTCGTCCAGAAAATGTTCTTTCATTGATATGCTTTCTTCAGTGGTTTTATACGGTTTAAATCTTGCCTGTCGGGTTCTGCACTTCAGCGGGTCGCAAATTCCCGAAAAAATGCTTCGGCATCCGTCAAACCGGCAAATCCGAAGATCCAGCAAGTTTCCGAGACATCGGAGAAATCCATGCCGCCTCCACCAATCGCGGTGTTGTCATAGCGACCGTCCTTCGCGTTGTAGCGGTTGGCGATCGTGATGGCCAGTTCCCAAATCTGTTGTCCCTTTGAACTTGTTACGTACTCGCGCCAGGCGACGGGCTCGTCGGTCCTAAAACCGGGCGTGCCATTGCCCACCGCGTTGCCGTCCGGAATCTTATGGTAGGATGCGGCTACCTTCACGTATGCCAGTTTCTCCGGAGCCGTGACTTTTTCATTCCAGTCAGCGTGTTGGACCACATGAATCCGCTCTTTCAGGTCGATTCCCTGCAGATTTTTCTCCATCTGCCGGACAATGTCCGCCGTGAAGTCGGACTGCCCTGCGTCCGCGATCCAGACGGTGCCGCCCTTCTTCAACGTCTCGGTGACCAGCGCGCTCACTTCGCCCAACGCACGCTCGTAATCAGTATGGGCGTCCGACCAATTCGAACCGAAGGCCAGTTCGAAAAGTTCGTTCGCGGGCACATAGAGCCCATCCTGAATTCCATAGGCACCCGCTACCGCGTGATACCGGACTCTGGAGAAGCGGGGATCGGCCAGCATTGTAGCGACCGCAGCGACCGACTGGATGTCATCGACGTCGGTCTTGCTATCGAATTGAGCGAGGAAAAGGTCTTTCTCGACGTTAAAGCGTCCCAGCGATTGTGGGGCGGGCGCGGGTGTGCCCGATTGACAGCCCACCAACAAAACCAGCAGAGAGAGCAGCGCAGCGCTTTCGAGGAAAGGGGGAAAATATCTTTGTCTCACTGCCAACCTTCTTGCATGGTATGGTCTCGCGGTCGAGACTTTCCCCAATCCCGATCACGGAATACCCCATGAAACTGTTCAGCATTCTGCCCTTCATCGCCCTTCCCCTTAGCCTCGTCGCCGCCGAGTTTCCGCTCGAGGCATTACCGCCCCACATTACCCTCGACCTTCCCCATGGCGAACGGCCCGACTGGGCCCCGACCGGAAGCGATACCTACATCTTTCTCGATGCGCCCGGGGGCAAGCCGTTTGAGAAAAACCGGATCACTGGTGAGCTGCGTTCGATCCTCCCTCCCGACTGTGACAACTGCCGAGTGTGGCGTGCCTATTACTTGCCCAATCGCGACTACCTGATGACGATCGGACCTGCTCGCGACCAGGCGACGATTCACATTGTCGATAAGGGTCTCGAAACGCCCGCCTGGGACATGGGAGTCGTTGCCCATGAAGGCGTCGCAGTCTCCCGCCACAGCTTCCAACTGGCTTGGTCGGACGGCCCAAATATTTACTATGGTGAATTGATTTACGGAGACGGAAATGTTCCGACCTTGGAAAAGCAGCGCGTCATCCTCAACGTCGACGAGCTCAAGACCCGGGATGAGTCCATCCCTGGAGAAGGCGCCGGGGCCACCGTCTACCTCGACTATCACGAACCCCAGAACTGGCGTCCTCCCCATGACCGGGAGCTCATCTTCAGTCGTTATGGTACCTCGACAACCGGCCACTATTCGAGCGAGACGTGGATGTGGAATATGGACACCGATGCGGTTACCAACCTGTCCAATCGCCATGCCTACTACGATGAACCGGAGGGCATCTTTCCCGATGGCGAATACACGCTTGTGGAGTGCGACATGTTCCTGCCGGTCAGCCAGCACGCCCAGATTCTCGATCTCTATCGGATGAAGATTGATGGATCGGGTAGGGATATGCTCCGCCTGACCCACTTTGGAGACTACAAAATGCCGGGAAGCGACGTCACCTTCAAAGCCAACCAGGGCGTGATCAGCGAAGACGGAAAGTATATGCTCTTCGGTGAGGGACGCTCCAACACCAACGATCAGCCCGGGGCAGGCTTCGGCATCTACCTCTTCGACTTCGCTGCCGGCGGCATCGAGGTCGGTGTATTGCCTCAGTCACCCGCCGATCCAAAGGCTGAGTAACGTCCTTGATTTCCCAGCATACTCCGTGGGTAGTGGGCTGGAGTAGGCAAGGCACCTTACAATGCGCGATTCGGGGAGTTCGATGATTGGCTGGAGTGAGCTGGAGTGGGCTCAAATTATTCGGCCGGGTTGCACAAATGGGTTACGCAAGCGAGCAACGGTATGCATCCCATGCAGGACCAAGCGAGGGGTTCAAACACCTGATTCTATCGTTATTTATAGTGCAATTAAAGACTTGAACTCCTGAATTGCACCATTAATGTGGTGATATGTTTATAAGGAGGGCCATAGGAGCTGAACTGCAAGAACTGTTGAAGGAGTACCCGGTGGTGACGATTCTGGGGCCCCGGCAGGCGGGGAAGACGACATTGGCAAAAGAGTCGTTGAAGGAGTATAGCTATGCCAACCTGGAGGATCCGGAGACACGGGAAATCGCGCAAGAGGATCCCAAGGCATTTCTTGCCCGGCATGGAGACAGGGTGGTTGTGGATGAGGTGCAGCGTGTACCGGAATTACTCAGTCACATCCAGGTAAGGGTGGACGAGGTGAAAGGAAATGGGCAATATGTTCTGACAGGATCCCATCAGCTGAGCCTGCGGGAAGCGATTTCCCAATCCCTTGCCGGTCGGACCGCGATTCTGAACCTGCTTCCCTTCAGCATAAGCGAACTCAAAGCCGCGGACATCCAATTCGACCGGTTTGAGGATTATTGTTTCACCGGATTTCTTCCGAGGATCTATGAAGAAAGCCAAAGACCGACAACAGCGTATTCAAACTATTACCAGACTTATATAGAACGGGATGTCCGCCAGTTGATTCAATTGAAGGATGCCAGCTTGTTCGAGAAATTGATCAAGCTATTGGCTGGAAGGACCGGCCAGGTGTTGGATTACAGTTCCCTGGCTAACGATGTCGGAGTAGACGCCAAGACGGTAAGGCACTGGATATCGATCCTCGAGGCATCCTTCATTGTGTTTAAATTATCTCCCTATTTTGAAAATTTCGGGAAGCGGGTTATCAAGAGTCCAAAGTATTATTTTACCGATGTTGGCTTATTGTGTTTTCTTCTGGGCATTCGTGAGAGCGATCAAATCAGTCGGGATCCATTGGTCGGCCAGATCTTTGAAAACCTGGTTGTCATCGAGTGCTTAAAATCCCGATACAACAAAGGGACCTTGCCTGATCTGTATTTCTTCCGCGACAACAAAGGCAACGAAGTGGATTTGGTGGCACAGTCCGGGAGGGCCCTCAAGGCGATCGAGATCAAGTCTGCTTCAACATTTTCCATGAACCAACTTCGCGGGATCCGGCGTTTCAACTCGATTACGGACAAGGTCGAATCCAGCTACCTAATCTACACGGGTGATGCCCATTCGCTCAGTGACAACATATCCGCCGTCCACTTCACCTCGGTCGAATCCATATTATGAAGCTGTCAGGGATGTTTTTTCCGCCTTGCGAAGAATCGATTCGCCAGCAATCTCATCAATGTATTTCCAGGTGTTTCAGAGAGAATTTTGGCCATCCAGTTACAAGAAATGGGTTACGAAAATGATTTTTGGGCACCTCGGATTTTATCATAAGTTATTGATTAACAACATTCGGGGGCGTAGCTCAGTCGGATAGAGCAACGGTCTTCTAAACCGTAGGTCGTGGGTTCGAATCCCGCCGCCCCTGCCATTCTGCCCCGCGAGCGAAGCGAGGGGCTTGGCAGAATGGGCACCCTGCGAAGCGTAGCGAAGCGGGTCTACAACAAAAAGTGGGGAGTGCGTATTATTTTGATGGTTCATGATGTGTAACAGGCCTTTGGCCTGTTCTTTTATTTTAGAGGGTTAACCGCACTGAGCGATGCCGCCAATGCCGTCCTTGTTTTGTTGGGGGTCGCCTGCAGCCTGCTGGACCGGCAGGTGCTTGCACAGGCGAAGGCCTTTCTGGATGAAGGAGGCTTCACGGAGCGGTTGTACCGCATCCGTAGAGCCCGGCGCTGGCATGGACAGCACTGATTAGATGGCGCTTGTCGGGTCGTATCAAAGGCGTAGTCTGTTTCCCATGTCTTCAAAAGAAGAGCAAATTGAGCAGTTTGATCCCAACGGGGTAGGGCGGCAGGGATCCCTCTTTGGTCTGCCGTTCACTCCTGAGACGGCGGAAGTGGTCATCATTCCGGTGCCGTGGGACGTGACGGTCTCCTATGCGGCTGGCACGGCCGGTGGGCCGATGGGGGTACTGGAGGCTAGCCCGCAGATTGATTACTTTTTACCCGATATTGCGGAGGCGTGGAAGATTGGAATCGCGATGGAGGACATCTCGACCTCGTGGGCGGAACGTGGGGCCATGCTACGCGACAAGGTGGAACCTTATATTGAAGCGCTGGAGGCGGGGGCGGATACGGCTGAGCTGGCGAAGGAGCATGCCGCGATGCTGAATGAAGTGGAGCTGGCCAGTGAGCAGCTGCGTGATTGGCTGGCCCACCAATCTGGCAAGTATTTGGATGCCGGCAAGGTGGTCGGCGTTCTCGGCGGCGACCACAGCACACCGCTGGGGCTGATGAGTGCCTTGGCTGTGCGCCATCAGGAGTTTGGCATCTTGCAGATCGACGCGCATGCGGATCTGCGGGAGGCCTATGAAGGCTTTCGCTACTCGCATGCCTCGATCATGACCAACGCGCTGGAATTGCCGCAGGTCCAACGCCTCGTGCAGGTGGGCGTGCGGGATTATTGTGAAGCGGAGCACGGAAAGGTCGTCAACTCCGGCGGGCGTATTGTCTCCTTTCACGATCAAGCCCTGAAGGAAGAGCAATTTGCTGGAGCAACCTGGCATGACCAGTGCGCAAGGATTATCGAGGCGCTTCCCGACAAGGTCTACGTCAGTTTTGATATTGACGGGCTCGATCCGAAATTGTGCCCGCATACGGGAACGCCGGTCGCCGGTGGATTTGAATTGGAGGAAGCGCTTTACCTGATCAAACAGGTTGTGAAAAGCGGCAGGAAAATAATCGGTTTTGACCTGTGCGAAGTCGGCCCCGGGCAGGACGAGTGGGACGGCAACGTCGGAGCGCGCGCCCTTTACCGGCTTGCCTGCTGGGCGGGATCGCCGAGCTGAATCTCGTAGAGCCGGCGGAACAGGTCATCCTTCATGACTGTATCGAAATCGCCCCTACAACGGATCTTTCCTTTTTCGAACAGCAACACGGTATCGGCAAGGCTGATCGTGGCAAAGCGATGGGCAATGATCAGGATGGTCCGGTTCTTGGCCAATTTCTTCAGGGCGTCCTGAATCTTGATCTCGCTTTCCGCGTCGAGGGCCGAGGTGGCCTCGTCTAGAATGAGGACCGGGGCATTCTTCAGGAAAGCGCGGGCCAGTGCGAGCCTTTGCCGTTGTCCACCGCTGAGGCGAACCGCGTTTTCCCCCACAACAGAATCGTATCCATTTGGTAATGACAAAATGAATTCTTCCGCATGGGCTTGCCGGGCGGCATCGACGACCTCATCAGCAGTGGCCGATGGCCGCGCGAGATGGATATTGTCGCGTACAGTTCCGTTGAAAAGGACGGGCGCCTGGGGCACAAAGGCGATACAGCTTCTCAAGTCCTGCTTGCGCAGTGTCCGGATGTCCGTCCCGTCAAAGCGGATATGTCCGGACTGCGGGTCGTAAAAGCGTGGGATCAACTTGGCAAAGGTCGACTTGCCGGCGCCGCTTGGCCCGACAAGGGCGCAGATCGTGCCGTGGGGAATCTCCAGTTGATCAATGTGCAAGTCCGGGGATTCGGCCGAGTCGTGATAACTGAAGTGCACGTTTTCGAACTGCAGGTTGCCGACCGGGTTGAGCAGATCTGTCGGTTCCTCGACATCGCGTACCGTTTCCTCCTCGGCAAGGACTGTCTCGATACGACTGAAGGACCCGCTCGTTTTCTGCAGGCCGTTCAGCATCTTGATGACGCGCTTGATGGCGTCCACGGTGAAGAACAGGGCGGCACCCATGGCCGCGAAGGACGAGAATCCAATTCCTTTCTGATAGGAATAAATAAAGGCGATCGAGACCATGCAGACCGCCAGCAATTCCATGAACGGCTGCGTCATGTGATAGTACTTGGCCATCTTCATGGCAAAGCGGTTGTAGTCTTTCAGCTTCTCCGTGAAGCGAGTCCGTTCCCGCTCCTGAAGATTGAACGACCTTACCTCGACAACGCCGCGTAGATTTTCCGCCATCACGTCGGTGAGCTCGCCGAGCGTGTTCTGGAGGGAACGGGAACGCCTGCGCAGCTTGCGGCCGACATAACTTACCGGTGCCACCATGAGCGGTGCCACCACCACCATGGCGATGAGGAACCCCATCTGCTTTTGCTCAAAGGCCAGGTATACAAGATACCCCAGACCTGCGAGAAAGGTGAACGGCTGGACAAAGGCATCCCGCGCAACCAGCAGAATCGCGTGCTGTACCTGCAGCGTATCACCGACCAGTTTAGCCATGAGATCACCCGACTGGCGCCGCTCAAAGTAGGCGATAGGGAGAATTTGCAGCTTCTCAAAAAGCTTCTGACGCACTTCAAGAAGGACATTCTGGACCGTCCACTGGAGAAAGTACTGGTTGATGTAACCGGCAATCCCACGCACGAGAAAGACGCCGGGTAACAAGCTGGAGACAAAAATCAGGTATCCCAGGGAGTAGGTTGTTTCCACATCCTCAAAGATGTTCTTGAAGACTCGCTGGACAAAGAACGGGACTCCGAAACCGCTGGCAATACCCGCGACAAGTCCTGCACAGAGTCCGATGACGAGGAGCCGCCGATGATTACGGGCGATGGCAAAGTAGCGTGAATACTGCATTGGATGTCACGGATTAAGGCGTGGTGGCCGGTATTTGACAAATCTTCATTTTCCGCGGCCTGACTTGGCGTACACGTCCTCAAATCCCGCCCCGCGCTTCTTGAAACGCCTGTGTAGCCAGAAATACTGGTCGGGGGCCTTTCGGATAAAGGATTCGATCAATTGATTAATCTTCACCGCATCGGCATCCGGATCCTCGGAAGGGATGTCTTTTAATTCCGGATAGATCTCCACGTGGTAATGGCCCTTCGCGTCGCGATAGCCTAGGAAAGGCACAATCGCCGCCTTCCCGAGCCGGGCCAGCCGTCCAGTGGCCGTATTTGTCACTGCCGGTACGCCGAAGAATGGCAGAATGGCACTGTATTTCATGCGCTTGCCCTGATCGGGCGCATACCAGATGAATTCCCCGTCTCGCAAGGCCCGGATCAGGTCGTTGGTTTCATTCCAGTGGATGACCCGGTTCATGCGGCTTTTGCGCGCCTCGGTCATCGCCTTGGCGATTACCGGCTGATCAGGCCTCCGGTAAAGGCAGCTGAACGGGCGTTTGTTGAGCAGGAGCCTCCCGCTAATTTCGAGCGTTGTAAAATGAGCAGTCAGGAGCAGGGCCCCTCGTCCGGACTCGGCCACCGCCTCCAAGTGCTCCAATCCGGTCACGGTGGACCATTCCTCGAGCTTTTCCACCGGTTTGTACCAGGCTGCGGCCAACTCGAAAAGTCCTATTCCCATCGACTGATAATGCCGGAATAGCAGGTCTTTCCGCTCCTTTTCGGTCAGCTCCGGGAGGCACAAGCGCAGATTTGTCAGGGCAACATGCCGACGGTAGGGAAAAATGATCGCCACCACGCTTCCGATGAATTTGCCGATGCCCCGGCTCCACGACAAAGGCAGGCGTGCGCTGCCCTTCATCAGAAGGACACCGAACGCGGCAAGCAGGTTTCCCGGCCGCCAGAGCGAGGTTGAAGTGTTGTGGGGCATGCCTTGGCTGTGTAAATTAAAGTGGTGAAGTATTGACGCTGCTTGAAGTGAGATCAAGAACGGACCTGCTCCACTGATGATTGTCGAATTTGCCCATGAACACAATTCCCAAGCCAGAATCCCCCCCGTATGGTGATTGCGAAATCGGGCCCTTCAAACCGGGCTTCTTTTCCAAGTCATTCCCGACGGCCACTTTCTACACCCGCGTTGCCCGGACAGTGCTCAAGGCGAGCTGGATGGCCCGCAAAGGGGTTTATGATGATTTTGAGTGGTATCGCTCCAGCATGATGGTGCACAAAGCCTTTGAGAAAGCCGGAACGCAGGTTTCCATCAAGGGGACAGAGCATCTGGCGAAGTTGGATAGTCCATGCGTGATCATCGGCAACCATATGAGTACAGCGGAGACATTTCTCCTCCCGGCCATTATCACTCCATTTCGCCGTGTCACCTTTGTCGTCAAACAGGGACTGGTGGAATACCCGATCTTCAAGCATGTGATGCGTTCGCGTGATCCAATCGTTGTCGGCCGGGTGAACGCCCGCGAGGATCTGAAAGCGGTCTTAGACGGAGGCAAGGAACGGTTGGCCAACAACATCTCCCTGGTCATCTTTCCCCAGCGGACGAGGTCACCCATTTTTGACCCGGCCTCCTTCAACACGATCGGGGTCAAGCTGGCCAAGCGGGCCGGGGTTCCCGTGATCCCGCTTGCCCTGAAGACAGATGCCTGGACCAATGGGAAGCGGCTCAAGGATTATGGCAGGTTCTATCCCGATCGTCCGGTCCATCTGGAATTCGGGGCTCCCTTGCCCGTTGAAAACAACGACCGTGAGGTCCATGAAGCGGTGATTGATTTCATTCAAGTCCGTCTCAAACAATGGAATAGCGCCTGATCGGCCTTAATGAGTCGGCGCTTC